>NZ_JASPGY010000007.1:0-189349 GCF_030229765.1 Corynebacterium nasorum | reverse complement strand
ATTTTGGGACCAGCACCCGCCGCAAGCAATAATAGAAATCAAGGCAAACGCCTAGGAACAAAACCCGGGGCACTTCAGGCAGCTCTTCTTGACTTTGTGATTCCGAAGTTTGAAGAAGGCTCTTCAGAAAAGTTCTCCAACTTCCTGGAAGTTCTTCTGCACCGGGTCTCAGCACTCGACGAATCACATCGATTTTTGCGTGAGCACTCGATTCGAATCATTCAGCATCTTCGGGGTTGTCTCGAAGATCTAGATCTTTACGGTGAATTCAAAATCATCGATGCTCTCCATGAATTGAAATACATCTTGGAAGCACTCGAAGAAGCGGCGGATGCCCCAGAAGACAAAAAGTTCTATCAAAAAGCGCAGGAAGGCGCTTGGGGATTCTTCAAGAAATCTACTGGTTCAGTGGTGCTTGCTGGCACTATCTTGGCTTCGTCTGCAGTTGAACAGGCAGGAGAAGATCTTTATGAATTGGTGAAAGAAGAATTGCCTGCGATTTCTTCAGGTACTAACGATTCCCCAGAAGCCAAAGATGGTCACGATGAAACATCGGGGTCGGTCTCTGAGGGGTAAGTTTTTCTTTCTATTTCCTGAAGTGCTTGGTCTATGGCTTTGCCGCTTGGCGTGCCGGAGAGAATATCGGTTTTAATTGCTGAAAGTACCCAGTTGACGCAGGCTGCTTCCATCAGGCTGAGGTCTTCGGGAACGTATTTATTTGCCATGGTTTCTCCTATCGTGTGCAGAGTATGAGGGTTGGGTGCAGGCGTGGGCTAGTGGCGGGGCCACCCACGCCTTCACTTACGGAGCCAGTAACACTCCACACCCAACCCAGTGCGCAGCCGGGGAGTTGCACCCCAGTGGTCTTCTGTAAGCACATTCCCTTTAGCCCCTGTAGTAGGTGTAAAAGAAAAGTGGTTTGTCTACTCTGCGCTACCTTTTATGTCGGCGCCGTTCGTTCCCTCCCACCACACAGGGCGGGGTTCCTGCATTACTGCCTGCTAGGGTCGTGGCAATCTAAGAAACATGCTCACCTAGCCCGTATCATCCGGCGCTCTTCACTAATTCAGTTCTCATACAACATTTCCGACCAACCCGAACCCCGTTAAGATTCAGTCACTGTGTCGAAACTTTGGGACATGCTGGTCCCCGTGCCCGCAGGGAGGCTTGCACTCCCCCGCCTGCTAGTCGGGCTAAACTCCACTTATGGATTGGAATCTTGTCGTCGCCACCGCCAGCCTTGGCTTCGCCCCACTCACTGTGTGGCTAGCCAAAAAGCAGGTTAACCTCGAAAAAGTTAAGGAAACCTCTTACTCGATAAACATCGAATTGCGGCAATCAGAATGCTTGGACCTATTCGTCAAGCACAACGGGATTTCTCCTCTCCACCGCTTTTCTGTCTGGGTAAAGAACGGCGAGAAACATCAACTACTGCATGAAAGTCCAAAATTTGAATCTGGAGACTTACTAGAGACTCTGAATCTTTCCCACTACCCTGATGAGGTTCTTGTGACATGGTTCGTTCCTCGTCGCTCAGGGAAAGGCCTTCAGGCTCAGGCTCTCCGGGTTCGTTACCGTTTGAACCAGAGGAACCGGGTGGAAGAGTGGAAGTACTACTGGTGGACACCGCTCCGGTTGGGAATCCGTCGCCGTCTAGGTAAAAGGTGGTCGAAGAAACTCGAGGAAACTCCGACAAAGGCACCGATTGGTTACTGGAAAGCTCGTCGTCCCTATGTCGAGCGTCCCGGCGACCGGCCAGGATGGCCGAACAAACAGAAATAACCAACACGGCCAAACCAGCAACAATAACCAGAGACACAATCCAAGCGACCGTCTTAACAGACATCTACATCACCGCCAGCGTGCTTTGCGAACGACTGCCTTCAGCCACCGCCTCAAGCGGCTATCACGCGCATTGTGTCCCTTATTCGTGATGTTGACGTGACTGTCCCCGGTAATCGCCATGAGTAGGTTGTCTACTTCTTGCGCGGTGTAGTCCTTCTCGCGAGAAATATTCACGGTTGCCCCTGGCCTGCCAGCGTCGGGGGTTTCCTTGCTTTTGTCGGTCATGCTGGTTCACCTCCTCTAAAAAAGCTCGTCGGCGGATTGAATGACCCCGGCTTGCTTAAGCACCGCGATAGCTTCGGACACGCCCACCGGCTGTTTAGCCTCGACGCGTTCCTGCCCATCTGCCGGCCATTCCACCGGGGCGGACCGCTGCACAATCGCGATGTACCCCATCGAATTGAGCAGGTCCACACGCGCCTTCGCAGATGACCGCGACTTATAGAACTTGTCGGTGTTCGGCTCGAAATACTTGTTAGTTCCGAATCGCTCGATGTAGTCAGCGTCAGCAGTCCAGCCGACCGGGCAGGTCCACACCCCGCCTTCTCCGCGCTCGTCAAAGGCTTCGTATCGTTCAAACTCTGGATATTCGACGATGTGTGCGCGGTAAAGAGTGTTTTCTCGCATTACTTTCCTTCTTTCGGGTTGAGTTCCTGGCCGTGCTCTGCGACGGCCTTAACAATCCATTTCCAGGCCACGTCCTGCCCCTTAGGGCTAATTAGTGGGCGGGTGTAGGCGTGGCCGTTGTCGGCAACTCCTTTTTCGTTCTTGCCCCACCCAGCGCGCACCGCGTCTCGTTTGACCTGACCGCTGTCTGCCCGCCCGGCGGCGATGTACATTCCCTTGCGGGCCAAGAGACGAAGCACGCTCTGCTGCTTAATGTCCAACCCTTGTAGGTCGCCCCACTGCTGGACCTCACGGGCAAAATTCTGCTTACCCTTCCACTCGGCAACCCCGGAATGGGCTTGTGCCTTAGCCACAGCCGGAGCCTGGGCCTCAATAGCACGAGCTCGCTTATTCGCAAGCTCACGCTGCTCACGCTCCTGCCGCTCAGCAAGCTCCTTAGCCTCCACGGTGGAGGCAAGCTCCCGCAAAGCCGACGCATAATCCTGCGGAAGAGCAGCGGCCGGGCGGGTCTCGGCCTCACGAGTCCTAATGGCGAAGTAGGACATCGCTGCGGCGATTTCCGGCTTGCGGGGGTCACCGTTCATTGCCACGAGGTAACAAGCAAAGCGTGCGAGTTCGTAATCCTTCTGCGGGCGGCCGCCGGACTTTTTACTAACGCCAGTAAAAAGGCTGTTCACATCGTGACCCTGCACCTCGGCGGCGAGCTTGGCGCGCTCGATAGCTTGGGCGAAGTTCTGCCACTTGTCCCCATACCCGAGCATGGGCATAAGGTCGCGGGCTGACCAGTATTCATGCCCATCAGCTGTGATATTCTTAATTGCGTCGAACGGCGAGGCTTTGCTCCCGTCGACTGGCACCAGATGATTGGGCATCGTGGGTGCCTCCTTTCATTTCTAGGGATTTACGCAGCGGTTTCTTCTACTTGGTCGAACCAGGCGCCGATGTAGTTTTTGTCGCCTTGTAGGGCGGATACTCGTAGTGCGAGTTCTGCGGTTACTTTTGCCCCGGCACGCAGCTTTGGAATGTCCGCTGTGCGAACGCCGATGAGCAGGGCTAGCTGTTCCTCGGTCTGCAGATTCCTAGAGCGCATGATTGCGTCCAGGGCTCCGGGGCGGAAGGTGAACCGGGGCGGTGCCATGACAGCCATGTAGTTACCTCCATGTAGTTTTGAAGTTTGTTGCCGGTGCCGTTCTGCGCCGGTGAAATACATGTTGCCATTCTGAATTACCTTCCGCAACTACCCCCAACCCGTCTACCCCTTATCGCTACCCCCGTCAGACCATTTAACCTGCACCTTTTGCGACGTTTACACATTGCAACTAGAGTTCAGATCATGAACTTTGAAACCTGGTTAACCGACTTAATCGGAGAAGACACCCGCGCTACTGCATCCAAAAAAGCTGACTACGCGCAGAGCACCATTTCCCGCCAACTCTCACGCGGGTATCTGCGTCCCGAAACGGTCATTGCCCTATGTCGCGCTTATGACCGCTCCCCCGTGTCTGGCCTCATAGAGACCGAATACATCAATGACTACGAACTCCAAGGGCCAGACGTAGAAGTTGCCCTCCATGAAGCCACCAATGAGCAGCTACTGGACGAAATCATGCGTCGTTCTGACCCGCAGGCGCGTTACCTGTTCGGCAACGAGGGGGACGAGGACACCGTTGGTCTAGCCCCGCATCTCACCCCCGTGTCCGGCCCGTCTGCTTCACTGCATGATGACGATGATGGCCTGGTCCAAGAATGGGATGATTCCGTACCGCACGCGGCGGATAGTAGCCCTGACGAGCAGGCCGAACGTGAGAAGCGAGGTGAGGATTTGATTGATTAACACTGATGCCCTCATTGATGTGGCGCAGCGGCGCGGGTATCGGGTGAGGTGGCATCGTGGCGGACCGAAAGCAGCATGGCTCCCCCACCGCAACACCATCACCCTGCGCGTAGGCATGGACGATGCCACCACACTGTGTTCCTTGGCCCACGAGCTAGGCCACGCACACTACGGTGACCCTCCCGGCCACCACGGCGCCCACGAAATACGCGCCGACAGGTTCGCCGCCCGACTCGTCATCAACTCCACCGACTACGCCACCACAGAGGCAATCTACGGACCACACCCCAACGTCCTAGCCCACGAACTAGGCGTCACAGTCAAAGTCCTAAAAACCTGGCAAACCCTACACGAAAGACAAGTAGCCTAATGACCCTCCTAAAAATTCTTGGCGAAGATTACACCCAAGAAGTCGACCGCGAAGGCTTATTCTTTTCCAACCTTCGTGAACTGGCCGAAGACAATTCAGCGGCCCCAGGGGAAGAGATTGAACTCGACCTTGAGCTACTGCCAGTTACTGATTACTACGGCATGGACAAAGCGATCATCGTCCGCGAATCAATCAATACTTTGGGCTGGCTGCCAGAGGAGGACATGGACTATTGGTGGCAGCTTGCCTGTGCTGTCCACGACGCCGGCGGCACCATCGAAGTACCCGGACGCGTATGGACTAGCCGCGATTGGGAGAAAGACTTCTACGCCTCGGTGCGCTTGGAAATGCCCACTATGGCAGAAGCAGAAGCAGCACTCGAAAAGGATGGTGTGGAACTCACAGCTGATAACCGGAGGGCATGGACCCATTTCAGTAACTACATAGAAGAGTATTGGGACCCACGCTGGGTGGAAGCTCATAGAATGCCTGCGGAAGACATTGAGCAAGAGGACACTAGCCCGTATGAGGGCTGGCAGAAATCATATGCGCAGCCCTCCCCTTACCCCTCGGAGCCACAGCAGAACTTCTACTACTCGGATTCCGGTCATTCACCGCAATACCTTCCGGGAAGGCAGATTAACCGGCTTCTTTTGTGGACAATTTGGTTTTTCTTCGGGCTGTTCGGTGGACACCGTTTCTTTCTAGGAAACATTGGGATTGGCCTACTGCAGCTGTTTACTGGTGGAGGTTTAGGAATCTGGTGGATTCTGGATGCGTTCGTTTTGCACCATCGAGTTCAGGCTCTTGAATCTGGTACAGAGCCGCGAATCACGTTCTAGAAAGTAGGAATGCTTAGCGCAGTAAAACTGGGGTGGCCCCGTGGAGCTGTGCTCGGACACGGGGCACCCTAGGCCCACGGGGCGTTGTGGTCCATCAGCAGTATGGGGCAAGACCGCGCCCAGCACTCGACAGATTATAAACCAATCCGCTAAAACGTGCATGCGAATGCTAAACCGTATGGTGATCAACATGGGCTGACGAACTGCGGCGATTAGATGAAATACCAGGTAGAAAGCGTGGCCAAGTTGCAACTAAAACTTCGTGATAAAATGCGATTATGGAACCGCATAGCGGAAAACTCCCAAAGCCAGACCCAAGAAAAGTAGCCGGCCAAAAAGCAGCCGACGCCCGATGGGGACGTCAAATACAACGAGCCACCCACCAGGGAACAATCGACATCGACGGAACCGAACTGTCCTGCTACGTACTAGAAGATGGTCGGCGAATCATTAGCCAAGCCTCCATCTTCACAACACTTGGACGCCCCGCCCGCGGTCGGCGCACCAGCCGAGAAAACCGAGCCCCTTTCATTGAAGCCAAGAACCTCGCCCCCTTCATTGGTCCCGAACTCGAGGAAATACTCCAACGAGTCGACTACCGAGTCGGGGACAAGAAGCAGATACTAAACGGCTACGATGCAGAAATCCTTCCTCGGGTATGCAATGTCTACCTCGACGCCGAAGAAGCCGGAGTTCTGCTTCCCAGCCAGAAACCGGCAGCTGAAGCAGCCCGAAAAGTCATTAAAGCTCTCGCTCTCGTTGGAATTACGGCGCTCGTTGATGAGGCCACGGGATACCAAGAAACGAGGGCGAAGGATGAACTGCAACGACTACTCGACGCCTATATTGCAGAAGAGTTCCAGCCATGGGTGCGCCGCTTCCCTGAAGCATTCTTCCGCGAAATCTACCGCCTACAAGGATGGAAGTTTGTCCCAGGAAACCACCATCATCCACAGTACGTTGGGCGCTTCATCAACAAATACATCTACGAGCACATGCCGGAAGGAGTCCTCGAGAAACTACGTGATTTAAACCCCAAGAATGAACAAGGCAACCGCGCAAGAAAGCATCACCAGCATCTCACTGAGGACACCGGAGTCGCGCACCTAGAGCGTCAGGTAGCAAAGGTTATAACCATCATGGAGATTTCTGAGGACAAGGTTCAGTTCGACGCTCTATTCAATAAGGCAATGAGCAGGAGCAAACCAGTTCAAGAAATGCTCGAATTTTGAAAAAGAATCCGCCCTTGGTGCTTGTTATGTGGAAGTGCAGCACCAAGGGCGGGGAATCAGACCATGAATGTGGCGCCAGAAAGCCGCAATTGGCCCCTAATGAACTTAAAGCCCGCCCGGGATAGAAGAAAAGGCCACCAGGCACATAACTACAAGGATGAAATAAGAGCTTGGTGGCCTTCTCCCAGAGAACCCATCACATACAACACAGGCGAAATGCGATGGGAGACCAGGGAATGAGTAACCCTGGAAGTCAACCAGAACAAATCAACTGGCTGACAAGACCTACCCTAATATTAAGAATCTAATAATTCTACGCCTGAGACTGTGGCATTCACCTCACGCCATAAAAGAAAGGCCACCAGGTTACAGCGTTCCCTACAAACGCCGCCCGAAAAAGCCTAGTGACCTTTCAAAAGACCAGCAGTCCACATCATTCATTCTTTGTTCATTCCCTCAAAGGAGACTCCACAAAAATGAACTGCCGGCACCCGGATTCAACGAGCAAAACCGAGTGAACCTGAGTTTAGTACAAGCTTTTGCTTAATGTCTACAAAGAAGAAGAGGCGTCACCTTTTACTGCAAATGCGACGCGGTTGTTAGTGACGCCTTTATCAGCTTCGAAGCCTGAAGCCTGATTTTGGTTTATCGTCCGAAGTTCTGGACTGC
Organism: Corynebacterium nasorum; assembly: GCF_030229765.1. Lineage (NCBI taxonomy): Bacteria > Bacillati > Actinomycetota > Actinomycetes > Mycobacteriales > Corynebacteriaceae > Corynebacterium > Corynebacterium nasorum. The sequence continues at coordinate 181,930 of NZ_JASPGY010000007.1, read as the reverse complement.
GAAGAGTTTTCCGTCTTTATCCTTGGCAACTCCTATGCCAACAGATTTTGCGTCGGGGTCAAGAAGGATTTTCCGGTGCCCTGGAGAATCGGCCCACAATTTAACTAGCTGAGCGTTGGAATAGTCGTCCCATGCTTGGAGTACGTTTTCTCCGCCCGCCGGGATGCTAGAGGGATAGTATTCCCAGTGATTGGGGCGGTGTTGTAGTTCGCCATCTTGGGCTAGGTGGTTTGCCCAGTCTTGGGATAGGTGGTTGAGGGCTGGACTTTTGCGTACCGGCTTGCGGCCGTTGACTACGCGTACGCCGTTGGTGTAGATGTAGATGGATTCTGCCCGTACAGTGTTTGGTTCTATGCTGGCGACTTTGCTGGAGGCCTGGGAAGAAAGGCCGTTAGCGGACCCGGTGTCGCTGCTGAGGTCAGCAGATGCGGTTTGGGCTTGTGCTGGTGCTGCGATACCCCCTGCAATGAGGGCTACTGTAACCGCGATGGGGGTGGCAAATTTTGCTGGTTTAGGGATGAGCATTGTGTGCCTTTCTGAGAGAGCGAATGTTGGGGATGGTTTTCATTCTCCCTCGCTACCCAGGATAGGCACTTTCCTATCATTGTCCACCTGTGAGAAGCTTTCTCATAATACTTATCATATAAATATTGTTTGATCTGTGAATTTTCAGCTTTTTCTTAGTTAAGAAGCGATGTGCGCCACAATAGGAGATTTCTGCCCGCCGCATTCACCCCCGAAATTACCCCCACCCCAAAAAATAAAAATTTCCACGGCACATACATCTAGGGGGCCGAGCTTTCACTTCGTCGAGCAAGAACACCAACATCATCCGCCCCAGTCAATGGCACCCCGCTAACACCATGGACAATCAAAAGTCATCCCAGACCCTGTGCATTCCAACACAAAAACCTGACTTTTTCTTTAATGCGGACTAATATACCGTTCTGCCCGTAAAGAAATCCCTCAAGAATTCACCCAAGGAGACATCATGCTACGTAAGGCAACCATCGGCCTAACCACCCTCGCAATCACCACTACCACCGCCATCGCACCAGCAATGGCAGACGACACCATCACCTCCGAAACCGTCCCAGCAGACGCCATCGCCACCACCGAGACCGCCCCAGAGCAGGAGGCTGCCCCAGAGCAGGAGGCTGCCCCAGAGCAGGAGACCAATTCCTCCAAACTCAACAAGGACGACATCCACAACAAGCTCGAGGAACTCTCCAGCAAGCACCAGGAAAACAAGCAGGACCTGGACGCAAAACATGCCGAGCACAAGAAGAACTTCGAAGCCAAGGTCGACCAGCTCTCCAGCAAGACCGAAGACTTCAACGCGAAGGTCGACAAGTTCATCAAGAACATCGACTTTGACAAAATTCAGGACGCACTGAAGGTTGTCGAAAAAATCATCATCATCGCGGGCAAGCTCGCTTAACTAAAAACAAACTCCACCAGTGCTCTGAGCGTTACTACAACGCCCAGAGCATTTTTCTATCCCCACCCCAACACAATGTCTTCCATCAAATCCTACAAAACCAACAAGGGAAAAGCCTGGCGCGTCCAATACCGCTCCCCCGATGGCAAATCACGCACAAAGCGTGGATTCCGCACTAAGAATGAGGCCCAAGCCTGGGCTGACAAAAACGCCGCCAGCATTCATGACCAAGACTGGATTGACCCCAACGCCGGCAAAGTCACCATCAACGAAATGTCTAGGCCGTGGCAAGCGAACCTGACGCACCTAAAACCCAAAACCCAGCACGACATGCTGGCAGTATGGCGTAACCACGTAGAGCCCAAATGGGGCAGGCGGAAGATGGCCAGCATTAAGCCCTCGGAGGTACAGGCATGGGTATCCTCTCTGGATAGGTCAGCATCCTTGGTGCGGCAGGCCCATGCGGTACTCGCTCAGATTCTAGACCTGGCGGTCATGGACAAAGCTATTCGTGAAAACCCCGCGCGAGGTGTGAAACTTCCACGTAAAAAAGCGGCCAGGAAGGTGTATCTGACGGCGGAGCAGCTCGGCCAACTAGTAGACGAGTGCACCCGATATAAGGAATTGGTGTGGCTTTTGGGCACCGTAGGCTTGCGGTGGGGTGAAGCAGCGGCGCTTAGGGTGCGGGATGTGAATGTGCTGCGGAATCGTATCAACGTCGAGCGTAACGCCGTCGCTGTAGGCAGCGAGGTAGTTATTGGCACGCCTAAAACGCATGAGGTACGCGAAGTGGCTGTACCGGCATCGGTGATGCGGATGCTTATACCGGTAATGGAAGGTAAAGGTCCGGATGATTTGTTATGGCCGCGTCGTGATGGCATGCCGATGAGGCCTCCGACGCATGGCAAGTGGTACTACAACGCGTTGGACCGTTGCATGGCGAAGTATGAGGATTTCCCACGGGTGACACCACATGGGCTTCGGCATGTGGCCGCCGGGTTGATGGTGTCGGCGGGGGCGAATGTGAAAGTTATTCAGCGTGAGCTCGGCCATTCTTCGGCGGCGATGACGCTTGATGTTTATGCGGATCTTTTCGATGAGGATTTGGAGGCGGTGAGTAGTGCTGTGGATGAAAAAATTTCAGATGTCGTCAATTTGTCGTCAAATAGGGCTTAAAAAGGGTGTTTATGCAGGTTAAATAGGGTGTAGGTCACTGGTTCGAGCCCAGTTGGAGGAGCAAAAATCCCGCTTAGCAAAGCTAAGCGGGAACTTTTGTATTCAGCCCTATTACCTCTGGGCTAGAACGGCTTGTGGCCTAGTCGTTGATGTACAGATACTGCTTATTTACGAACTCATCTAGGGCAAAGACAGAAAGTTCGCGGCCATAGCCGGAATTCTTGATTCCGCCGAAAGGCAGCACTGGGGAGAAGTACTGTCCCAGGTTTACGTGAATCATGCCGGTATCGATCTGGTCAGCCACGTTGGTGGCACGCTCGGTGTCCTCAGAGAAGACGGCGCCGCCCAGACCGTAGTTGGAGTTATTGGCTAGCTCCACTGCTTCCTTTTCGGAAGAGACCTTATAGATTTCGGCCACAGGGCCGAAGAACTCCTCATAGTAGGATTCGGAGCCTACGGGGACGTCGGTAAGCACGGTTGGCGTGTAATAGGCCGCGGTTTCATGCAGCTCGCCACCGGTACGGATGGTGGCGCCATTGTCCACGGCGCGCTGGACCTGCTTGTCTAGGTTCTCTGCGGCGCTGCGCGAGGACATTGGGTAGTACTGGTTATCCGCTGGGCTGGAAGGATCACCTTGTGCCATTCCCTCGGCGATGCGCACCATTTCATCAACAAACTCGTCGTAGATATCCTCCATGACGATGATGCGCTTATTGGAGGTGCAGGCCTGGCCGACGTTCTCGATGCGCTTGACCCAGGCTTCCTCAGCCGCCTTAGTGATATCGGCGGCATCGAGAATAATATACGGATCAGTGCCGCCGAGCTCCAGCACAGCCTTCTTAAGGTTGCGGCCGGCGATTTCCGCAATGGCGGCGCCGGCACGCTCAGAACCAGTGAGAGAAACACCCTGGACGCGCGGATCAGCAATAACGTCCGCAATCTGGTCATGATCGGCATATATATTGATGTACACGCCCTCGGGCAGGCCCGCCTCGCGGAAGATCTCCTCGATAGCAGCGGCGGACTTCGGGGTAATTTCGGCATGCTTTAGCAAAATGCAATTGCCATTCATCAAGTTCGGTCCGGCAAAGCGTGCGACCTGGTAGATGGGGTAGTTCCACGGCATGATACCCAGGAGAGAGCCAACGGGAAGGCGGCGAACCACGGCCTTTCCGCCGGGTACATCGACTGGCTTGTCTTTATTGTGCTCTGCCGCATTATCCGCATAGAACTGCAGGATATCGCCGGAGAAGTTGATCTCCCACTCCCCTTCCGGGGTGGCCTTGCCCATTTCTTGGGCCTCAATCTTGGCTAGTTCGCCCTTACGCTCCTTAAAGAGCTCAGCAGCACGGGAGACAATCTTGGCGCGCTCGTCAATTGGGGTCTTACGCCAGGTTTGAAAGGCCTCGTGAGACTTGGCTAGTGCATCCTGAATCTGCTCGTCGGTAAAGGTATCGAAGGTTTCTACCACTTCATTTGTGGCGGGGTTGGTAACTGCGTAGCCCTTAGACATCGGGACTTCCTTCCTATGGGGTGTTGATATTGATGTACATCGCGCAGGCATTGTGCCTGTCACAACAGTACGCGACTTTTGTTAGCCATGTCACCGATTTAAGCGCCGACGGCCATCGAGCCGTCCTTCATTTTCACGCCCTCATCCTGCTTCATGTAGGTGGCATCACGGGTAAGCATCTGGCGGACCATGTCCTCATTCTTCTGGATTTCCGCCTCGAGGGCTTCCTTGTCTTGGCGCAGCAGGTCAAAACGTTCTTGCACTAGTGGGGCTTCCATCTCCAAGATGGGCTGCATCACGGACTGCGCCACGCCACAGGCATCAGCCACCTCATCGCCGTGGATGATGCGCACGTGCGCAGCGGTCCAATCTGCAAGCGTGTTTTCTGGGAAGCCGGTGAGTTCCTTAGCATTAACAACGAAGCCGGACATCAGGGCATCGACAAGCTGGCGGGCAGCCTCATTAATTTCGCCGTCGACCGCATGGATGGCATCCATGGTCTCCTGCGAGGCCTCTATACCATCTTCACCGTGGAAGAGATCGGAACGGATACCCAACATGCGGCCGACTATCTTCCACAGATAGAACACGTCCTTTTCTTCTTCTGCGGTGAGTTGCCAGCCCATACGACGCAGCCCGGCATATGGGATATACGTGAAGTCGAACCAGGTGCGCAGCATGTCGAATTCACTAATCGGCGCACCATAGTCGGAATAGTCCAAGCCCTTGCGGTTATGTACGCGGCGCACATGAGCGTGAATCGCGCGCACCATGCCTGTATGAATAAAGCCTTCCCCTCCTGGTTGCAAAGCATCCGGCAGGTAGAGCGAATAGGTCCAGTTTGTGGTGTAGGCAAGGCGCTTGACGGCACCGTCAGTAAGCTCGCCGGTGTTAACCAAAAGGTCAGCGATGGCCGGGGTAGCATACGTATGTACCAAGGAACCAGGGCCCAATGCCAGACCGTGGCTCAACGGCGGGATGGACAGGTAGGTGCGGCGACCGCGCTCAAGCTTTTCCGCGTCTAGACCCGCAAGTGCCTTGGTCATATCCTCAATCAATGCCGCTACCTCCGGCAGGGTATTGTCATCGGCGGTGCCGCGAGCTAAGGCCTCGCGCAGGTTGGGCATGATTTCCTTAACCGTATGACCGCTGGTGAATAGAGCGTCTGCCACGGGATCCATAGCCCAGAAGGCCTCTTGGTAGCGGTCTGCGCGCTGCGTGCCATACTTGGCCACAAATTCTTCGCGGCTACCGCGGCCGGCCGGCCATTCATTTACGGCGCTCAACGGTGCTGGTGCATTCATTGTGGTTTCTCCTTATAGTCTGGTGAGAGTTGGTGAAGTCGGTTTAGCTGCGGGCTTCTTTCGAGTCATCGTGCAAGGTGTAATCGGACTTGGTATCTGGTTCGTTCTTAGCGATGTAGTCTTTGATCACCTCCGTCACCGCAGTCCAAGGGGGTTTGCCATTATTGGCACGCTTTATCCTGGCCCTTTTCGCACCTGGCAGCTTGTCCCGAACTCGGGCCGCACGAGCTTCCGCTTTAGCGGCCGCCTTGAAGAGGATGGCCCAAGGCCTAAAGTTGATCTTTTCCCAGCGTGTGCCCTGCACCATAAACTTGGTGTCTTTCTCGCCGCAGATGGTAGATAGTGCGCCAAGGGCAACGTGTGGCACGAGGGGGTTGAGGCTTTCTAGGATGGACATCAGCGCGGTAGCCACACGCTCGTGGTAAGCAGAGGAATATCCGCCATTGCCATAGATGTAATCAGTCATCTTGCGCATTTCATCGCCAGTTTTAGGGATAAGGCGCTCCTCCGCTCCCATCATGTAGAGGATGTATCCCCAATACTGAGCCACGTCATCCCACTCCTGGCCGCTATGCGGACGGCCAAAGAACTCGTCGATTGCAAGCGGCATCATGCCAAACCAGCCTTCTCCAGAGACGAGGAAACTGGAGCCGATTGGACGCCCGAATTCGTTATAGTGCTCCGGACCCCACATCTTTTCCAATCCGCGGTTTGCCTGGGCATGGAGCAAACGCACGCGAACCGCCGCCTTGCGCCCCTCACCAAAGCGCTCGAAAACGTTCTTCTTTCCTAGATCCACAAAGAACTGTGCAGTCTCAATAGACCGTTGCATGGCTTGAAACTCAAACATTCCGGTCTCGCCTGTGGCCGCTGAGGTGCGATCCTCCAACGTAGTTGCCCAATAAGCAAAGGCGATAGCAAGAATCTCTGAGGTGCGGGTGACGTTGTAATAGGCTACGCGCCCGCGTTCGGCGGCCTCGAGATCTAGCCAACTTGGGATCCGATCTACTTCTTGGAAAAACTCCACCAACTCAGGGGCAGGTTCACGCACAGTATCGATGCCCTGATTTAGCGCCTGCTCGAATTTCTTCCGCGATTCCTTCGCACCATCGCGACGGAAGGCTTGAGCGAGCTTCTCACCCGTCTCATCGGTTTGCCACATGTGGTCATCTAAAAGGCGGATTTGCGCAGTACCGTAGCCCTCCCAAGAATCTTCCACTGAGTGCCAAGAATCAAAAATATTATGGCGCAGCACGGACCAGCTCGGGGTGGGGGTGCGCCGCTTAGGTGCCGGGCGCAGCGGCATTCCATCGCGGTAAAAATAGCGGAAATCCTCATAAGGATTATCGGACATCGGCAAAATCTCTGGCTGTGTGACTTCGCTCGCCAAGAGCTTGGTGGGGGTTGACATTCCAGTCACTTCACTTTCTAATCTTTAAATCGGTGGCGCGGGATCTAGCGCTTTGCTTCTTTCGAATCGTCGTGCAAAGTCCAGACCACCTTGACGTCGGGCTCGTTATTTTTGATGTATTCCTGCACTTCTTCCAAGGCGTTTGACCACGGCGGGCGACCTTGAGTAGCTTTCTGCTTCTTATAGGCTTCAGCGTCTGGTCGTTGGTCCGCTTCGCGGGCTTCTTCAGCCTCTTTACGGGCCTTTTCCTCAAAATCCTTCGCAGCCTGGCTAAAGTCCAATTCGGCCCAACGGGTCCCCTCCACCATGAACTTGGTATCTTCAGGGCCAACCAACGTGGCCAACGAGCCCAGCATTTCTAGCGGCAGATTGGGATCCATTTGTTCCACAATGGACATCAGCGCAGTGGCAACACGCTGGTGATACGCGGAAGACCGCCCACCATTTGCGTAAATGAAGTCAGTCATTTTGCGCATCTCATCACCATTTTTTGGAATGAGACGGTGCTCTGCACCCATCATGTGCAAGACATAAGCCCAGTACTGAGCTACGTCATCCCAGTCTTGTCCAGAGTGAGGACGACCGAATATCTCGTCAATGGCTAGTGGCATGAGCGCAAACCAGCCCTCACCCGAAACGAGGAAGCTCGAGCCAATCGGCCGTCCGAACTCGTTGTAGTGTTCTGGGCCCCATAGCTTTTCCAGTCCCCTATTAGCCTGTGCATGCAAAAGGCGAACGTGCACTGCCGCTTTGCGGCCTTCCCCAAAGCGATCAAAGACATCCTGTTTGCCCAAATCAACAAAGAACTTGGAAGTCTCTAGCGCGCGCTGCATCGCTTTGAATTCGAACATGCCGGTCTCACCCGTGGCCGCAGAGGTGCGATCCTCCATGGTGGTAGCCCAATAACCAAAATTGAAGGTGAGCAAATCTGCGCTTGGCGTGGCATTGTAATAAGCTACGCGCCCCCGCTCAGCGGCCTCCAGATCAATCCACTCGGGAATAGTATCTACCTGCTCAAAGAACGCAACGAGTTCTGAGGACGGTTCTTCGACGGTTTCGATGCCCTTATTTAGAGCTTGCTCAAAGTCGGCCCGAGCTTTCTTTGCGCCATCGCGACGGAAGGATTCAGCCAAAGCGGCGCCTTGTTCATCCGTTTGCCACATATGGTCATCTAGGAGTCGTGTTTGGGGTGTGTCATACCCGGCCCAGTCATCGTGGACAGTGTGCCACTTGTCAAAAATATTGTGGCGAAGCGTGGACCACCCCGGTTTGTCTACGCGCCGCTTAGGCGCCGGGCGTAGCGGCATTCCATCGCGGTAAAAATAGCGGAAATCCTCATAAGGATTATCGGACATCGGCAAAATCTCTGGCTGCGTGGTTTCGCTCGCCAAGGGCTTGGTGGGGGTTGACATTGCAGTGACTCCCTTTCTTCACTCAAGTGTGAGACCACACACTGTTGAACAATATGTGCTCTATGTCACCTTTAATACGTAGTGGTCATCGTATAGAGAGTCAGATTGCACCGCAATGGAATTCGCGGAGGTTTACCCATTTTGCTCTGCTTTAAACTTTCAACAGTGGACAGAAGGGCTTGAATTACACCCCCTACCATGAGAAATAAGACAGAAGGATGCGCCAGGAAATCTTTTAATTTGAAGCCTTCACCCACCCATGTGGGTGTATCGAATGCGCTTAACTGGCCCAGTGTTACTACATGAGTGACATAGAACTCAGTTAGTGGCTACTATGTCCTCAATTACTTTAAAAGCTGAATGGCGTGAAGTGGTGCCGCGAGATGCGAATGGGCCGCACAGCGTTAGAACGCTTCACAGGCTTCCCTCGCTCCGCCCACGCCATTGAGCAGAAAGGGGCCACAATGGACGAAACTTCCTTAAAACACTCTCCGGCACGAGGCACAGCAAAACGGAGCGAAGGTTCGCGGCTGCGGGCCACAGTACAGCAGGTCACCCCAGTCGCTGATGACCTTATGGTGCTGGAATTCTGCTTAAAGGATGGAGAGAAACTCCCCGACTACTCCCCCGGCTGCCACGTAGACGTCACGCTCACCGGGCCAGAAGAAATAGAATTAGTGCGCCAGTACTCCGTTTTTGAAATGCCATCCAAGGAGATCTCCAGTTATAACGCCGGTGCACACTTAACTTACGGCATCGCCGTCAAACGCGAAGAGAATTCGCGAGGTGGTTCCCTTGTCATGATGCAACTTCGCGCGGACGATGAGTTACTTATCTCCCCAGCGCACAATAACTTCGAACTCGTTGACACCGCCAGCTACTATGTGCTCGCCGGCGCCGGTGTTGGTATTGCGCCTATGCTTTCCATGGCCCAATCGCTACAGCGCCAAGGCAAACCCTTCATGGTTCTCTACTTCGCCTCTAGCATTACCCGCGCCGTACTGCTGCCCCAATTGCGCAGCATATGCGGCGATAGTCTCATTGAAGTTTTTGGCTCACCCCGTGCACGGCAAGAAGAAATCTACCGACACCTGTTGTCCCAAGCCCCGCAGGAAACAGTGTTTTATGTATGCGGTCCGCAAGGGTTCATGTCCGGCGCAAAGGAGGTAGTGCTGGACTATCTTCCCCACCAGAATTTCCACTGGGAAAACTTCCACCCTGATATGGAAGCGCTTAGCGGAGAGAAAAATGCCGGTGCAGGCGATTGCGCTTTCGACGTGGAATTTTGTGGGGAAACCGTACACGTTCCAGCCAATGTCACTGTACTCGAGGCACTCGAGGAAGCTGACTTGCCGGTGATGTCACGTTGTTTAGAAGGCACCTGCAGCACCTGCGTTATGAAAGTGATAGAAGGCGAGCCAGATAATCGAGATTCCGTCTTTAATGAACAAATGCATACAGACGGCGCCTTTGCGCCCTGCGTTTCACGGTCACTGGATAGACGCCTGGTGCTCGAGCGCTGGCGCCGCTAAGGCACTACGCTTTAGAGCGAACGCACCATCACGACCCCAATGATGACTAAGGCCAGTCCCACTACGCGGTGAATAGGGGGCAGTCCCCGGCGCGCATGCCCCCAGCCGAGCGACTCTACTACCTGACCGCACACAATTGATCCCACCAGCGATCCAATCACGGTTGTTCCCGTGCCCAAGATGGGAGAAAGCGTAGCCCCGCCAACCACGAAGAGAGCCCCTAGCACTCCACCGGACCACATCCACCATGGACCAGGGGCGGGACGGGTGAAAAGAGCACGCCGCGGACCACGGGGGACAATAGACAGCACTGCAAGCAAAAGCACGCCGACCGCTAGAGAAATCTCGCCGGCGGGAAGGGGGCTTCCCAATGCACGGCCGAGGAAGCCGTTGACAGCAGTTTGGGTTGCTGAGCCCATTCCAATAAGAACCCCAAAAAGCCGCCACAACCACAGCTTCACACCACTGGCTGTGGCGTGCGTAGTAGCGGCACCGCGCCCGATTTCCAATACCAACGCGATTCCCACCAACACCACGGCCACCCCGAGGATGCGCAGCGGGCCGACTCCAACGTGTGGGGAATTAAATATGCCAGTGGTATCGCAAAGCAGGCCCATTGTTACCTGCCCCAAGATAGGCAAGATAACGGTCTCCACGCTGCCGATGCGAGGGAAAAGCAGAATATTTCCCACGATGAAGGAAACTCCCATAAACCCGCCGAGCCACACCCACCAAGGCTGTTGCGCAGCGGTGGCTAAATCCGGAATTAGGTGGCCGGTGAGCGCAAGAGCAATAAGCGCAGAAACGAACAAGCCAATAATAAAGGAAAAGAATCCCGCCACAATTGGGGAGCCAACGCTTTCACGAAACCGCGTATTAATGGCCGTCTGTACCGGCACTATGGCGCCGACCAGCAGGGCGGCAATGACCAACATAGGGCGTCCTTTCTTATAAGCAGCTGGGGGCATCGCCAAGCATGGTTTCTGCCACATTGCACAATGCAGAAACACTGAAAGTGCAGGCCCAGGGTTGTGGGACCTGCACTCTCGGAGTGGCGGCAGCACTGCCATGAGATGGTGCGGGCTAGCTACCAGAAGATTTATTAATCCGCGGGAATGGAGTCAGTGTTCTCCAGTAGCTTGGCCACATAACCGGTATTGAACTCACCGCTGCGGAACTTTTCGCTATCGAGCAACATCGCCTGGAACGGCGCAGTCGTCACCACGCCCTCCACCTCTAACTCATCGATAGCGCGCAGCATTCGAGCGATGGCTTCATCGCGATCTTCTGCCCACACGATAAGTTTGCCGACCATAGAATCATAGAAAGGTGGGATGGTGTAGCCGGTTTCGATGTGGGTATCCATGCGTACACCAAAGCCGCCTGGAACGCGATAGTGTTCGATCTTGCCGGGGCGAGGAGCGAAGTTTTGGTTCGGGTCCTCAGCATTGATGCGGCATTCAATAGCGTGGCCGCGTATCTCAATATCATCCTGCCTGATGGACAACTTCTGTCCGGAGGCAATGCGTAGCTGCTCCTTGATGAGGTCCACGCCGGTGATCATTTCCGTGACCGGGTGCTCGACTTGGATACGGGTATTCATCTCGATGAAGTAGTACTTGTTTTCCGTGTTGTCGAAGACGAACTCGATGGTACCGGCGTTTTTGTATTTAACTTCCTTGCACAGGTTGATGGCAGCTTCCTGCATACCCGCTCGGAGTTCCTCGGTCAGGACCGGGGACGGGCCTTCCTCAATAAGCTTCTGGTTACGGCGCTGGGAGGTACAGTCACGCTCTCCCAAGGCCACGACGTTCTCTCCATCCGAAAGCACCTGAATCTCAATATGCCTAATATCGGTGAGATAGCGCTCGATGTACACCGAGGGATCGTTGAACGCCGATTCGGCCTCATTCATGATCTCATTGAGATCTTTTTCCAGCGTGTCCTCGGATTCAACCACACGCATGCCACGACCACCGCCGCCGGCTGCCGCCTTAATAAGCAGCGGGAAGCCCGTATTTCGGGCAACTTCCATTGCCTCATCAATTTCGGTGACTACGCCATCGGAGCCGGGCACAGTAGGCACGCCGGCGGCTTGCGCGATGCGCTTTGCCTCGATCTTATCTCCCATCAAACCAATGTGTTCGGCAGAGGGGCCGACAAAGCCGATGTTTTCTTCTTCTACCATTCGTACAAAGTCAGGCTTTTCAGATAGGAATCCGTAGCCGGGGTGAATGGCGTCGGCCTTAAAAGCCATTGCTGCAGAAAGGATGAGCTCGGGGCTGTTATAGCTTTTCGCGGCGTTGGCTGGGCCGATGCAAACGGCCTTATCAGCTAGTTTAACGGGCAAGGAATCCTTATCACCCTCAGAGTAGACGAGGATGGATTTTATCCCCAGCTCCTTGCAGGCGCGGATAACACGCAATGCGATCTCACCGCGGTTGGCAATCAGAACGCTATTTAAGAGATCTGACATGTTTTCCTCCAGATCGGTGTGTGGGAACGGGGTTTACTTTGGTTCGATGATCATTAGTGGCTGGCCGTGCTCAACGGCATCCTCGTTATCCACGAGGATTTCCTTGACAGTTCCGGCAAACTTGGCCTCAATATTGTTCATCAGCTTCATAACCTCGACGATGCACAGCACCTGTCCTACCTCGACCTCATCGCCAACTTTGACGAATGGGTCCGCGCCCGGCTTCGGGGAAGCATAGTAGGTACCGACCATAGGAGCGGTGACGGTCTCGCCCTCTGCTGCCGGAGCTCCGGAAGCCTTTGGCTCCTCCTGAGCAGCGGGTTCTTGTGCAGCGGGAGCTGGTGCAGGCTCCGCTTGGGCCGGCGCCTGCTGTACGGGAGCTTGCTCTGCTGGGGATGCGGATGGAGCAGCTGCAGGCGCGGCAGCTGGTGCCGGAGCCGGGGCTGGGCGGTCGAGGCCGCCAGGCGTGCGGGACATGGCGAGTTCGATGTCGCCATACTTGATCTGCAGCTCCTGGATATCATCGGAAAGGTTGGCCCACTTCAGGAGGGCCTTCAGATCCTGCAGGTTGGTGGTATCAGTCATGATTACTTTTCTCCTTTAGTGAGGTTAATTTCCAGGTCAGAGGTCTTGAGGTGGAAGTCGGTGGTATCGGAAGAGTTGTAGATTTGCTGGACGAGGGAGGTCAAGACGCCTCCTTTGACGCCTTCGCCCTCGCCGGCGCGGCCCTCAGCTACGAAGCGCTTCATTTCATCGACTTGGCTGCCGGCGAACATAACGCGCAAAAGCAGGGTGTCGATGTCCTCGTCCGGATGCGCCTCTTTCAGGCCCGGCAGTACCGGCTTGAGTTCTGGGATTTCCTCGGTGATTTCGGAGGAACCGTTGGCCAGGATCTTTTCCAATACCTCTGGGTCCAGCGGGGCCAGAGGTTCACCGTAGTAACCCAGGGCATACTTCTTAATCTCATTTGGGACCACGGAGTAGCGCTCACCAGTCATCACATTCATGACGGCCTGTGTACCCACGAACTGGGCAAATGGCGTAATCATGATGGGGTATGCCAGCTCTTCTCGCACGCGAGCCACCTCATAGAGAAGCTCCTCAAATCGGTCTCCTAGGCCCGCAGTTTCCAGCTGAGATTCGAAGTTCGTCAGCATGCCGCCTGGCAGCTGGTGCATGTAGTGGAGGCCGTCGAAAGCACGCGGCACCCCCACCGGCTTATCCTCAGTATCGGCGATTTCTTGGATCCGGTCGCTGGCAGAGGCGATGCGATCATCGTCAACGTTGACGGTATAGCCGAGCGCCCGCAGATCTCGTACCAAGGCCTGGGTCGCAGGCTGACCGGGGCCGTTGGCAAGCGGAGCGATGGAGGTGTGAATGGAATCCACGCCCAACTCCGCGCCAAAGAGATAGGTCAATGGGGACAAGCCGGTCAGGGAGTGGGTGTGTACCTCCAGCGGGATATCTTCTCCAATGGAACTGCGGATAGCCGGGATAAGGGTTCTCATGCGGTCCGGAGTGAGCAATCCGCCGGCGTCCTTCAGCATGATGCGGTCGACGTCGGTGCGTTCAAGCAGCTCCTCCGCCTTTTGCTTGTAGAGCTCATCGGTGTGCACTGGGCTAAGGCAGTAGGACAGCGCACCAAAGGTCTCAGCGCCAAGTTCCTTGGCAAGCTTGAGGCCCTTGTCAATGTTGTCGATGTCATTGAGCCCATCAAAAGAACCAATGACACGGAAGCCGTTGGCATAAAGGCGTTCAGTCCAGTTAAGGATGGCATCATCCGGCAGGAAGTCAAAGGATGCTAGATTCTTGGAGCGAATCAGCGCGCGGAACTTAGTACCGGGGGCGGCATGCTCGTGGACGAGGCGCACACGTTCCCACGGATCCTCTTTGAGATACCGCACGGCCACGTCGAACTGAATGGGGGCAACTAGGTCAACGTGCTCGAACCCGGCATTGGTGATGTCATCCAGCAGAGAAAGGATGTGTTCCGTGGTCATGCGGGTGGCCCAGATACTCTGGTGCGCATCGCGCAGGGTGGTATCGATGATCTTTATTTCACGCTCGCTATCGGCTGGGCGTCCGCCCGCGGCCATGACTTCGGCGAGGCTTTCTGTGCTCAATTCCTCGGGACTAAGAGCAGTCATAAATCCCTCCTTAGGGTGTGGCTCCGACAAGACTCGGGTGGCTTAGGACTCATACCTTTCCGTCCGTGTCATATGTCACACGCTACACCAGTGTCCACCACTGTGAACCTAAAACTTTTACCTAAGGAGGGCTTTCCCGCCGTTATCCAAGCTCAGAAACGCTAGACATTTACCCAACTACCCCCAAGTGGGGTCACAATGCGCACCCAAGTTCACAATGCGAACCATAAATCTAACCACAGGTTGTCCCCGAAAGGGGTTCATCACGTGCAGTTTCTCACGCGGTAAACAACATCAATAGCGTCAGACGATCTCAATACTTTGGATCCTCGCCGCCCATTTGTGTGATCTAGGTAATATTTTTCCCAACCGTCCCGGTCCCACTACAAGGAGAACTCATGACATCCACCACCAAACCGACATCGCCACCAGATACCGAATCCGGCAAAAACGCAGCTTCTACCACCGACATCAAATCCCTAGGAGCCAGCCTTACCGGGCAAATCCTAGAGTGGTATGAGTGGAGCTCCTATGCAGTCTTTGCCCCATTCATTGCCACCGCAATGTTCAATAAGGGCGACTCCACCTCCGCCCTTTTAGCTACCTTCGGCGTTTTTGCCGTTGGTTTCCTGGTGCGTCCACTCGGAGGAATCGTCTTCGGCCGCGTAGCAGATAAGCGCGGCCGAAAATCCGTACTTATGATGACCATCATCATGATGGCCATCGCCTCCGCGATCATCGGAGTCATGCCCACCTATGAGCAGATCGGCATTTGGTCCTCTGTGGGTCTTTTGGTGATCCGTATCCTGCAGGGCTTCGCCCACGGCGGTGAATCAGCTGCCGCCAATAGCTATATCCCAGAAATCGCCCCCAACGCCCACCGCGGTAAATGGGGCTCTATGGTCTACGTTTCCATTTTCGGTGGCTCCGTCATCGCCTACGTGCTCGGCGGCCTAATCTCCCTCGTACTCAATGATGAACAACTTGCCTCATGGGGTTGGCGCATCCCCTTCTTCCTCTGCGCGCTCTCTGCCTGTGTAGCGCTATACCTACGCCGCCACATGAAAGAGTCTGATCACTTCAAGGAAATTGACAGTTCCGAGCCCAGCGTAGACACCCCAGCGCGCAAGGAGCGCGCAGCAATCCCTCAATCTGCCTCCGCTACTCGTCCGGCTTGGATCAATATCCTGCTCGTTATCGGCATGGTCTCCGGCGTTACTTCAGCGCACTACACGTGGACCTCCTACGTTTCTACCTATGCCATTAGCCACGAAGGAATGACCACACAAGGCGCGTACTGGGTCACGGTGGTTGCTCAAGTTGCTGGCCTTATCGCTCTACCGCTGTGGGGCAGTCTCTCGGACAAGATTGGGCGCAAACCCGTCATCTATATCTGCGCGGTAGGTATGGCCGTTTTGCAAATCCCACTCATGGCGTTGATCGATTCCCGTCCGTGGACCCTGCTCGTCGCTTCTACTGTAGGCGTGATTATCGTCGCCGCCGGTGGTGCGCTGCTATCTTCCATCATGTCCGAGGTCTTCCCTACCGCCCAGCGCACGCATAGTATCGGTCTTGCATACTCCCTCTCTGTAGCTGTCTTTGGCGGAACCGCGCCCTATATCTACCAGTGGTTTGTCGCGCACGATCTGGCGTGGGCCTCTGGCTTTTATGTCATCGCCCTATGCGTCCTCACCATCATTAGCATGTACATTCTCCCTGAAACCAAGGGTGTAGACCTACGCGATGTCTAACTAGTACCTCTCTCATTCCCACCTAGGGCTGGGCCGAAGCATGAATCATTTCGGCCCAGCCTTTAGCTAATTCAGCACCAAAGAACCCCACTCATTAGAAATGAAAAAGAAAGCCCGCCTTCCGGGTGCTAGAAGGCGGGCTTTCGGGAACAGTTCAGGACTAAGACAGGTCCAGCGTGAATGGGGCATCAGTAACCTCGCGGATGGAGTCCTCAGTCTCGCCCTCAGCCATCTGAACTAAGGTCAGACCTTCTAACTCATCAACCTCGAAGACGGCGCGGTCCGTAATAATAAGATCCACGCAGCGCGCGCCGGTGAGCGGCAGTTGGCATTCTGAAAGGATTTTGGACTTGCCATGTTTGGACACGTGCTGCATCATCACCACGATGCGTTTGGCGCCATGAACCAAATCCATGGCACCGCCCATACCTTTGACCATCTTGCCCGGAATCATCCAATTGGCAAGGTCTCCGAATTGGGATACTTCCATGGCACCAAGTACCGCTACGTCGATAGCGCGTGATCGAATCATTCCAAAGGATTCCGAAGAAGAAAAGAATGAAGCTCCGGGAGCAGCAGTGATGGTCTCTTTGCCAGCATTGATAAGTTCCGGGTCCACCTTATCTTCGGCCGGGTACGGACCTACGCCCAAGATGCCATTTTCAGAATGAAGCACCACTTCGAGGCCCTCTGGTAGGAATCCAGGAATCAACGTTGGCATGCCAATTCCTAGGTTGACGTAGTCGCCGTTTTTCAATTCCTGTGCGGTCCGAGCCGCCATTTCTTCACGTGACCAGGTCATTTACTTGCTCACCGTCCTAAATTCGATTCCAGTTTCTTGCTTTCCCACTTCTACGACGCGATCGACGTAGATGCCCGGCACGTCAACCTCGGCCGGAGGAATCGCCTCCACCAATTCTTCTGCCTGCACAATGGTGATATCAGCGCAACGAGCGGCATCCGGGTTAAAGTTCTGCGCAGTCTTGGCAAAAGCTAGGTTGCCGTATCGATCTGCGCGAGCGGCATGAACGAAGGCAAAATCAGGGGTCAGTGCCTCCTCCAGCACGTAGAGCTCGCCGTTAAACTCACGAGTTTCCTTCGGCTTAGAAGTCTGCGCTATGGACCCATCCGGGTTATAGCGGGTGGGGATATCCCCTTCCGCAAGCGGGGTTCCCACGCCGGCCTTGGTATAGAAGGCGGGAATGCCAGCACCGCCGGCACGCATACGCTCTGCCAACGTTCCCTGCGGGGTAAATTCCACAGTCAGTTCTCCTTCGAGATACTGGCGGGCGTATTCCTTATTCGTTCCGAGATAGGAACCAATAGAGCGGGAAATGCGATGATCTTTAAGCAAGAGCCCGAGCCCGAAATCGTCGGTACCAAGATTATTGGAAATGATGGTGAGGTCTCCAGAGCCGAGTTCACGCAGAGCATCAATTAGACGCGCCGGAATTCCCACGAGCCCGAATCCGCCCACCGCAATGGAAGCGCCGTCTGGAATATCTGCTACGGCATTTTCTACTGAGTCGATGACTTTATCTAACATGGCTTCAGCCTACGTGTGGTTCATATATTGCACAAGGGTTCACAGTGCGAACACTTTTGGATACAATTACGAGACGTAGGCCACTTCATCAATTTTTAGAATCGGAGACCACACCTTGAACGACACCCCCACGGTGCAGTCACTCGCCCGCGGATTAGCCGTTTTGCACTCTTTTAATGGCGAGCGCCCACGCCAGACTCTGGCCCAGGTTGCCGAGGTCACAGGGCTAGCACGTGCCACTGCACGTCGTTTTTTGCACACCTTGGTAACGGAGGGGTACGCGCGCACGGATGGCTCTGAGTTTTGGCTTACCCCCCGGGTTTTGGAACTGGGCTATTCCTACCTATCGAGTTTGGGTCTTCCCGATATTGCCCAGCCCCATTTGAGGGAGTTATCCACCAAACTCGATGAATCCTGCTCTGTCAGTGTGTTGGATAGGGACACCGTGGTTTATATTGCCCGCGCCGCTGCACACCGCATCATGGCCACCAATATCACCATCGGCACCCGCTTTCCCGCGCACGCGACCTCAATGGGACAGGTACTGTTAGCGGATCTCACTCCATCGCAGTTGGACGAATTCCTAGAAACGGCGTCGCTGGAGAAAGTCACCCCTCACACGCTCACCGCACCCGCGGATCTTCGGGCGCGCCTAGCGGAGATCCGGAAACGCGGTTGGGTCATCGTAGACCAAGAGCTGGAGAAGGGCCTGCGTTCCATTGCAGTTCCTATTCGCGATGGTTCGGGCCGCACTGCTGCAGCCATCAATGTCTCAACCCAAACATCCGTCTATTCCACTGAGGATCTCACCACGCGCATCCTGCCGGAGCTCATCGCAACCTGCAAGGCAATCTCCCATGACCTTGCCACCACCGAACTTTCTTAAAGGAGAATTATCATGCACACCCGCGACGTAGTCCTTTGCTACCCCAAGCGCACCCCTGTCGGCCGTTATGGTGGCGCGCTAAAGTCCGTCCCCGTCCAAGAATTAGCTAGCCTCGTGGTCAAGACCATTGTGGAAGAGTCCGGTATCGACCCCACCAAAATCGATGACGTCATCTTGGGCCAAGGCTCCCCTAATGGTGCCGCACCCGCTTTGGGCCGCGTGGCTGCCTTAGATGCTGGCCTGCCCACCACCGTGCCGGGTATGCAGCTCGATCGCCGCTGCGGATCGGGTCTGCAGGCCATTATTACCGCAGGTGCCCACATTGCTACTGGCGCTGCCGATGTCATCATCGCCGGCGGCGCGGAGTCTATGTCCCGCACCGAATACACCGTTGATGCGGATGTACGCTGGGGAGCAAAGGGAGGAAATATGATCTTTCGCGATCGCCTCCAAGAAGCCCGCGAGGCCGCCGGCGGAAAGCACCACCCGATTGCCGGCGGCATGATTGAGACCGCCGAAAATCTCCGCCGCGAATACTCCATCGAGCGCGTCGCCCAAGACGAGCTCGCTGCACGTTCCCACCGCAATGCCGCCGCTGCACAGGAACAATCGCTTTTCGACGCCGAAATCATCCCCGTCACCGTCCCCCAGCGCAAGGGGGAGCCTATCGTCGTAGACAAGGATGAACATGTCCGCCCAGATTCCAGTACAGACAAGCTATCTAAACTGCTCGCGGTCATGCGCAAGGAGGACGAAGAGGCAACGGTTACCGCCGGTAATGCCTCGGGCCAAAACGATGGTGCCGCGGCCGTCCTAGTGACTACCCGTGAAAAAGCCGAGGAGCTGGGTCTTACCCCAATGGTCACGCTCAAGGGATGGGCCCTAGCCGGCGTGGATCCGGAACGCATGGGTATCGGCCCGGTGGAGGCTTCCCGCAAGGTTATGGATCGCCTCGGCATCACCTTCGATGATCTTGACCTCATTGAGCTCAATGAGGCCTTTGCCGCCCAAGCGCTGGCTGTACTCAAAGAATGGGACATTTCGGCAGATGATCCGCGCTTCAACCCGCACGGTTCTGGCATTTCGCTCGGCCATCCCGTGGGTGCTACCGGTGCCCGCATCGTCGTCACCGCCGCGCATCACCTTCACCGCACCGGCGGTAAGCTCGCGCTGGTTACCATGTGTATTGGAGGCGGACAAGGTCTAGCAGCGATCATCGAGGCCGACTAAGCACTGGCCCACGCTCATTAGTGCAAGTGGTTGCTTGCACTACAATCGCGCTTGGTTACTCGCCGTAGCGGCGCCCCACGTGAACGTCTACGCCGCCGAAGAGGCTATAGCAGTTCACAATAATTTCTGGCGCGTCTACCGGGAGGTCATTCGGATGGATGGCGCCGTTCTCTACCTTGAGGTCATGTCCGCCAAAGAGTCCAACGCCGCTGACGTGGACGCGGAAGCCTTCGGGAATATAAACATCGACGCCACCAAAGGCGCCCGCCGCGTTGATGGTGGTAGTACGACTGTGCAGGGCGACGCCCGTGAGATCGATGTCCACGCCACCGAAAAAGCCCAACGCCGTCAGAGAACGAGCTACTGCCCCGCCGCTGACAGTAGACCCGCCGAAGATCCCCACCGCAAGGGAGCGGGTCTCCTGCACGCTCGGCTGCACCTGGCGGATAGCCTGCTCCACCTTGGCGATGGCTTTGGATTCTTGCTGGCCCGCATAGGCCTTTCCGATTTTTCGTTCCTGCCTAAAAAGGAGAACTTCTGGGTCCTCTACAAGGTCAGCCAGCGGCTCGATGAGCTCAGCGCGAGTCGTTGCATTAACGCAGGCGGCCGAGCGTTTTTCAAAATCATCGAGGTCAATCTGCCCTGCCGAAAGCGCATCTCCTAAAATGTCTGCAGCTTTCATGCGCTCTCGGTGGTTACAGCGGATATCCAGCGGTTTCATACCTTTAATATATCCGCTTTCTCCGGCAGGCGCGCGAGTTATTCCTCGCCTTGGGCCCCTTAGAGGAACCTGCCTCCGGCAGAAAATCCTCTACGCGCTCGCCTACCCCGGTCAACTCTGCGATAGCCGCAATAGCGCGCTGCGCGCCCTTGCCGTCACCATAAGGATTGACGGCGTTGGCCATGGCGTCAAATGCGGCGGCGTCGGAAAGCAAAAGCTTTGCCTCTGCCACAATGAGCTCGCGATTAGTGCCCACCAGCTTAACCGTGCCGGCGACCACGGCTTCGGGGCGCTCGGTGTTTTGGCGCATGACTAGCACTGGCTTGCCCAATGCTGGTGCCTCCTCCTGGACTCCGCCGGAGTCAGTCAAGATGATGGTGGCACGGTTTTGTAGCTGCGTGAACTGGTCATAAGGCAGCGGATCCGTGATGATGATATTTGGCAGGTGCTCGACCTCCGGCAGGACCACCTGGCGCACCTTGGGGTTGAGGTGCAGCGGCAATGCGAAGTTAATCTCCGGATAGGCTTCTGCCAAGTCCTTAACTGCACCACCGATTTCCTTCATCGCCTCAAGGTTCTCGCGGCGGTGGGTGGTAACTACGACAAGCCGCTTATCGGACTCTGCGGCTTCCTGCAGGGCAGGGTCTGCGAACTTCGTGTCCCACGATGCTGCTTCCAGCAGAGCGTCAATGACGGTATTACCGGTGACCACAATGTCCTTGGAACGCACATTCTCGCGGCGCAGGTTCTCCATCGAGCCTGCGGTTGGAGCCAGATGCAGCTCGGCTACCTGGCCAATGAGCTTACGGTTAGCTTCTTCTGGGAACGGCGAGTGGATATCGCCGGTACGCAAACCGGCTTCGAGGTGAACGATCTTGACCCCGCGATGGAAACCGGCAAGTGCTGCAGCCATAGCCGTAGAGGTATCGCCCTGGGAGATAATGACGTCCGGCTTTTCTTCTTCAATGATGGAATCCAGACCCGCAATTGCGCGGGAGACAAGCTCATTGAGTCCCTGGCCCGGCTTCATAAGCCCCAAATCATGCTTCGGGGTAATGCCAAACATGGTGTTGACCTGCTCCAGCATCTCCTTGTGCTGGCCAGTAGAAACCGGAATGGATTCAAAGCGCTCATCTTTATCCAGCGCCTTAACGACGGGGGCGACCTTAATGGCCTCCGGCCGGGTGCCGTAAACGGTCATTATCTTGGGCTTAGTCACTAATCTTTTCCTTTAGAGTGACGGAGATATTTCTAAATTGAACCATGTGCGGGAGAGCTGTACCCCCGCTCAGGTATTGGAGCGTTCTAGCCGCTGACGCTCACGCCGCCGTCTGGGGCGATGGTCACCCTGGCCGCCATGGCGCGGGCTAGATCGAGACGCTGCCACGAGCCTCCCTCTGCTTGCCAATCCAATGGGTTGCCGGCTGGACGCGCGGTCTGGCGCAGCACCTCGGCGCGCTGATACCAGGTCAGCTCTGGGTGGGACGCTGCTAGCAGCACTGGAGCGGCCTGCGGGACGACCATCGGGGCGTCGGTTCGGTAGCGCGGGGCGAAGTCATAGTCCATGAATGTGGAGTATTGTTCTACCGCATCCGCCGTGGACCGATAGTCGGTGCCCTCTTCCCTATCCTGGGCCACCAGTTCTTCTACCGTCTTGCCGGTGCGCCACTTAATTTCTTGGCGCACTTCCATCGAGGCTTCCCATAGGGCATGGCGCATGCGCTTATCGTTGAGGCGATCTGCCGCGGCGGCCTGGCCGGTCATGCGCCCACCGATGACATCCAGCGGGTAATGCACGCCGAGGACCACCCGGTGGTTGCCGGCCTCAGCGCCGCGCAGCATGAGTTGTGGGCCTACCTCTGGCAGCATGAAAGCCATCAGCGTGGTAATCCAGGTTGCCTGATTGGTATGGCCCGAAGGGAAGGCTGGCGAAGTGGGATAAAGATCCTTGGAGCCATCGTCATAGCGCTTAATCGCCTGCGGCGCGCGCTGGTACGGGCGTTGATAGTTGAAGTAGTACTTCTCCGACATCGTGGAATTGGCCAGTCCGCCTGCGCGGGCCGCATAGCCATTTCCTAGGAGGTATTCGGTCTTGGGCAGGCGGTGCTCGGCCAAGGCAGCGCGGAAGGCATCGCCTAGGTTCTTGCCCATCGAGTCAGAAACGGCGTTGAGCACGCTCGTCGAGCTGGCCTTGGCATCGGCCTGCGCGCGGCGGATCAAAGCGGGGTCACCGGCTGCGGCGTTATTGATGGCCACGGCCTTGTCCATATTTTCTTGGCGGATTTCTGGCTGAGCCTTGATGTGATCAAAAAGCTGGACTACCTGCCAGTAGTTGCCAAATTGATAAGAGGAAACATCGGATTCAAAGCCCGCGATATAGTCCGTGCTAAACGGCTCTGGAACCGGGGCACCGGGGTGCTGGACCGGAGGAGCGCCGGTGGTCTGCTGGGTAACAGGCTCGCGGAGCTGTGGCACGGCCACGGGGAGGGCGGCGCTGGCAGCCGGTGCCAGCGTTATGGTCAGTCCGGTGGCCGCGCACAAGGCGAGTGCGCGAACTGCCGGGCGGAGTTTATTCCGATAGTTCAACGTGGAAACCTTTCACTAGTAACGAATTCCCACGCATAATATCTAGCTAAAGTTACAAAAAGGTGAACGTGACGCTAAACCCGCATGCACAAAGCTGGGACGGTGACTACACCTTCCCGGTACTATCTAGCAATCCTCGGACCAAGCTGAAGCTTTCTGCGTAGTAGCAACACCGGTGTTCTGGTTACTCGATTCTGCCGAAATACTCGCGGTAAATAGCGCGGCCAGCGCTACTGCTGAGGCCGCGGCCGAGTCCCTACGCGCGTTTATGTCCACCTCTTTAAACTAGCGCGAATTCCTGTTTATGAAAAGAGCTGTCCTACAGCAAATCGAGCTTTACCCCTTAACGGTGGCTAGCAGCGAGCGACGGGCCTTCGCGGTAGGCTAGTGGAGAACTTTTACTCGTACTGGAATAAGGGGACACGCTAAATAATGATCCAATTCGTCTTCGGCGCCGCAGCAGGATACGTTTTTGGCACCAAAGCAGGCCGCAAGCGCTACCACCAGATCAAGGGCGCCTACGAGAAGGCCATCAACTCCCCCGTAACCAAATCTGCCGTCACTTCTGCGCGCAAGGCAGTAGCCAACCGCTTGGATCCGGAACCGCGCATGCGGGAGGTTCGCGATCTATCTTCCAAGCGCAAGGGCAAAGGCCGGCTGCGCGGTTCCCAAGTAGACAACGCGGACCGCATTTATGAACCTGATGAGGACTAAATTAGTTTCAGCCTCTTCCCTCCCCTCGCTGCGCACCTGAATCGGTGACATGGCGAGGGGATATTTTTAACCTTGGGGAGGCGTGCCGCGGAAGGCGCGGTCATTGAGCTCGCGACGGGCTTGCTCTAAAGCGACGAGGTCAGCAAAAAGCGAGTTATAGCTAGCCTCATCATCAGAGGGACGCATGCGGCCAAGACGAGCCTTCAGCTGGGCAATTTGATCTCCCACCACGGTTTCTTGCAGGCGGGAAAGCACGGAGTCAGCGTATTTTTCGGGGCCGACGTCGGTTGGCAAAATGGCCTCTACGGCAAGCTCCGAGACGAAGTTGCGGCCGGTGAGATCCTGCATTTCCCCGGCCACCGCGGCGATCCATTCCACGGCCGGCATGGTGGCGCCCTGAGCTGCGCCGCCCACGGTAGAGATGGCTTGGCGCACGAGGCGGTAGGCGTCGTTGGTATAGGCGTCGGCAGTAATGCCATCGAAGTACGAGCCTGCCACCTGCGGCATCTGCAAGGCCAGCTTGAGGGCCTCGCGCTGAGGCCACAGGTGGGTCTCCTTCGGGCTCGGCGGATGGATCATCGGCACGTCCTGCTGTGCCGGCTGCTGCTTCGCATTGTCGAAGCGACGAATGGTGGGCTTTTCGGCTTTCTTGGGCTTGCGTGCCTCCGCGCGCACCTGCCGGAGAACCTCTTCCGGATCCGGCCAGCCCACCCAACCTGCTAGACGCCGGGCATATTCACGCTGCAAAGGTTGATCACGGATCTGTGCGACCACGGGTACCGCGCGGCGCAGGGCCTGCAGGCGCCCCTCGGCGCTGTCAATGCTGTATTCCGCGATGACGGACTGGATAACGAACTCGAACATGGGGATGCGGTCCGCGATGAGCTCGCGCACGGCGGCATCGCCTTTGTGCAGACGCAGATCGCACGGATCCATGCCGTCGGGCGCTACGGAGACAAAGGATTGACCGGTGAACTTTTGCTCGCCGTCAAAGGCGCGCATGGCGGCCTTCTGCCCTGCCTCATCGCCGTCAAAGGTATAGATGAGCTCGCCATTGAAGTAGGAATCATCCAGCATGAGTCGGCGCAGCACCTGCAGGTGCTCGCCGCCAAAGGCGGTACCACAGGAAGCAACAGCGGTCTTGACGCCTGCGGCATACATGGCCATGACATCCGTGTAGCCTTCTACCACCACGGCTTGGTGGTTTTCGGCGATATTGCGCTTGGCCAAATCGAGGCCAAAGAGCACCTTGGACTTGCGGTAGAGCATGGTCTCAGAGGTGTTCATGTACTTGCCGAGCTTGTCGTCGTCGAAAAGCTTGCGGGCGCCAAAGCCAATGACGTTGCCGGAAAGGTCCTTAATCGGCCACAGCAAACGCCGATGGAAGCGGTCGATGGGACCACGCTTGCCCATCTTGGAAATGCCAGCTGCTTCCAGCTCTTCAAAGGAAAAGCCTAGGCGCAGCAGGTGTTTGGTAGCCGTATCCCATCCCTCTGGGGCATAGCCGCACTCGAAGTCATAGATGACCTCGCGGGAAAAGCCGCGATCCAGCAGGAAATCGCGGGCTGTAGCCGCTTGTGGGGTCTCCAACTGCTGGCGGTAAAACTCGTGGGCGGCCTTATTGGCAGCGATGAGGCGCTGCCGCGTGCCCGGCTTCTCATTGCGCGCGCCCGTAGAACCGCCCTGGTAGTTGATGTGATAGCCGATCTTCTGCGCTACCGCTTCAACCGCTTCTGGGAAGGAGACCTGCTCCATTTCCATCAGGAAGCTGAATACATCGCCACCCTTGCCGGTGGAAAAGCAGTGGTAGTAGCCGCGCTGCGGGCGCACGTGAAAGGACGGAGTCTTTTCATCCTTGAAGGGGCTAAGGCCCTTAAGCGAATCGTGCCCGGCGGGCTTGAGCTGCACGTACTCGCCGACGATTTCTTCTAAAGGCGCGCGTTCACGGATAGCTTGGATATCGCTGTCCGGAATTCTGCCTTTTGCCATGCGTACAGACTACCCCGCGCGTGGTGGGAATGTTCAAATAGCTAGGGCAGGATGGTGACGTTGAACAGGGTTCACAGTTTGGACGCAAATTACCCTCTGTTGGGGTACTTTCCACATACTGTTACCTACCCCCGTGACGGGGCAATTTTTGACCTCGCCATTGTCTCGGGCCAATTTCCACTTTTAGCGCCGCACCTGCAACAATAAAGGTATGCCCAAGTCCAAAGCGTCCAAGAAATCGCTCCCCGTTGCCCTCGGCGGCCTTGCGCTCGCCGTCGTGGCAGGCTACTTCGGCTTCGATCTCGGCGGCGATGGTGATTCCGCTGCTTCCTCCACTTCTGAGTCGACCCAAGCGGCCGCGACTGGCGACGCCGATACCTGCACGATGTCTTCCCTACCCGCCGAGGCCAAAGACACTGCAGACGATATCTTGGCCGGTGGCCCCTACGACTACCCGGATAATGACAACGCCCGCTTTGGCAATTACGAGGGCCGGCTGCCCCAGCAGGACAAGAATTACTACCGCGAATACACGGTAGAAACCCCCGGCAGACACAACCGCGGTGCCCGCCGCATCATCACCGGTGGCGGCAGCGAGACCGACCCAGACGTGTGGTACTACACCGACGACCACTATGAAAGCTTCTGTTCTATCCCGGACGCAGAGGAGTAATCATGCGACGCATCCTCATTACTGAACACATCCGCACTCGCGCGGACTTCTTTAACGCACTCGGCCGCACCCGCGGCTGCGAAGACTGCGGCCCGCGCAACCTCGATGACCTAGCGGATTTCCTACGCGAGCAGCGCACCAGCGTCATCGTTGCCTCCAATATGGATATCGAAGGCGAGGACCTAGCGGCGGTAGCTAGCGTGCTCGAGGACCAAGGTGTCGCGTTGGTGCGCTAGCGACTCGGGCCCTGGGGTTGGAGCTGAGGCGTTAGGTCCATAGATATGAGGCCGAATTGAGGGTTTTGAGCTCTCAATTCGGCCTTTTCGCGCTCAGATCGGCCTGATGACTCTCGACCTAACTCTAGCGCGGTGGTGGGCAAGCCAGGTTTAGCTGAGGAACCCAGACAGCTCCGCACTCCGGCGGGCCAAGCGCTCGAGGCGAGACTCGGTCATAGACGCAATTTGGTCAATGATGGCGCGGTCGCGGGCGGCGTCAGTTTCGGCTTGCTCCCACCACAGCCGGAAGGTGGCATCGAGGGAGCCAGGGGCGCCGGCGACGAGGTAATCGTAGACACGGTAGATGCGCTCGCGTTGGCGGTCTTGGCGGGCTAAGTGGGCGGGCTCGTCCATGACGTAGAGGACCGCGATGGTTTTAAGCAGCTTGACCTCGGCCTCGGCTTGCTTGGGCACAATGAGGTCACCGTGCATGCGGCCAAGGGTATTGGAGGAGATGAGCTCGGCATTGGCTTCGCTGGTGGCGCCGACGGTCGCACCGACATAGCGGCCTACGAGCTCAGAGGTCATCTTCTTCAAGTTGGCATAGTCGCGCAAGGAGTAATCAAAATCGCCGATGGCGTTGATGACGCTTAAGTTGCGCAGGCTATCGGCCGCCTCCAAGAGCTCATCGGCGGTGCCGCCAAAGGCTTTAGCGCCCTTTTCTGCCAGCTGGGCTAGCTCAACTAGGTCCCACAGAACATTGAGGGAGATGCGCCGGGAAATAATGCCGTCTTCCACATCATGCACGGAGTAGGCGATGTCATCGGACCAGTCCATGACCTGAGCTTCGATGCATTTGCGATTATCGCTATGGCCCTCACGCAGCCACTCGAGCAGATCCGCGTCCTCGTCATAAGCACCGTATTTGCGGTTGGCGCTGCCATCGGGATTGGTTTTGGTCCAGGGGTATTTGCAGGCACCGTCGAGGGCGGCGCGGGTGAGGTTGAGGCCGAAGCTGCGCGGCACGCCGCTGGCATCGTCCACGATGATCTTGGGCTCTAGGCGGGTGAGGATGCGCAGGGTCTGCGCGTTTCCTTCAAAGCCGTTGAGGGCGACCTCATTGAGTGCGTTTTCGCCATTGTGCCCGTAGGGCGGGTGGCCGATGTCATGGGTCAGCCCTGCCATGTCGCACAGATCAGGATCGAGTCCAAGTCCAGCACCGATGCTCCGCGCAATTTGGCCCACCTCCAGCGAGTGGGTCAGACGGGTGCGTGGAGTATCGCCATCGCGCGGCCCGACGACCTGAGTTTTATCGGCCAGACGCCGCAAGGCTGCCGAGTGCAGCACGCGGGCGCGGTCACGGGCAAAGACGCCGCGATGTTCTTCCACGGTATGGAAGGCTGAGCCCTTCGGCTTTTCATCGGCCAGGCGGGCGAAGTCGGCGGCGGAATAAGAATAGGACACGACCCAAGCATATTCCGTGAACTGGCCTTTTGGGTGAGCAACGTGGCCGCCTAGTTTTTAGCAGGCCGCGGGCCTTTCACAAAGTTGCTGCCCACCGCTGCCAGGCCCACAACCACCACCAAGAAAAGTATGAGTCCAAACGGGACAGCCGGAAAGTGCAGTACAAGTTTATGCGCTATATAAGAATGCATATATGTGCCCAGTAGAGCGGCTGTTCCTAGCGATAAGGCCAAAGCAAAAGCCGAAGGCAAACAATTAGCCAATTTCCTGTTCCGGTGCGCTTCAGCAACTGAGACGCCTTGTTCCCAAATGGTTTTAGTGAAGCGGATAAGCCGACCTTGTTGTGCTAAGGCCAGTCCGAAGATGAGAACTGCTCCCCCAACAATCACGTAGGCGAACAACGGAATAAATTCGCTTGTACCAGTACCGTTTGGACCGTAAAGCAACGTTGAAGGTAGGTTTTCAGCCCATTGCTGAGCACCTATAACCTCTATCGCTTGACTGTCGCTCAATTCCACTTGCTTCGAAAAAATGGCTACAGCATAACCTTCATCTTTCCTTTCGCCTGCTCTCCAAGAAGGATCTGCTTCAGAACTAAAGGTTTTATCCCATGGCCGCATCCACGTTTGGTCGAACGGCGATCGGGGTTCCGTCTCAACTACCTCTCGGTCATTAACCAAGGAACTTACTGTTCCGTCCCGATCTTCTACCAGCGCAAAGACAGCGCCTTCTTCCATGGTAGAAGGCTGGAGCTCTTCCGAGTCTTGGACAGCAGGCACCCAGCTAAGAACTCCTAGGCAATCTGCGGCGTGATCCTGACAAATGTTTTGGGCAGCGGATGTACTGATAGTTTGTCCATCCTGCGGCGACCCTACATACACGTTCTTCACATTGTCAGCTAATTCTTCTCTTGCTGAGTAGAGTGCCGAATCATTCGCAATAAAAAGAATGATGGGAAACAAGATAAAAATACAAGAGACCCGCAATATGGTGGTGGCGATAAAAGATCGCGCATATCGGACTCCCAAAATTGGAGGATTCCATCCCCTAAACTTGAGGGAGAGATATTCGGCGATATATAAGACAACCGCGTAGACAAATACAGAGGCGGCACTCACCAAGAAGGGCACGCAGTAGACGAAAATAAACGGCCACCTACTAGATGGTTCCGCTTGGGGCATCGCCACAAATCCCACTAGCAATACAACACAGGCTGCTATCCCCAGCGGATATCGAAGGAGTTCTGCAGCCCGCGGATTCCTTGGAGTTGGATCTATGCGAGTTGGGCCTTGGCTCAAATCCTCCAAAACTCTCGTTTCCTGTTGGAAAGGAACGAAGCTCAGACAAACGATAGCGCACCATGAGATCACAGCGACGAGTAGTGGTGAAGGGAGTCCTTGAGGAAGATCAATGCCAAAACCCGAATACAGAACCAGGAAGATTGGCTTCATCAGCACTGGAACCAGAATTGCGCTAACTATTGAAAAGAAAAAATAAACCGTAAGTAGCTCAAGGAATAGCACTCGGCGAATTCGTTTTAATGTTAACCCAAATAAACGAAGCGCCTCATAGTGGTGGCGCCTCCCCTCCACCACATGCCTAAAGCAGTATTTGAGCGCCAGAGCAAAGGGAATGATCGATATGAAAGCCGAATACATCAGCCCCATGGACATAGATTCGGCTACCTTGTCCGCCGCTACTGTGGAGACTAACAGACAGACAAAGAAGAAGAGCACAAACGAGGTAGCTAGTAACGGGATACTCTCCACAAAAGTGCTCTTACGGATCCTCGCTTCCACAGCGCGAAACTTCATTGGTTTACCCCGATTTCCAAAACCTGATCACAAAACTGCGCTAAACGATCATCGTGAGAAACTACCAAGGCGATTGCGTGGTTTCTTACTATGTAATTATGCAGATATCGCAACACTGAATATGTGTTGTCCTCATCCAAGGCACTCGTCGGTTCGTCTGCGAAAACGAGTTGGGGCTTTTTGGACATTGCCGTTGCTATGGCCGCGCGTTGGCGTTGTCCCCCTGAAAGCTCGTGCGGTAGAGAGGCTCCGTATTCACTCATATTGAGTTGAGCTAGCAAAGAGCTATTAGCGTCCGAGTCCGCAGTGGCTCCGCTTAGCCCTTGTGCGAAGGAAAGGTTTTCGTCGATTGTCAAACAGGGCACTACGCCGGAATCTTGAAACACTATTCCCATCGATTTAGCTCGAAGCCTATCTCTATTTCGAGCAGAAGAGCTCCATAAATCATGTCCGAAAATACTGACGGTTCCTGATGTTGGCTTCTGGAGTCCAGAGATAACGCGAAGCAGCGTGGATTTGCCGGACCCAGAGGCGCCTCGAATCCAAGTGAGGGTACCTGGCTCATGCACAGAGTCGATAGAGAATAGCGGGCTACTTTTCCTGCTTAGCTTTACAGACAGGTTCTCCAGTTTTAACACGCTTTCCTCCTGAGGCTTCGTAGCATTTCAGCGCTGGCCGACATGGCTCGGTGTTACTTCCTGATTTAACGGAAAAGAACCCCTTTTTCCCTAAAAATGTATCGGCAGCTTAAAAAATATCATGCGATGCTTCTTATCGCCGGGGAAAAGAATCCCTATCTTCCTGCTCAATCGTCTGATGCCGCAGCTTTTGATTCGGGCGCAGGAGCTGCTCCACGCGGTAGAACCCATTGCGCAGTGCGGCGGCACCGCGCGGCGGCAAAAGTCCTGCTACCAGCGCGTAGGCCACGCCACCGGTTTCGTGGGCAAGGTAGCGCCACCAGGGTGTGGAAAAGCGCGCGGCCGGGTAATACGGCGTGCCGGATACGGTGGCTTTTAATCCTTCCTGGCGGGCGATGAGTGCGGTGCGCAGGCGGTGGAGGGGATCGGTGATGATGGTGGCGTCGGAAAGCGCGAAGGCTTCCTTGGCCGCTTTCAGGGAGCTGCGGGTATCTAGCCCCTGCTCCACCGCGTGGACGGTCAGGTGCGGGTAGTACTTGCGCAGAAAGGTGCGGCCGACGCCGGCCTCGGTAAACCTATCGCCAGGTAGCTTGCCGCCCACGGTAATGACTTCCAGCCCCTCGGCCGTGGCTAGCTCGCCGGCATGGCGCAGGCGTCCGGCAAGGATGCGGGAGGGGCGGCCGTCATATTGGGCGGTTCCTAAAACAATTACGTACTTCACTGCCCCATTACACTACCCGTCGAAGAGCTAAGCGGAGCCGGTAAAGTGGTGGGCATGAATTTGAGTGCACGTTTGGGCCGCGCGGCCATCGCCGCTTTCATTTTGGGCTGCACCTCCATCGGTGCGGGCTCTGCCTTTGCCGCTGAAACCACCACCGTGGCGCAGGGCACCGGTACGGCCACCCTCACGGAGAAGGTTACCGATGACGCGGGAGTTTTAAGCACCCAAGAAAAGGCCGAGCTGAGAGAAAAGATTGGCCAGCTGCAAAAGGACGAGCACCGGGTACTCTTTGTTTACATCACCAATAAGCTAGATACGGATCCGGAAAGCTATGCCGCCCAAGTGGTCAAGGACAAGGGGGAAAACTCTGCGGTGTATGTCCTGTCCGTCGATGACCGCAAAATGGGCGTGCAGACGGGCAAAGATTGGCCCAAGGGCCGGCTCGACCAGATGTATGACGCCGCCTATGACAAGCTGACCGGCGATGAGTACGGTGCTTCCGCCCTCGCGCTTGCCGACGCCGCCCTGGGCAACCCTAGTGCCTCCAGCTCTTCTGGCTCCTCCGATTCTTCCGGCCTAGCGTGGCTAGGTGGCGGCGCGGCCGCCATCGTCGCCGCCGGTGGCGGAATCATGTACTACTCCCGCCGCAATACTAAGAAGAATAAGGCGCAAACACTCGAGTCGGCCCGCGAAATCGCCCCGGGCGATACCGATCAACTCAACCGTTTGTCACTAGAGACCTTGGACCAGCTGGCCCAGGAGGAGTTGGTCTCTACCGATGAGTCCATCCGCCGCGGCAAGGAAGAGCTCAATATCGCGCTCTCTGAGTTCGGTCCCGAGCGCGTGCGCCCCTTTACCAAGGCGATGAACCACTCCACTTCTACCCTGCAAAAGGCCTTCCACCTGCGCCAGCGCCTGGATGATGCCGTGCCGGAATCCCCGGCCGAGCGCCGCCAAATGCTGGTAGAAATCGTCTCCTCCTGCGGCCAGGCCGATAATGCCCTGGACGCGCAGGCAGAGGAGTTTGCCAAGATGCGCGATCTGCTCATCCATTCCGATGAGAAGCTGGATGAGCTCACCCAGCGCACCGTGGGCCTGCGCACCCGCCTGCCGGAGGCCGAGTCCACGCTGGCTGGCCTGAAGTCCAACTATGACGAGCACGTGCTCTCCTCCATTGCCGATAACCCCGAGCTAGCCGCCGCCTCCCTCGACGAGGCCGAGAAGCTGCTCGACAAGGCCCGCGGGGTCCAGGCCCAGCCGGCCGGCCAGCAGGGCCCGCTGGTGGGACTTATTCGCGATATCGAGCACGCCTGCGAGATGACGGATCGCCTCATCTCCGGCGTGGAAAACGCCGAGGAGAATATCGCCACCGCCCGCGGCAACCTCGAGGCGCTTATTGCCGAGGTCGAGGGCGAGATCAACGAGGCCCGCGAGCTCGAGCGCCAAGGCAAGGCCCAGGGAACCACCGCGGATTGGAACGCGCTCGAGGAACTGCTCGGTCGCGCTGGCTCCGCAGTCACTGAGGCCAAGGCCCAAGGCCAGCAGGATCCATTGGGCCAGCACACCGCACTTACTTCTATTGACACGCAGCTGGATGAGGCGCTTGACCGCGTGCGGGAAAAGACTTCCACCCACGCGCGCCAACTTGATCTCTTCCGCCAGCAGATTTCCGTGGCGGAATCTAATATCCAGGCTGCGGAGGACCTCATTTCCTCCCGCGGGCGCATCATCGGCTCGGGCGCACGCACCGCGCTTGCCGACGCCAAACGTCTCCACGCCCAAGCCCTCCACACCGAGCGCAGCGATATCCGCGCCGCCCTGCAGTCCTCCCGCGAAGCGGTAGCCGCGGCCCAGGCAGCGCTGCAGCGTGCCAAGGATGACATCGACGAACACCGTCGCCGCCAGCAGCGCCAGCAGATGGGCAACGCGGCCGGCAATATCGTCACCGGTATGGTCCTGGGCCAAATGCTCGGCGGCGGCCGCGGCTTTGGTGGCGGTTTCGGAGGCGGCGGCTTTGGTGGAGGCAGCTTTGGCGGCGGAGACTTCGGCGGCGGCGACGGAGGCGGCTTCCGCGGCGGCTCCTTCTAGCCGAGCAAAGGCCGCCCCGTCTCATCACTCTCCGTGGGCGGCGCCTTCGTTGATTGCGCCGGACTAGGTGCGCAGGGTGCGCGGGGTGGCGTCGAGAAGCGCGCAGGCATAGCTCAAAAACATGGCGTCTAGCTCCGGAAGCTCGCCGACGCCCACGCTCACGCGGAGGCCCGCGCCGGCCGGGGCGGTGCTGGCAACCTCGGCGCCCGAGCGGCGAGCTACGATGCGGCGCTCGCGGCGGAAGGGGTTGCGGCGTTCTAGCAGGTACTCGCGCTCCCCGCAGGCCGCACGCAGGCGGGTGACGGTAATCCCGGCCTGGGAGACCGAGAAATCCTCGCCCACCGCGGTCCGCGCGCGCAAGAAGAAGCGCGGGGAGGAAGAATCCAGCGAGGATTCTAGGGAAAGGCGCTCCCCGCCCGCTGTGATGAGCACACCGTCGCGCACGAAAGCCAGTTGCTCCCCTGCGCCGTTGGTGAGCGCATCCGCGCGCCAAGTCCACTGCGCAGTCATTAGAAGATGAACAGCGCGAGGACGGCAGCGATGGAGGCGAGGACCAAGGTGATGATCCATGCCCAGGCCTTGCCTTGAGTATTGGCATCAAGGATGACGCGGGTAAACCAGCTCAAGCCGGCGACTTCGGCGGTGGTGAGTCCTTCGGCATCGTGCTCGAATTCGAGGATGGACTTGCGCACCCCTGAGTTGCGGGAGGAGAACTGCCCTACCTTGTCATCATTGACATCATCGATGATCCAGTCGCCGCTATTTTCATTAACGAAGTGAAAAGTGCGGCCGTTGAGCGATGCCTCTAGGCGCTTATCGCGGCCGAGGCGGCCGGCAAGGCGGTAGATGGAGCCATCGGCAAGCGTGGCCGAAGCACCCAGATCACTGACCTCGGTGCGCCAGAAGTGGCCGTCGACCTCCGCGGAATGCTCCGAGAACACGCCCAGCTGCTCCGGGCCGTCTTCGGCCAAGAGCACGGGTTTTGCGCGGTCAGAGCGATCCCAGCTGGTGTAATGCATCCCTAGCACCCAATCAGGCGGGAGGCGAGGTAGGCCTCGAGGTCATCGAGCTTCACGCGCTCCTGCTCCATGGTGTCGCGCTCGCGCACAGTTACGGCATCATCATCGAGGGTGTCGAAGTCGAAGGTGACGCAGAACGGGGTACCGATCTCATCCTGGCGGCGGTAGCGGCGGCCGATGGCGCCGGAGACGTCAAAGTCCACGTTCCAATAAGCGCGCAGCTTATCGGCCAGCTTGCGGGCAGGCTCAGAAAGTTCTTCCTTCTTCGACAGCGGAAGTATGGCTACCTTGATCGGCGCTAGGCGGCGGTCCAAACGCAGAACCACGCGCTTATCGGTGCCGCCCTTGGCGTTCGGGGCTTCTTCCTCGTCATAGGCATCCACCAGGAAGGCCATCATGGAACGGCCCAGGCCGGCAGCCGGCTCGATGACGTACGGGGTCCAGCGCTCGTCATTGGCCTGGTCATAGTAGGACAGGTCCTCGCCCGAGCCCTTGGCGTGTACGGACAGGTCATAGTCCGTGCGGTTGGCCACGCCTTCCAGCTCGCCCCACTTGGAGCCCTTGAAGCCAAAGGCGTACTCCACGTCCACGGTGCGCTTGGAATAGTGGGAGAGCTTTTCCTTCGGGTGCTCGTATAGGCGCAGGTTTTCTTCCTTGATGCCCAGATCTACGTACCAGTTGTAGCGGTCATCAATCCAGTACTGGTGCCACTCTTCGTCCTCGCCTGGCTTAACGAAGAACTCCATCTCCATCTGCTCGAACTCGCGGGTACGGAAGATGAAGTTACCTGGGGTGATCTCATTGCGGAAGGACTTGCCAATATTCGCAATGCCAAACGGTGGCTTCATGCGCGAGGAGGTCATCACGTTCTTGAAGTTGACGAAGATGCCCTGTGCGGTCTCCGGACGCAGGTAGTGCAGGCCCTGCTCGTCATCGACTGGCCCCAGGAAGGTCTTGAGCAGGCCGGAAAAGGCCTTTGGCTCGGTCCAGTCGCCCGGCTGACCGGTTTCCGGGTCATTGATATCTGCCAGTCCGTTTTCTGGCTCGTGGCCGTGCTTTTCCTCATAAGCTTCAATGAGGTCGTCGGCGCGGTAGCGCTTGCCCGTGTGGCGGGATTCCACCAGCGGGTCAGAGAACACCTCAACGTGACCGGAAGATACCCAGACCTGGCGCGGCTGGATGACGGAGGTATCTACACCCACAACGTCTGCGCGGGACTGGACCATGTGGCGCCACCACTGGCGCTTGATGTTTTCCTTGAGCTCTACACCAAGAGGGCCGTAGTCCCACGCGGAGCGGGAACCGCCGTAAATTTCACCTGCCTGGTAGACCAAGCCGCGGCGCTTACACAGGTTTACAACGGTATCGATGACGGATGCCATAAGTTTTCGGACTCCTCTGGTAGGGGACAGTCTTGACAATCTCGTTCAGTCTAACCCTAAGCGCTTGCCGGCGGTGGATTAGGGCATGAATTTAATTTGAAATACATACGGGTTATTGAACACATCGGGTAATATAAGGGTGCCCGACAGGTAATAGTTATTTAATTGAAGGTGACATTCCCTATGACGACCACTGATACGGCGATTAATAGTTCTGCGGCCGCCGGCGTGATCGCTGCCCTCGATTCGCCCCTACGCATCGCCATCATCTCCCGCCTGGCCGAGCGCGATCACTTCGTGCATGAGCTAGTAAAGGCTACTGGTAAGTCCCAGCCACTCATTAGCCAGCACCTGCGCGTCCTCAAGCAGGCGGGCATTGTTGACTCCGAGCGCAGCGGGCGCGAGGTAACCTACTCACTCACTGCGCCGCAGGTTTTGGACTTGCTTGCCGACGCCGCAAGGATCGCCTCCTAGCCCACCCCTCCACCGTGCATATAAAGCCGCCTGAGCATGCAGTTGTTGAAAAAGAATTGATAATATAAAGGCCATGGCTTTACACGACAGTATTCCCAAACTAGGAGCGCGCAATACCAAGCAGCGCACCGCAGTCGTCGAGGTGCTGCGGGATATGGAGAAATTCGCCTCCGCCAAGGAGATCTATCACGAACTCCAGGAGCGGGAGGAAAAGGTGGGGCTGACAACCGTGTACCGCACCCTGCAGTCCCTAACCGATATCGATGCAGTGGACGCACTCCACATGCCCAATGGCGAAACCCTCTACCGCCATTGCGAGACCGACGCCCATCACCACCACTTGGTATGCACCAAGTGTGGCCGCACCGAGGAAATCGACGGCGGCCCCATTGAAAAGTGGGCGACCTCCGTGGCCAAGGAGTACGGCTTCGAGCTCACCGGCCACGATGCCGAGGTCTTTGGCATCTGCAGCAACTGCGCCGCTTCCGCCTAAGCATCCCCGCTCCGCCTAGTGAAGCCGCTCCTCCCCTAGCCTCAGTCTCCACTCCGGAGCCTGGGGTTTTCTTGCGCGGCCCGACTGTGGCAGCGCCTTCCACGCCAAGACTATAGCGCCGAGACCGCAATCAACTGCACAACCACATTATTGACCAAGTGCACAATAAAGCCTGCGCGCAGCGAATTGTGGAAGCGGGTTACAAGCGCGCACCCCATTCCTAGAAACGTCGCATACACCATGACCGGCGGCGCAATATGGACGAGACCAAATAGCAAAGAGCTGAGGATCACGCTGGCAAACGCTGGGACGCTGCGATCTAGATACCCCATCAGCAGGCGGCGAAACACAATTTCTTCCACCAGCGGTGCCAGCAAAAGATAGGAGGCCAAAGAAACGACCACCATGACACCGCGTCCATCTGCTGCAGATGTACTTTCCGAGGGCGATAGCCCCAACAGCGGCCCCACAATCGCGGCAGCGACTCCCGCTACAAAAATGGCGAGAGGAACTTGCCACAATAAGTGCCAACCACGTCGACCTAAGGGAACAAAGCCGAGACTAATTCCCCGACGCTTGAGGTAATACACCAACGCAACAGTCGGCACTACCACTGAAATAACAAGTGCAGCAGGCAGAACTACACCGAGCCCACCCGTGGTCAAACCGGTCTTCAGCATGGCAAAAACTGTCACTACCAATAGGACATCCATTGAGATGATTGCCACTATTCCGATTAGTGCGTCTTTTAGCCTGATGTCGTCTTCTGCCATGCCTCCACCCTAAAAGGCTGCCACTCATCCTTAAGAACGAATCTCACCCAAGAAGTAAAGCACCCTTTATAGTAAAGGACGCTTCACATAAGATGAGTGTCAAGCACACTTTACAACCACTTATTTCAGGAGGCCTCCTTGCAGACCACCCGCTTTGGCCGCCTCAAGTTTGGTGGCACCCAAACCAAACTCCTCACACTATCCGTTGCGGCTGGCGCGGGCCTCGCTGCAGCCGCCGGCGCCATCGTGGCCGCATTCGTACACGATGATTCGCCGCTACTAGCGTTTGCTGTGTACGCACTGTGCCTATTTCCTGTAGCTACGGCGGCTAGCTGGGGATTCATGGTGGATCGAGACACCATCCGTGGGGCAACACCCGATCCGGAAAATTCCATCGAATCCCATTGGTATTCGCAAGCCTCCGAAAACACCCTGCACGCCATGCTCTTTGGCATCGGCGGACTTGGCATCGCTTCCTCTTTTTGGGATTTCCACGTTTCGGGCACCCTGCTCACTATCATCTTGGGAGTCTTTGTGACCGGCACCTTTGGCATTAGCTACTTTGCCCACAAGCGGGCGGCAAGCTAAGCCATGGACAACCGGCTTAAAGAGATTCGCGAGAGCCAAGGTCTCTCCCAGCAGGGCTTAGCCACGGAGCTAGGCGTATCGCGCCAAACGGTCATCAGTATTGAAAAGGGGCGCTACGATCCTTCGCTCCCCCTCGCATTTCAGATCGCGCGCCACTTTTCCTGCCGAATCGAGGACATCTTTATCCCCGAGGTATAAAGCACACCACTTTGGTGCTGCGCGTTACTTCTTAACGCCACCGAAGCGGCGGTCGCGCCGCGCGTATTCCTCGATGGCGGCAAAAAGGTCCTCCGGAGTGAAATCCGGGAAGAGCTTATCCTGGTAAATCATCTCCGCATAAGCCGACTGCCACAGTAGGAAGTTGGAGGTGCGCTTCTCTCCGGACGGGCGCAGGAAGAGATCGACATCCGGCATGCCCGGGTCATAGAGATGCTGTGCGATGGTTTCTTCCTTAATATCGCGCGGGGTGAGCTCGCCGGCTGCAACCTGCTTGGCGATGTCCCGAAAACCATCCACCAGCTCTGCCCTACCGCCGTAGTTCACGCACATGGCCAAGGTCATCTTGGTGTTATCCTTGGTCAGCTCTTGGGCGGCCTCGAGCTCCTTAATCACTGAGCGCCACAGGCGCGGGCGGCGCCCAGCCCACACCACGCGCACGCCCCGCTCGTTGAGCCACTCGCGCTGGCGGCGCAGCACGTCGCGGTTAAAGCCCATGAGGAACCGGACCTCCTCGGGGCTGCGGCGCCAATTCTCCGTAGAGAAGGCATATGCCGAAAGATAAGGAACGCCGGCGGCCAGGCAGGCATCGACGACGTCAAGAAGCACGGCTTCGCCGCGCCTATGCCCCTCGGTGCGCTTCATGCCCTTCTCTTGGGCCCAGCGGCCATTGCCGTCCATAACCAGCGCAATATGGCGCGGCATGAACTCATCCGGGATATTCGGCGGGGTCAAAGTGCGGTTCGGGTCTGGCGTAATCACGGGCTATATTCTACTGCTCCATTACCTGCAATGCGGAAACATTGCGCTCCATGTGCCACTGCAGGTGCGCCCGCGCTAGGCGATGCCCCTCCTGCTTTTGCGCATTCGTGGGATTCGTCGGGTAGTTATGCGCTAAAAGCCACAGGTGATGCAGCGTTTCCGGATCCACCTCGGCTGCACCCGGCGGCCGGCATTCGTGGCACGCCGCCCCGCCGACTGCCGGGTGAAAGGCGTGGTGCGGGCCGGGCCGGTTGCACTGGGCACAGTTGAAAAGGCTCGGCGCCCAACCGGCATGCGCCATCGCCTGCAGCAAGAAGGCATCCAGAGTCATGGTTGGGTCCGCAGTTTGCAGCCGCTCCAAGGTCGCGGTGACGGATTCGTAGAGGTAGGGGTCATGGGCTGCGTCGGCAAAAGCCAGGCGCTCGGCTGACTCCAGCACCGCGCAGGCTGCCGTGTAACGCTCATAGTCCTCGATGAGGCGCGCGCCAAAGTAATCCACCGTATCCGCTTGGGAAATGGTGGCTAGGTTCTTGCCCACGTACAGCTGAACATCAAGGTTAACGAAGAGCTGCAGGCGCGAGCCAAAGCGCGACTTGGCACGGCGCACGCCCTTGGCCACCGCGCGCACGAGGCCGTGATCGCGGGTGAGTAGGACAATGACGCGATCGGCCTCACCAAAATCGTAGGTGCGGATGACCACTGCGCGGTCACGATAGTTCTCGCGCATAGTGGTTTAAAACCCGAGCCTACCCAGCGACTTCGGGTCAGACTGCCAATTTTTCAGCACTTTAATGCGCAAGTCTAGGTATACGTTCTGGCCCAGCAACTCGATGATTTCTTTGCGAGCATTGCCCACAATGCGGCGGAAGCGCAGGCCATCCTTGCCTTCGATAATGCGTTTTTGGCCAGGCCGCTCCAAATACAAAATGGCGTGGATATCCAGCACACCCTCACGGGTACGCGATGGCAACATCTCATCCACCTGCACCGCCACCGAGTGCGGCAGCTCCGCCTTCAAGCCGGATAATGCAGCCTCACGAATGAGTTCCTCGATGCGCTTTTCCTGGCCTTCATCGGTGATGTGATCATCTGGGTAGAACTTCGGGCCTTCTGGCAGGTGATCCACGATGACCTGCACGAGCTCATCAAGCTGTACACCTTCCTTGGAGGACACCGGGATGACTACCGCATTCGGGTCATCTTGGGAAAGTAGCTCGTGCAGGGCCAAAAGCTGTGCGCCTACCTGGTCTTTGCTGGCTTTATCCAGTTTGGTGACGATGCCGATGATCGGCGTCTTCGGCGCAATGGAGCGCACGTTGTCCAGGATCCAGCGGTCACCCGGGCCAATCTTCTCATCGGCCGGGATGGTCAGGCCAATGACATCCACATCGGCGTAGGTATCCTTGACTACCTCATTGAGGCGCTCACCCAACAGGGTGCGCGGGCGGTGTAGGCCCGGCGTATCCACGACGATTACTTGGGCATCTTCGCGGTGTACCAAGCCACGGATGGTGTGGCGGGTGGTCTCCGGCTGGTCAGCCGTAATCGCAATCTTCTGACCTACCAGGGCATTGGTCAGCGTCGATTTACCGGTATTCGGGCGGCCGACAAAGGACACGAAGCCGGAACGGAATCCTTCCGGGGTGTCGGTGTACTGCGAATAGTCAAGCGGGGCGGCCGCATTCTCGGCGCCTTCCGGCACGGCATCATCGGGGTCTTCTGGAAGACCCTCGAATGCCGCATCAAACTGTGCATCAAAATCAGAACTCATTACCCGCAATAATAGCCCACAGAGCCAAAATCTCCGATTAGTTCACGGCCAATTTCTACCAGCGGTACAGAATAGGGCTAATCTATGGAGAAACCTCTTCTCCCCAGCACAAACCGTGCTGCCTCCCCGGAAAGGCTCCTCCATGCCTCGCACCTCTCCTGCGCTCATTTTGAGCGCTGCTCTTACCCTCTTCCTCTCCGCCTGCTCCTCCCCGATTCCGAGCCATCAGCAGAGACGAGCACTACCTCTGCGACGATCTCTTCTTCGTCCGCCACCAGCTCTTCGAGTACGGCCTCTTCTGCTGCTACCAGCAGCGGCGAAGAGAGCATGC
The DNA here is from genome assembly GCF_030229765.1 of Corynebacterium nasorum. NCBI lineage: Bacteria > Bacillati > Actinomycetota > Actinomycetes > Mycobacteriales > Corynebacteriaceae > Corynebacterium > Corynebacterium nasorum. Next base: position 140,673 of record NZ_JASPGY010000007.1, on the reverse strand, counting down.
CTGAAGAACCTGCAAATAGCGTTGCTGCAGAGCCAGAGACCCAGGCCGAGGCTACAGCTGCGGAGCCAGAGTTGCTGTATTGCGATGACGGGCTAGGCGCGTTTGGCCATTTTTCCGATGGCTCTTGGCACCCAACTGAGCTCTGCAACACTCCAGAGCTACAAAGAGCTGTTCGGGCTGAAGAAGTCTGCGGTGGTCCAGGCGGACAATATAAGTGCCCCGAAGAATGGGCCGAGCTGTGCAATGGAGGCCTTCCGCCTTCAGATTCGCTTAACGACTATGGCGACGTAGATGCCGGATACACACCAGAGTCTGACGCAGTGTTAGATACGCCAGCCGATGCCGATACAGGTGCGGTAGAAGGCGACGAGTATTAGCAGCAAAAAGACCGCACGCTGGACAACACCAAAGCCCTGCGCCCGTCGAAACGGGTGCAGGGCTTGCCGCTAAATTAGTGAAGCTTACTTAAACTCGTCCGGCAGCGGTCCAAGCTGCGGGCCGTCCGGGTAGTACTTCCAGCCGTCCTTGATGCGGACGTCGTCAGCCCACGGGAGCTTGTATTCGCCCTTGGCCAAGTCCTCGACCCAGGTGAGATAGTTTTCGGTCTTGCCGCCGGGGTAGCCAACGTAGCCGCGGTTACCCAGGTTGAAGATGTTGTTTTCAAGGCCCCAGTTGATGCGCGCCTTATCGGCCAATTCTGGGAAGATTTCGGCAGTGACGATTTCGCCGGGATTGCGGTGGCCCTCAGAAATCATGTGGCCATCGTAGTTGCAGACGTTGCCTTCACCGAAGTAGTAGAAGGTGTTGTCATAGCCAGCCAGGTTCACCGAAGCAGTGAACATGAGGTTCTGGAAGGCATTGGTCTTATTGGTCATGATCCACTGATCCTGGGTCTGCGTGGAGTAGCCCGAGATGCGGATGTAGACATTGGCGCCCTTATAAGCGGCCTCGCGTGCCAGCTCAGGGAACATGCCATCGTGGCAGATGTTCACGGCGAGCTTGGAGCCCTTGGGGCCGTCGCAAACCGGCATACCCAAATCGCCTGGGTACCACGGTTCGATAGGAGTCCATGGCTGGAGCTTGCGGTAGTGCAAAGCAATCTCGCCATCGGAGTTGATGATGATGGCGGTATTAAACGGCGGCTTTCCTTCCTCATGGTTGGGCTCCATGATGGAGAATACGCCCCAAACGTCATTTTCCTTACAAGCCTGCTTGAACTGATCTACCTTGGGATCATCGAGGCCAATGAGGAATTCATCATAAGACCAAATCTTGGTGTTGAGACCAGAGGAAGAATATTCCGGGAAGACAATGAGGTCAAGATCTGGGTAGCCCGCCTTGGTGGAGGCAACCATGCGGCAGATTTCATCCACGCTGGCTTGGACGTCCTCCGGGGTGTTAACCACAGGGACGGGGTACTGAATGAGGGCCATCAAAAGGCCGTCGGGAGAGGCGCTGATGCTTCCGGTACTAGACATGGTGAGCTCCTTCTACTTGATGAGAACGTGACTGCCGCCATATTAATAGGACATGGTGCCCCATACCACTTTCAAGCAGGCGTGGGTGTCTCATATGAGAGACTCGGAAAGTAATACAAGGAGCAGACAAAGAAAGCCGAGCTGAGGCTGCATCCTCAGCTCGGCCAAATCAAGCTAGACCTAGCGTGGCAATACGCCGCAGTGCTGCGCTAGGCAACCTAACCTCTCACTGGATAGGGTCCGCAACAATGGGCTTTCCGTAGAGATTGCCCAGGCCTAAAGCTCCTCCGCGTGGAACTGCATGCGCGGGTGTGCGAATACATCCTGGGACTGGATGAGCTGAAGCTCAGCAGTCTCGGCCTCGTAGGTGTTTTCCAGCAGGTCGTAGACAGAGGAGGCGGTGCGGCGCAAGGACTCCTTAACGTCGCTGGTCTCGGTGTAGTGGCCGGTAAACAAGGCGGCGGTGACATCGCCGGAGCCGTTACGCTTAAACGGCAATAGTGGCGTGGACACTAGGAAGGCGCGGTCGCCGTCAACGGCGAGCATCTCAATCTGGCCCTCTGGGGTCTCGGGACGCTTGACGGAGGTAACCAGAACGGTCTTTGGACCGATTTCCTGCGCCTTCTTCACCGCGGCGAGGGTTTGATCGAGGGTGCCAACCTCGGAATCGGTGAGGTAGCCCAGCTCAAATTGGTTGGGGGTGATGATATCGGCAACGGGCACAACGCGGTCACGCAGCAGCGGCGGGATCTCATCGGAGACAAAGCAACCGGACTTAGCATTGCCCATTACAGGATCGCAGGCGTAAAGCGCCTTGGGGTTAGCGGCCTTAACGCGGCGGACGGTTTCCACGATGGCGTCGGCAATGTCGGCGCCGCCCTGGTAGCCAGACAGAATGGCGTCAATCTGTGGGAAGGCACCGCGCTTTTCAATGCCATCGATAATGGAGGTGACATCGCTAGCCGGAATCATCGGCCCGCCCCAGTCACCGTAGCCAGTGTGGTTGGAGAAATTCACCGTGTGGACCGGCCATACTTCATGGCCGGCGCGCTGCAGAGGAAAGACGGCCGCAGAGTTGCCAACGTGGCCGTAGGTGACGTGGGACTGGATGGAAAGGATAGTCATAGGTTTCCATTGTGCTACGCGGCGCACGCGCTCACAAAAGAAAGCGAAAAATTATTCTTCCGGGCGATCTTGTGGTTCTCCCACCGCAGGGATGCCCCCACCAGGAACCTGCTTGTCCAGGTTGGCGCGTTCGGCGGCATCGGGAAAAGCCTTCGGCCCGGAAGGCTTGGGCTGATAAGCCACGCCACGATCGGCCACATCGTCGTACCAATCCGCAAGCAGCTCGTTTTGGCGACCAAACATTTCCTTTTCCTCGGCCGGAGTGGAGTGGTCATAGCCCAGCAGGTGCAGGCAGCCGTGGACCGTAAGCAGGGCAAGCTCGTGACCTAGGGAGTGCCCAGCGGCATCGGCCTGGCGCAATGCGAATTCGGGGCACAACACAATATCGCCGAGCATTGCTGGGCCTGGATCGGCGGCATCGGGACGGCCGCCACCGGCGATGGCACCGGGGGTGAGCTCATCCATGGGGAAGCTCATGACATCGGTGGGGCCCTCCAGATCCATCCAGCGCACGTGGAGATCCTCGATGGTCTTCAAATCCACGCAGGTAATTGTGCACTCGGCATCGGGGTTGATGTCCATGGCGCCGAAGGCATAAGAAGCGATGTCAATCAGCATCTCCTCGTTGACGCCCTCGAAGCCGGATTCATTGAGAAACTCGATACTCATTCCATTCCCTCGTATTCTGCGGCTTTCTTATTATCAAAGGTCTCATAGGCATTGACGATGCGCCCGACCAGCTGGTGGCGCACCACGTCTTTCGCTCCCAAGTCCGCAAAGTGAATATCCTCCACGTTGCGCAGGATGCGGCGCACGATGCGCAGGCCGGAGACCTGGCCATGTGGGAGGTCTACCTGGGATATGTCACCGGTGACCACGATCTTGGAGCCAAAGCCCAAGCGGGTGAGGAACATTTTCATCTGCGCGGGCGTGGTGTTTTGAGCTTCATCAAGGATGACAAACGCATCGTTCAATGTGCGGCCGCGCATATAAGCCAACGGAGCGACCTCGATGATGCCGGCCTCCATGAGCTTAGGGATCATCTCTGGATCGAGCATGTCCCGCAGGGCGTCGTATAGCGGGCGCAGGTACGGATCAATCTTGTCATTGAGCGTGCCCGGCAAAAAGCCCAGCTTCTCCCCTGCCTCCACAGCCGGGCGGGTGAGAATAATGCGCGAGACCTGCTTGGTTTGCAGAGCCTGCACCGCCTTGGCTACCGCGAGGTAGGTCTTGCCGGAACCGGCCGGGCCGATACCAAAGACCACCGTATTATCGTCGATGGCCTGCACGTATTCGGACTGGCCCACCGTCTTTGGGCGGACGGCCTTGCCACGGCGCTTGACGATGTCCGCCGCCAGCGCCGCCGAAACCGACTGCGGCGCCTCTACCGCCACCATGTCCATCGTGTGCTTGACCGTATCGGTGGATACGGCGTGGCCACGGCGGGCGATGGCTTCGAGCTCGTCGAGGATCTTCGCGGCGCGGGCCACCTCGTAGTCAGGGCCGGTAACGGTGACCACGTTGCCGCGGGCAAAAAGGTCCGCATCCAGGCGGTTATTGAGCACGCGCAAGTTATCGTCCGCGCTACCCAGCACGATGCTGACGTAGGCGGAATCTAGCTCACATTTCTTCGTGATGATAGGCACGTGCTTTAGGCTACCAGCGCCGGCTACCACCGCTGGGTGCGCATGCCGATTGCCGCCAGCGCCACCATTGCCGCGCTGGCTGTGCGCAGCACCTCCGGGCCGAGCTTGATAGGCGTGGCGCCGGCCTCCTTGAGGCGATCGAGCTCGGCGTCACCGATGCCGCCCTCGGGGCCGACGAGCAGAACGACATCGTCTGCGAGCGTGACATCCTTGATGGAGGCGGTGGCTTCCTCATGCAGGACAAGCACGGTGGTTGCAGCCGCCGCATCACCGGCGGCACGGTCGCGGCTGAGTTCTTGGACGAGCTGCGGGGTGGTCAGCGGGCCGCGCACCTGGGGGATGCGGGCGCGGCGGGATTGCTTGGCCGCAGAATCTGCGGCCGCCTGCCACTTGGCCACCGCTTTGGGTGCCTTCTTGCCGTCCCATTTGGCCACGCAGCGGTCTGCCTGCCAGGCGATAATCTCATCGGCGCCGGCTTGGGTGGCCAGATCCACGGCGAGCTCGGCACGCTCGGACTTCGGGATGGCCTGCACCACGGTCACCCGCGGGGTGGGCTCAGGCGTGGTGACGATGGACTCAACCATGCCCTCTAGGGAGTCCTTGCCCGTGGCGGCGGTGATGGTGAGGGTGAGGCGGATACCGGTGCCGTCGATAAGCTCGAGGCGCTCGCCCTCCCCCATGCGCTTGACCGTCACGGCGTGGCGGGCCTCCGGGCCAGAGAGGCTGAAGGCCTCGCCGGTGCGCGCGGCGGAAAGGTCCGGGTGGATGAAGACGGGGAGCGACATTAGCGGCGGAACTTATCGCGGATGCGGCTGAAGAAGGATTCCTCTTGACCGTCGCCGGTGGTGCGCACGCGCGCGCCCTCGTCGCGGGAGTTGCGAATCTTCTCCAGGGACTCGCGGGTCTTGCGGTCCAGGTCCTTTGGCACGACGACGTCCACATGGGCAAAGAGGTTGCCAAAGCCATCGGTGCGCAGGCGTGGCATGCCGGCACCGTCGACCTTGATGGACTCACCCGGCTGGGTGCCCGGTTCGATATCGATCGTGAGCTCTTCACCATTGAGCTGGTCGATGGTGAAGTTGGTGCCCAAGGCGGCGTCAATCATCGGCACGCGCACGGTGAGGTTCAAATCATCGGCATTGCGCTGGAAGACGGGGTGCTCCTCCGTGTGGACCTCAACATAGAGGTCACCGGCCGGGCCGCCGCCGTGGCCGACCTCGCCCTGGGACGCCATGCGGATGCGCATGCCGTCGTTGATGCCGGCCGGGATATTAACGGTAATATCGCGACGCTTCTTCACGCGGCCGTCGCCGGCGCAGTGGTTGCATGGATCGGTGATGACCTCGCCAAAGCCCTGGCACTTCGGGCACGGGCGGGTGGTCATCACGTTGCCCAAGAAGCTGCGCTGCATCTCCTGGATTTCACCCATGCCGTTGCAATTATCGCAGGTAACCGGCTTGGACTTGGACTCAGAGCCGGTGCCGCCGCAGGTATCACACAGCACGGCGGTATCCACGGTGACCTTCTTCTTCAAGCCGGTATAGGCCTCTTCCAAGGTAATGCGAGTGCGCAGCAGGGCATCATTGCCCGGTTGGACGCGGGACTTCGGGCCGCGGGAGCCGCCAGCACCGCCGCCAAAGAACTCGGCGAAGATATCGCCCAGGCCGCCGCCACCGAAGCCGCCAAATCCACCCGCACCGGCGCCACCGCCGCCTTGTTCCATGGGGTCGCCGCCCATGTCCACGATCTGGCGCTTTTGCGGATCCAGTAGGACCTCCTGAGCCAGCGCGGCATCGCGGAACTTCTCAGCCGCGGTTTCATCATCCGGGTTTAGATCCGGGTGATACTTGCGGGCCATTTTGCGGTAGGCCTTCTTAATCTCCTGGTCAGTTGCGTTTTTATCAACACCGAGGATGCCGTAATAGTCACGAGCCACTGTAAGAGATATTCCTTCTAATTCGTCTTGTTGGGGTTAACTTGAAAAAATAATGCGCGGCCAGCTAGTTTACTCGCACTGCTCGCCGGCCAAAATTTCGCTCACATACCGTGCAACGGCAGAGACCTTAGAGATTGTTCCCGAGTAATCCATAAAGGTAGGCCCCACCACGCCAAGGCCGCCGAGCGTGGCCACCTCATCGCCGGTGCCGAGACCATAGCCCGTGGCCACAACGGAGGCTTGGCGCAACTGGTCTTCTTCGTTTTCCTCGCCGATGACCACGGAGACGTTGCCTAGATCCGGCACACGGGCAAGCAGCTTGAGGACGACGACCTGTTCTTCCAACGCCTCAATAATCTTGGGTAAACCTTCTGGGAACTCGCGGGCCACGCGCGTCAGGTTGGAGGCACCGGCCATAATCAGCCGGTCGGAGGGCTGCTCCACTAGGGTCTCGATGAGCGTGGTGGCCACCTTGAGCACATGGTGGCGGATATCCAAGGGAGCCTCGTCGACGAGGTGGGCAAGTTCCACGGAGGCGTCGCTAAGCGTCTTGCCCACCAGCGCACTATTGACGATGTCACGCAGGCGGAAGGTCTGATCCTGGTCAATGATTTCATCGAGCTCCACGTTGCGCTGGTCCACGCGGCCGTTATCGGTAATAAGCACCAGCAGCAGGCGCACTGGGGACAGCGCCACAACCTCGCAGTGCTTTACGCGCGAGACCTTAAGGTTGGGCAGCTGGACGACGGCCGCCTGCTTTGTCACCTGCGCCAATAGCTGCACCGAGCGACGCAGCACGTCTTCCAAGTCCACGCCGCCTTCCAAAAAACTGAGCATCGCGCGGCGCTCCGGGGTCGAAAGCGGCTTGACCTCATGGAGGGAGTCGACAAAATGGCGGTAGCCCTGCTGGGTGGGCACGCGGCCGGAGCTGGCGTGCTGTTGGGCGATAAGGCCCTGGGATTCCAGCACGGCCATATCATTGCGGATCGTGGCCGAAGAAACACCTAACTGGTAGCGCTCCAGCAGCGTTTTAGAACCGACCGGTTCTTGGGAGGCAATATAGTCCGCCACGATGGCGCGCAGGACTTCCTTGCGGCGGGCATCGGTTGAGGTAGACACTATGTCGCTCCTATTCGCTTGGCTCTTTCACGTGCTTTCGAGTGTAGACGGGACGAAGATTAGGTTTCTTCAGCGACGAGGAGATCGGTGATGATGCCATCGGCCAGCAAGCGGCCGGGCTTAGTGATGCGTACGCGTTCGCCGGCGCGCTCAAGCAAGCCACGGCCGATGAAGCGCTCGAGGGCGGGAGTGGCGTGGGCATCAAGCCAGGTCTCCGGGATGCCCTCGCGCAGGCGCAGGCCAAGCATAACCTTTTCCATGTGGCGGTCGGCCTCAGTGAGCGCTTCGGTTTCCTTAATGGGCAGCTCGCCGCGGCCAAGGGCGTCGATATAGCGCGAGGGGTGCTTGACGTTAAAAAAACGCTCGTTGCCCAGGTGTGAGTGGGCGCCGGGGCCTGCGCCCCACCAATTGCCATCTACCCAGTAGATGCGGTTGTGCTCGCACTCGCCACCAGGCTTGGACCAATTGGAGACCTCGTACCACTCAAATCCTTCCGCTTCGAGGGTGGAAGAAATCATCTCGTAGCGCCGGGCCAGCACGTCCTCATCAGAGGCGGGCAAGATGCCTTTGTTGACCTTACGAGCCATGCGGGTGCCGTCTTCGACGATGAGCGAGTAAGCGCTGACGTGGTCCACGCCGGTCTCCAGCACGCGGTCTAGCGTTTCGCGCACATTGTCATCCGTTTCGGTGGGCGTGCCATAAATCATGTCCAGGTTGACGTGCTCGAAGCCGGCGGCGCGAGCCTCGCGAGCGGCGGCGAAGGCGCGTCCAGGGATATGGGCGCGTTCTAGGACTTGGAGAACGCCGGGGGAAGCGGACTGCATGCCGAGGCTGATGCGGGTATAGCCGGCGTCGGCAAGCTGGGCGAAATACTCCGGTGAGGTGGACTCCGGGTTGGATTCGGTGGTGACTTCCGCCCCTGGTGCCAAGCCGAAGGTGGAGCGGACGGTGTTGAGGATCCGGGTCAGCCCCTGCCCGCCCAGCAAAGAAGGCGTGCCGCCGCCAATGAAGACGGTCTCGGCCGGGCGGCCTACGCGCGCGGCCGCCAACTCCAGCTCGCGGTCCAAGGCATCCAGATAAGGCCCGGTGAGATCGCGCGGGCTGCCGAGCTCTCCTGGGGTATAGGTGTTGAAATCGCAATACCCGCAACGAGTGGCACAGAAAGGAACGTGGATATACAGCCCGAAGGGTTCAGTCATGGATAAAACCCTAATAGGGCGGGAACAAAATGGCCGAAAGGGGGGTTAAGCATGTAGTATGTTTGCATCTTCCCAAGTAGAAAGGCACCCTCAGTGGAACCTCCCAGTCGATGTCCCTACCTCCTTCTAGGCGGTGGGGAGTAAATCATGTTATCGGCTATTTTGATGATCCTGGCCGGATTTGTAGTCATCGGCCTCATCATCGTCGCGAATGCATACTTCGTGGCCCAGGAATTTTCTTTTATGTCCGTGGACCGCACACAGCTGCGGTCCCAGGCTGCTGAGGGGGATAAGACGGCGCAGCGCGCGCTGGCTATTACCCAGCAGACCTCCTTCATGCTCTCCGGCGCGCAGCTCGGCATTACTATTACCGGCCTGCTCATCGGCTATGTGGCCGAGCCGCTCGTGGGCCAAGGTCTGGGCGTCCTGCTCGGCGGCGTTGGTGTGCCGAGCGCAGTGTCTATTACCGTGGGCACCATCCTGGCGCTTTTCATCTCCACGATTGCAACCATGCTCTTCGCGGAGCTTTTCCCCAAGAACTATACCATCGCCGCCCCTATGAAGACGGCGCGCTGGCTGGCCTCCTCCACGCAGCTTTACCTGCGGCTATTCGGCTGGCTCATCCACTTCTTTGAGTACTCTTCCAATGCCATCCTCAAGGTTTTTGGCATTGAACCGGTAGAAGACGTGGACTCCTCCGCCACCGCCGATGACTTGGAATCCATCGTGGATTCCTCCCATGAGGCCGGCGATCTGGATGAGAATACTTATATGGTGCTCGACCGCCTGCTGGATTTCCCTGAGCACGACGTAGAGCATGCCATGATCCCGCGCTCCCGCGTGGACGTCATTGACCCGGACACCACCCTTGGTGAGGTTCGCGAGATGATGTCGTCCGATCACACCCGCTACCCCGTCATCGATGATGAACATAACCCGGTGGGCGTCGTGCATCTTATCGACGTGCTGGGAAGCGACCTTCCCGCCGCCACCAAGGCCACCAGCATCATGCAGGACCCCGTCGTGGTACCCGAGCTGATGCCGCTACCAGATGTCGTGGAAGAACTGCGCGATAGCGAGCAAAAGATGGCCTGCGTCATCGATGAATACGGCGGCTTCGTAGGCATCGTGACCATGGAGGACTTGGCCGAGGAAATCTTGGGCGATGTCACCGATGAGCACGATATCGAAGAAACCGAGGAAATCACCGAGCAGGACGATTCCCACTGGGTGGTAGATGGCGATACGCCCATTGATGAAATCGAGCGGGCCATCGGCCACGACCTGCCTGAGGGCGACTTCGAAACCGTCGCTGGCCTCGTCATCGCCCACTCCGGCGCGTTGCCAGAGGTCGGTGAGGAACACGCCATTCAGCTCGAGGCCGAGCCCGATGATTGGGTGGACCACGATGAGGCGCCCGTGCGCTCTATCCGCCTGCGCGTGCAAGAGGTGGACCGCCACGTGCCCTCCGTCCTTGCCATCGAGCTGGTGGAGGATTACCCCGACCAGTCCGATGATGACGATGAGAAGGAGGATGCATAATGACCGAATCTTGGTGGCTTAACCTCCTCGTTACCCTACTTATCATCGCCGCTTCCGGCTTCTTTGTGATTATCGAGTTCTCCTTGATGGGCGCTCGCCGTCACCGTTTGGAAGAGTATGCGGAAAATTCCCGTACTGCCCGGGCCGGCCTGCGCTCGCTCAATGAACTGACCATCATGCTTGCCGGCGCGCAGCTGGGCATTACCGCCGCTACCTTCGTGCTGGGTGCCGTGACCAAACCGTGGGTCCACCACCTGCTCATGGCCCCGCTCGAAGCTGCAGGCCTACCACTGGGCATTGCCGATGTCGCTAGCTTTATCCTCGCCCTCTTCATCGTCACCTTCCTTCACTTAGTGCTGGGTGAGATGGCGCCGAAATCTTGGGCGATCGCCCACCCAGAAACCGCACTGCAGGTCATCGCGGTACCCGCGCGCGGCTTCGTGTGGATCTTCCGCCCGCTGCTGAAATGGATCAATGTCATGGCCAATAAGCTCGTGGCCATAGCTGGCGAAGAGCCCGTCGATCGTGCCGGTGCAGCCGGCTACGACGCCGAGACCCTGCGTACCTTGGTCGAGCATTCCCGCGAAACCGGCGCATTGGATGATGACTCCGCCAACCAGATTTCCGATGTCATCGAGTTGGAAAACTCCACCGTTGGCGCCATGGCCCGCGCCCATGGCTCCGAGGTAGTGCCCCTGCCTTCCGACGCCACCGTGGACGATCTCCAGGACCTCGTCGTGCGCAAGAACATCATGCGCGTACTGGTCTTTCCTAAGGACTCCCGCGTTCCCCGCGTAGTCCACGTGCGCGATACCTTGCTGGCAGCTCCGGAGACCCCGGTCCTCGAGTTCTCCCGCCCTGCCCTGTCCGTGTCTTCTTCTACTACCGTGCAAAAGACCTTGGACCATATGCGGGCCCGCAACGAGCAGCTCGTCATGGTGGGTAAGGCCGATAAGGACAATGCCGTGTGGATCCTTACCTGGGATGACATCATGGGCCAGCTGTGGCCGCAGATTACCGAGCAGCTAGACAAGGTCACCCCTCCCCCGGCCGTCTAAGTCCCGCTCGTCCCCGCCCGCGCCCGCCCCTTTTTGCCGGCGCGGCCTTTCCTATTTCCCGCCCTCGCGCAAGTGCAGCCTCTCCACCTTGTGGACAAGTTCGCCCCTGCTTACCCCAGCAGCCACTTTGAGCACTTGACCATCTCAGCCTCCTCGTTATCCACAAGCCCGGCCGTTACTTCCTCGCGCCGGCCAGAAGCGTGTCCTTTGCTTAAAGGCATGACAACACCACTGACCAATATCGATTCCATCCGCGCTAACCACCCCACCTTTTGGACCGACCTGAAAAACGGCACCTACCTTAAGCTCGCACCGCGCATCGCTGTCCGGCGCGATCACTATCATTGCCTCGATTTCCCGTCCCAACTGCGCCTGCGCGCCATTGCCGCCGCTCGCAGTGCCTATACCGCAGTACTCATCTCCAAATCCGCCGCCCGAGTACATGGCCTGTGGGTCATCGCCACGGCCGAGGAACAGATTGAGATGGCACTTCCCACCAATACGCTCCCCCACAAAGACCGCCGCCACCCCGAGCGCATCTACCGCAAGGCTTCCCTGCCTGAACCTGTCCTCGTGGACGGCGCCCGCTGTGTTTCCAAAGCCCGCGCGGTTATCGATATCGCCCGCTACCACGGCTTTCGCGATGGCCTCATCGCCGCCGACTCGGCACTACGCGCCGGAGTAAGCCGGGAAGAACTCACTCAAGAATTCGCCCGCATGGGAAGAGTACGCAATAGCCGCATCGTCCGCGCTGTGATCCACCATGCCTCTGAGCTTTCCCGTTCTCCATATGAGTCCTTTGCCCGCGCCCTTATCATTGAGGCTGATTTCCCGTGGCCTATTTTCTTCAAAGCACAGTTCAAAGCTCTTCCCGACATCACGACCGCTCTGTGTATCAACAACGCCTATCTCGTTGACATCGTCTCTGCGAAGGCGCTGCCCCACCTACGCGAGCGTCACCAGCTCCTACGAAAGGCGGGATTCACCGTCCTTTGTTATTCCCCGAGACAGCTCGTCGACCACCCCGACCGTTTTCTGTCCGACCTTACCGCCACCGTCTCCGCTGGGCAGAAGGCCGCCCGTTCCGCTTAAGTCCGCGGTTTCTACCTGCCGCCACATCTGACTTCCTCTCCCCTATCTTTCCCTCCCCTGCCATTCGCGCTCACCGGCAGCACTTTCGCGACGAAATCTGCCGCGCCGGTGAGCGCGAAGGGAGGGTGTGAGAATATTTCTCGGGATGCGACGCAACAGTGACTACAAATCGAAAGAGCCTCCCCGAGAACATGCTCGTGGAGGCTTTACCGATTCCAGCTAAAGACCTAAGAGAATGGTCTTACTGGTTGATGCGCCATGGGACGCTGTTCTTCGGCAGCATGCCATGGGTGTAGAGGTAGTCAACGGCAGACAGAATGCCCAGTACCGTGCCGCCACCTACCAGGGCTGCAAGGAAGGAGAAGCCGGCCACGGAAGATAGGTCCGCGTCCTTGCCATCCTTGCCGTTGATACCGTCGCGACCATCGCGTCCGTCACGGCCGTCGCGACCGTCGCGGCCGTCCTTGCCGTCCTGGCCATCTTCACCGTCGCGGCCGTCCTTGCCATCGCGACCGTCGCGGCCGTTCTCGCCGTCCTGGCCATCTTCACCGTCGCGGCCGTCCTTGCCATCGCGACCGTCGCGGCCGTCGCGGCCGTCCTGGCCATCTACGCCATCCTGGCCATCCTTGCCGGGAACAACGACAGCCTCGCTGGTAGAAGGCTCGGTGGACTCCTCAGGAGTGGTTTCCTCGGAGGAAGGTTCCTCGGAAGGATCGACCTCAGCAGGCTGATCCTTGGTCTTCTTGCCGTTGAGCATATCGGAGCACAGCTGGCCGGCCGGAGCGTTGACGGCTGCCAGGTCGGAGGCCGCCGTAGAGATATTGTTCAGGGAGTCTTCGATGCTCTTCTGCTGATCCTTGCTCAGCTTCAGGTCGCCAGCGACGTTCGCACCTGGAACCAAGCCAGCGATGGTAACGGCTGCATTAAAGAGCTTCAAGATAACCTTGGTTCCCTTGCCAAAGGTACCGTCTGCGAACTTGAGCAGGCCGGATACGGTCTTCTTTGCGGCATCCGGGTTATTCATATCAACATCGGCATCGGCATTATCGATACGTCCGATGGCCATGCCCTGGGCACGGGAAAGGTCCCAGGTAACGGTCTTGTCCTTCTCGCCTTCCTTGACCAGCTTGGCAATGCCATCCCAGGTCTTACCGGAAATCTTATCGATGAAATCGGCCGGAACCAGGTCACCGACTACCGGAATGATTTCCCAGACGGTCTTGATAATCTTCTCGCCGCCATCGTAGAACGCCTTAGCTAGGGCAAGCTTGAGGTCGAGCAGGTTGCCTTCCTTTTCAGGGGCATCAGTCACCTCACAGACCAGCTGGTCCTTCTTTTCGTCTTTAACCACCTTGACGTTCACGTCGTCATTGGAGGCCTCGGTCTGTGCGAGCTCATCAAGAGAGGTCGGCTTTGCAGGCTTCTCGGGGGCCGGAGTCTCGGTGGCTTCCTCAGCACCATCTACAGCATATGGGGTGATGGAATCGGCGGCATCGTCTTCCGCGTCGAGTTCTTTCATCGCCTTATCACCGGCGTTGTTTTCCTCGAGCAGGTTGCCTTCTTCATCGAATTCGATGCCATTGAGGCTTACGGTATCGTCGGTGGTCTTTTCTTCGACGAAGGTAGTGTCCTCGGCAGCGACGGCGGTAGGAACAACGGTAATGGAAGAGAAGGTGGCTACGGCCACTGCGCTGGCAATGAGGCGAGAAGTTCGGCGTGCGCCCATGGTTTGACTCCCTGTAGATATGGTTGAAGAATTTAATTGCGCGCGCCGCGTGTAGATGATGCTAGGGCACGGCGTTCGCGTGGACGGAAAATACCCTACAGCGCTCTAAGAGTATTTTCTACTTAAATTTTAAGGGTGACCTGGCAACAACATCGCTGGCTACAGGATCTAATCAGCTGAACAGGCATAACGTGGACCATCTGAAACGGCTGTTAACCTAAAATTCTCCTAAATTTCTACCCGAATTGGGGCAGATCCCTCCGGAAATCCACGCATAAATCCACTGGAAACTTCAACGGCCACCGAGAGAGGGAATCTCGGTGGCCGTGAACATCCCCTTGTCTAAAACAAGGAAGCCTCAATAATTTATGCAGTAGTAGCCCGGCGAGCCGCTTCACGCTTAGCGCGAACCTTTTCCACCACCGCCGCTACGCGGGCACGCTCCTCCAAGAACTGCGGCGGGTTATGCCCTCGCATCGTGCGCACATAGGCGGGGTGGGTATCAAGCACCGTGTGCTTCCACGCTTGGACTGCAATGAGAGCAGACTCGCCGGTGCGCTTGTACAGGTGCGGCAGGGAGACCATGTCGAGGTTGCGGGCCACGGCGTCGGTTTGCGCAAGCACGTACTCGACTACCTCGCGCAGGTAATCCGCCACGGCCTGGGTACGGTAACGCAGGGACTGGGCCAGCTCGTGCACCACGATGGGCTTGGAGATGGGGAATCGTTCATCCAGCAGGCGCGGGGTGAGTTGTTCCGGCTCTTCCACGTCGTTCACACCGGAAGAAGCGGCGGAAATCGTGCCGGAGCGCACGCCGGAAACCAAAGCTTGGCGCAGGCCCATCAGCTCGCCCACGCAGCGGCCGGAGTCAACGCGAGCATCTTCGACGATATCGCCTAGCTCGGCCAGGCAATCCATGCACAGCTCTTCGTCCCAATCCTCGATGGCTTCAATGAGGTGCTCGAGATATTCTGCGACTTCGTCGCCGATATTATAAATCTCTTGCGTAAGCTCGCGGTGGCGCAGCTCGGCGGCGATTTTGTGCATTGGCTTCGAGCCACTCCTTCCACGGTCCCATTTCTAACCTCTAGTAGAGGTTGAGGTTTGCTGTAACGCTTCACGACTCTATGCGAGATCCGCCGCCACGGGCGCGCGACACTCCGAAGCCATTCACAGGTTTATGGCAGGTTCGACCGCCCAGAGCAGAGGGCGGCGGGTTGAGCTGCACAAGGGGCGTCGCCAAGCAGGGCAAAAAGAAACACCCGAGGACATGTCCTCGGGTGTACCCATCGCGCAGACTAGCGCTTGTACAAATGCTCAATGGCCGCAGCATAACGCTGCGCTACCACGTTGCGCTTGACCTTCATGGTGGGGGTCAGCTCATTTTCTTCCTCAGTAAGGTCAGACTCAAGGATGTAGAACTTCTTGATGCCCTCCGCGTGGGAGACGGTGGCATTGACCTGGTTGATGGCATCCTGCAGCTCCGCGCGCAGGGTGGGATCGGTGGCCAGCTCTCGCATAGAGCGATTTTCCGGAATATTGTGGTCCAGCTTCCAACGCTTCAAAATATCCGGATCCAGCGTCAGCAGCACTCCCACGAAGGGCTTACCATCGCCTACCACCATGGCCTGGGAGATAAGCGGGTGGCCGCGCAGGATATCCTCCATCGGGCCGGGCGAAACATTCTTGCCGCCGGCCGTAACAATCAGATCCTTCTTGCGGCCGGTGATAACGAGCTTGCCGTCCTCATCAATCTCACCCAAGTCACCGGTGTTGTACCAACCATCCTCGAGGGCTTCGGCCGTTGCCTCCGGGTTATTCCAGTAACCGTGGAAGACGATATCGCCCTTGATGCAGATTTCGCCTTCATCGTTAATGCGGAAGGTCACGCCGCCCATGGGCGGGCCGACGGTGCCGATGGACTGGTCCACAAAGTCCACCGCGGCCGCGGCGGCAACCTCGGTGAGGCCGTAGCCCTCATAGACCGGGATACCGATGCCGCGGTACCAGTGCAGCAGGTCATGGCCCATGGCGGAGCCGCCGGTAATGCAGTAGTTGACGTTGCCACCCACGCCCTTGCGGATGGTGGAATACACCAGCTTGTCAAAGAGCTTGTGCTTGGCCTTCAGCAGGCGATCCGGGCCCTCCGGCTTGTCCAAAGCCTTGGAGTATTCGATGGCAACCTTCTCGGACCGCTCAAAGAGAAGGGTCTTAATGCCAGAATCGGCCGCCTTAGCAGCAGCGGAATTGCGCACCTTTTCAAAGACGCGTGGCACACCCAAAATGACGTTCGGGCGGGAGCGGGCGAACTCGATGGAAATGGTGGAAAAGTCCGACCAGTGGTTCTGGGAGGCACCGCGCATGGCCACCGCAATGGATACCGCGCGGGCAAAGACGTGCGCCAGCGGCAGGAAGGTCAAGGTATGGCTGCCCGGGACGGCAAAGATACCAATGGGATTGGTGCACAGGCCGCGGGTCTGGGCTAGCCAATTGCGGTGGGTGAGGATGCAGCCCTTGGGGCGGCCGGTGGTACCCGAGGTATAAACCAGGGAAGCCAGGTCGTCGGTGGAAGTGGCCTTGATGCGGGCGTAGACCTCCTCCGCGGCCACGCCGCGGCCCTCGAACTTGAGGGTGTCAATGGCAGAGGAGTTGATTTCCAATACGCGGCGCAGCTGCGAAGGAGAGCCCTTGAGGTTGGGCTCGCCATCTTCTTGCAAAACCAGGTTTTCTACCAGTTCGGAGTGCTCGCGGGTTTCTGTAATGGCCAGCACTGCGCCGGAGTCCTCAATAATCCAACGCACCTGGGAGGCGGAGGAAGATGGGTAGACCGGCACGGAGGCGGCTCCCGCGGCCCAGATGGCAAAATCCAAAAGGGACCACTCATAGCGGGTAGCAGAGATGAGAGCGACGCGGTCCCCCTGCTGCACGCCAAGGGCGATAAGCCCTTGGGCTACTTCAAAGACCTCATCGATGAATTCTTTGCCCGTTACATTGACCCACTCGTAATTTGCTGGGCGGGTAAACATGACGCCGTGCGGACGCTTCTTCGCGGTGTCCATCAGGGCGGTCAGGCAGGTTTCGCCCGGCTCGATAGTAAATTGCGCCGGGGTATGCACTTCTTGCAGGGTCACGCGGTGTCCTTTCGAACAGCTATTTATTAATCTCCGCCTACTGTACCAATCTGTTTCCCAGCAGGCGCGTTGTCCCCGTGGCACAATGTGGCCTGTGACTACCCGCGACTTGCTTGAAGAACTCGCTCAGCGCCACGGCGTGGCCACCAGCTATGCCTCCCAGTCTGGTTTCCCCGTCCACGTTGCTGAAGACACTATTACCTATACCCTGCGCGCCTTGGGCGTGGCCATCGAAGATAACCCAGACGATGCAGCCCTGACGCAGCTGCTTTACGACGACTACCTCACCCGCTCCTCCCAGCCCCTTCCCCACTGCGTCGTCGCACCCCAGGGCCAGGAGCGCGGGTTCGTTGTGCATGTACATGCCGGCGACGCCGCCCACGTACACATCGAGTTGGAAGAAGGCGGCACCCGCGAGGTCTACCAAGATCGCAACGACGCCCCAGACGCAGACGTCGATGGCACGCTATGGGGCGAGGCCAGCTTCCATATCCCTGGCGATCTGCCGCTGGGCTATCACGAGCTGGTGCTGGAGTCGGAGGGCATCGGCAAGCATGCCTGCTCGCTGATTATTACCCCGGCGCGCCTCACCACGGCCGATGAGTTTGTCGAGCACCCGATTAGCGGCGTGATGTCGCAGCTTTATTCGGTGCGCTCGGAGTCGTCTTGGGGAATAGGTGATTTCCAGGATTTGGGGCAGCTGGCTGAAACGCTCGCGCCGCACGCGGACTTTTTGCTGGTCAACCCGCTGCATGCGGCCGAGCCGTTGCCGCCGATTGAGGATTCTCCTTACCTGCCCACCACGCGGCGTTTTATCAACCCGCTCTACCTGCACATCGAATCCATCCCGGAGCTGCAGCTCCTGCCCGAGGACCTGCAGGATGATGTGTGTGAGTTAGCGGAGGAGTTTCGCCAGCGCAACCGCAGCGCGGAGGAGATTGACCGCGACACCATTTTTGAAGCCAAGCTGCAGGTGCTGCGCGAGCTTTTTAATTACCAGCCCACTCCGGAGCGCGAAGAGGCCTTCGTGCGCTACGCCCGCGAAGAGGGCCGTGGCCTGCGCGATTTCGCTGCCTGGTGCGCGCAGCAGGATGCCGCAGCGCAATCGGGCCAGCGCCATGCCGAGGGCTTGGATATGGACAAGCTCACGCGTTTTTATTCTTGGCTGCAGTTCCTGTGCGATGAGCAGCTGGCCGCCGCCCAACAGCGTGCGCTCGATGCCGGCATGCGCCTAGGCCTGGTCGCTGACCTGGCGGTGGGCGTGCACCCGGGTGGCGCCGACGCGGTAAATCTCACCGAATACTTGGCACCGCAGTGCTCGGTAGGCGCTCCGCCGGATGACTATAACCAGCAAGGCCAGGATTGGTCGCAGCCGCCGTGGCACCCGCAGCGCTTGGCCGCCGCCGGCTACGCCCCGTGGAGGGAGATGCTTTCCACCGTGCTGCGCCATGCCGGCGGCGTGCGCGTGGACCACATCTTAGGGCTTTTCCGCCTGTACTGGATCCCGCGCATGGCCAGCCCGCTGACGGGCACCTATGTCTCTTATGATTTTGAGGCCATGGTGGGCATCTTGGCTCTGGAAGCGCAACGCGCTGGTGCCGTGGTCATTGGTGAAGACCTCGGCACCGTAGAGCCGTGGGTACAAGATGTGCTCGCTCAGAAGGCGGTGCTGGGTACGTCCATCGTGTGGTTTGAACGCGACGATGATGACTACTCCCCGCTGCCGCAGGAGAAATACCGCCAGCTGGCGCTGTCCTCAGTCAATACGCATGATCTGCCGCCCACCTTGGCCTACCTGCGCGGCGATCATATTTCGCTACGCGCGCACCTAGGCGTGCTTACCCGCTCGGTGGAAGAAGAGCAGCGCGATGACATCGAGTGGCAGGCCCGCGTACTCGCAACCGTGGCGGACCGTGGCCTCTTGCCACAGCGCGATTACCTCGTAGATCCGGCAGAGCGCGCTTCTCGCGGCGCGGAGGAGGATATAAGCGAAGCGCTGCATCGCTATATCGTAGGTACACCTTCGGCTCTTGCGTGCACCAGCTTGGTGGACATGGTGGGTGATGTGCGCGCACAAAATCAGCCGGGTACCACGCACGATCTTTATCCCAATTGGTGCGTGCCGCTATGTGATACCAACGGCGCTCCCCTGCTCATTGAGGATCTTCCTAGTCTGGAATTCTTCCAGCGCTTAGAGGCCACCAGCCGGAAAGCATAAAGCGGAAGGCCTAACGCCGGGCCTAGGCGCTGGTGCGGGGTGGAGCAGGTTTAGGTCCACAGGCCGATCAGTGCGACGACTATCACCAGCGCGATCATCGTCCACAACGTGAGCGTGACACGGGATTTGGGCAGAGCGCGCTTGCGTTTAACGGGCTGTGCACCAGGCGTGGCCGCCGAGGTAGAAGACTGGCCGGCGCGCTTGGCTTCGGGGTCCCAAAGGCCCTCGCGGGGGTTAGCGCGCAGCTCGGCGCGCTCTTGCCGTGCCCGCTCGTTATTTTCCTCAGCCATGGTGGTCTATTTTAGTGCTGTGGCTGCGTTGCTGGGAAATCATGCGTTTGCCTCGGTTGGCTATGTAGTCGACCACCCACATCAGGCACCACGCTACGACCACCATGAGCGGCACGGCGATGGCCACCACGATGACCATTTGAATCCACACGGGCGCCTGCACCAACAATTGCGATAGCGTGCTGCCCAAGCTCGTCAACCACTCCATGGCTACTTATCCTACTTGCTCGCGGTAGTCTGGCTGACATGTCGAGCGCCCAGATTCCTGTTACCGTCGCCACCGCTTCCGGCCGGATCACCGGCGTACGCCGAGATGGCCTGCACTATTTCCATTCGGTGCGCTATTGCAACATCCCCAGCCCCTACTCTCCTGCCGAGCCATATGATCGCAGCGTCGATCAGGATGCCCGCGAGCCGCACCCAGAAGATATTGCTTTGTCCATTACCACTCCTGCCGATGCCAGCGACTGCCCTGTGGTGGTCTATGTTCACGGCGGGCGCTACGAGCACGGATCGCACGAGGATCCGCGGCTTTCGGGGACAAAGAATGCCCGTCACGGTGTAATCCAGGTCAACGTGGGTTATCGGGTCGGTTTGGCTGGTTTCGCACGCTTTGACGGCGATGAGGCGGACCGCTACCGCGGCATCGATGATTGCCTCCTAGCTTTGGAATGGCTGCAGCACAATATCGAGGCCTTTGGTGGCGATAAAACCAATATCACTTTGGTAGGCCAATCCGCTGGGGCGGCAATAAGCTTGTGGCTCGCACGCCGCGATCACTTCCGGGGCGGTTTCCGCCGCGTGCTGGCGCTCTCGCCAGCATTCCCACGCGACCGCTTCGAGCACCGCGTCACCGACCTACGCAAGGCTCTAGGTGTGCCGGTCACGCGCCAAGCTTTAGAAAAAATGGACCCAGAATCGCTGGCCAAAGGGTATGCCAAATTCCGCAAGAAATATCGCTTCGATGTCGCCTTGGGCCCCGCGCCACTGCGGGCCGAAGAACTGGCGGATATCCCTATCGTCGTGACATCTACCCGCGATGAGTTCTATGACATGCCCACAGCCCAGCGCATTGACAAGATGGCCTTGGCGGGCTTTATTACCAGCTATCTTTCGCCCAAGTTTGGGATTTCGCAGGGGCGCTTCAAGCAGTGGCGGCAACTGGCGCATTATGTGGATCCGCAGCGGCTGATGGGCCGGCTCATCGGTGATGCCGCAGTGCGACGTTGGACCGCCCAGGTAGCCGAGTATGCTCCAGGACCTACGTGGATGATGGAATTTACCCGCACTAATGCCCCCGCAGTGCACTGCGCCGAGCTCGGCCCACTTTTTGGCGGCAATGGTAGCGAAGGGGAAAACAACGCCCCCGCCGAAGAGCTCAATGAGTGGCTACGCCATTTTGCCACCACGGGTGAGCCCGGATTCCCCAGCTATGGCGATGACCACCAGGTGCTGGAATTTGACCTCGATACGGGCGAGCGTCGCCTAGCCTATGCCACCTTGGACTATGTGGCCGCGGCCTTTTATAACGACGAGGAGCTGTAATTACAGCGCAGCACGCAGCTTTTCGTCCGCTAGCTCATCAATCATCCACGGGCTAAAGACGCCAGGCATGGCATCGGCGGCAGCAAAAAGCCGGGCCGGCTCGACCCACTGGTAGGAATCTACTTCCTCGGGATTGGGCTCCCACTGCGCATCAGGGGCAAGCTCGACGGTATATACCGGGCAGATTTCGTTTTCTACCGTGCCTGAAGAATCCACCGCGCGATAAGAAAAATCCGGCAGGATAAGCCGCGGGGCGGATAGATCTGAAGGCGCGATGCCTAGCTCAAAGGAGGCGCGGCGCAGTACTGCAGCCGTATTCTCCTCGCCGGGAGCGGGGTGGCCGCAAAAAGCATTGGTCCACACGCCAGGCCAGGTGAGTTTGCTCAGCGCGCGGCGCGTGACTAGCACTTTGCCGCCGCAGGTTAGCCAGGCGGAGAAGGCAAAGTGCAGCGGGGTATCGGAGGTATGAACTTCGGCCTTGGGAGCGGTGCCGATGGGTTCGCCCGCGGCAGAGGCCAAGACTACAAGTTCCGTCATAGATTAAGGTCTCCTACCCAGGTCACGTTGCCTACGTGGAGGCGCGCATTCCACAGGTTGCCAGGAGTGACGTCGTAGCGGTATTGCAGATTCACCGAGGCACCCGCTCCCAACGGGTGGTCGAGTCCTGGTGGCTCCACATCCGGGGCAGACTGCTCGTCATAGGGCAAGGAATTAATCTTGGCCCAGCCACCATTGCCGTCGGCGCGTTCGAGGGTGGGATCTTCAAAGGCGTCGACCGGCAAGGGAACGTCGTTTTCATTCTTCAGCAGGATGGTCACTACGGAGCCGCCGGAATTGTTATCGGAATACACTCCCTGCAGTTCCCAGCTCACGCCCAAGCCCTTATCCTTTACCGGCTCGGCAAGGTTAGAAGTGACCTCTTTGTCATCGGTGTCCTTGGCCTCGTACGGGGCTTCTTCGGAGCTGGAGACGGTGATATTGTCCCCGAGCCCTGTTTCTTCCGGCTGGAGAACACTACATCCGGTCAGGGTCACGGCGAGAGCGCTGACCACGCCTGCGCCGAGTATGTGAGAAATTTTCACCGTGGATGGATCCTTTGCACGCGAAGATTGTTGTATTTCTGCACAAGTACCTTAGCCTAATCTTTCCGGAACTTAGGCATTTACTCCCGTGAACCCCGCATGTGGCATACTAGGCAGTCGCTTAAATCTCTCCTCCCTTAAAATCGCGCACTACCCGCCTTTTTGAATTGAGTGTGGTTTTATGAATTCCATCTTGCGCATTACTCGCAGTGCTTCTGCCCTGTGGCCTTATTACTTGGGCGTGCTACTAGCTGCCACGGTCACCGCAGTCCTAGCACTGATATCGCCCTTTTTGACGCGCCACGCTACCGATACGATCGTAGAGGCGCTGCAGACGGACGCCCCGGCCGGCGATGCACTGCGCACCGTGTTGTTATTGGCTGTGGCGCTTTTTCTTGCCGACGCCGCCAATGCCCTCTTCCGCAATATTGGTGGCTACATCGGCGATGTCATGGTCTCGCGCCTGCGCGAGATTTTGTCTACCCGCTACTTTGCCAAGCTGCTCGCCCTCCCGCAGGGCTATTACGATAACCAGGTCACCGGCACGATCATCGCCCGGCTGGATCGCTCGATTGCCAATATCACGCAGTTCGTGCAGTCCTTTGCCAATAACTTCTTCACGATGATCATTCAAACCCTCGCGGTGCTAGCCATTACCGCGTGGTTCTACTGGCCACTGGCTATCCTGCTGGCCCTCCTCTTCCCGGTATATATGTGGCTCACCGCGCTGACCTCGAAGCGCTGGCAGAAGTTTGAGGCCATTAAAAATGAGAATATTGACCAGGCTAATGGCCGCTTTGCCGAGGTCATAGGGCAGGTCAAGGTGGCCAAGTCCTTTGTGAGCGAGACCCGCGAGCTCTTCCACTTTGCTACGCGCTACCGCACCGTGGTGGATACCACTAAGCCGCAATCGCGCTGGTGGCACATGATGGATACCTTCCGCGGTCTGGCCATGGCGTTTATCTTCCTAGGTATCTACGGCGTTATCTTCTGGCGCACGCTGGAGGGGCATTTTTCCTTGGGCGATATGGTCATGTTGCTGCAGATGGTCTCCAGTGCGAAGCAGCCGGTCTTTATGATGAGCTGGATTGTCGATACCGCCCAGCGCGCAATCGCCGGTTCGAAGGACTACTTCAAGGTAATGGAAGAAGAGCTCGAGCCCACCGCCCCGCGCGAACTGGTGGCCGCCACCACCGGTTCGCATACCCCGCAGCTGGATCTCACGCCGGTTCGCCCACTCGAGCCCACACCCGGCGCGCCGGTGTTTTCCTTTCAGCACGTTTCCTTCGCCTATGAGGAGGGCAAGCCCGTGGTGGAGGATATTTCCTTCGCGGCCGCTGAGGGCCATAAGGTAGCACTCGTGGGCGAGTCCGGCGGTGGCAAGTCAACCTTGGTGAACCTGCTTTTGGGCCTATACCACCCCTCAGCGGGGCACCTCGATGTGCTAGGCCACCGGGTAGACGATCTCACTGCCTCGCGCCTGCGCGCCTCGGTGGGCGTGGTCTTCCAGGAGTCTTATCTTTTCTCCGGCACCATTCGCGAAAATATCGCCTACGGCAAGCCGGGTGCCACGGAGGAAGAAATCGTGGACGTCGCCAAGCGCGCCAATGCCCATGAGTTTATCCAGGCCTTCCCGGATGGCTACGACACCGTTATTGGTGAGCGCGGCCTTAAGCTTTCCGGTGGACAAAAGCAGCGCGTCTCCGTTGCCCGCGCCATGCTGAAAGACGCCCCCATTTTGGTATTGGACGAGGCCACCTCGGCGCTTGATACCAAGTCCGAGCGCGCCGTGCAGGCCGGCTTGGATGAGCTGATGAAGGACCGCACCACGCTTATTATTGCCCACCGGCTGTCCACCATTGCGGACGTCGATACCATCATCACCTTGGACCGCGGCCGCATCGATGAGATGGGCTCGCCGGCCGAGCTGGCTCAATCCGGTGGCATTTATGCCGAACTGCTCAAACTCACTCAATCCACCTCGGCCGCAGACCGCCGCAGGTTGAAAAAATATGGCTTTGTCTCCGGCCACGCCTCCGAATCCGAGGAGGAAGAGGAGGCAGATGTCTAGGAGCCTGCACCGTCGCGGGAAGATAAGCCAGTTGAATAAAAGCGCATAAATGCGATGGGGTGGCCGCGGGCTTCGCGTTATGGTTGTTGCCATGGAGTTTCCTAGCCTAGAAGAATTGCAAGCCCGCGGAACCCGCAAGTGGACCGTCTTCGAAGAAGATGTGTTGCCACTGTGGATTGCGGAGTCCGACTTCCCCACCGCGCCCGCCATCAAGAAGGCGTTGGAAGAAATGGTGGATAGGGAAACCTTCGGCTATACCCCAGCGCCCAAGGCCTCAGGACTGCGCGAGGCTGTGGCTAATTTCTATGACACACGCTATGGCTGGCGCCCCAACCCGGAGCATATTTTCTGGATTGGGGATGTAGTGCGGGGTCTTTTGCTAGGAGTGCAGTACTTTACCCGCGAAGGTTCCCCGGTCATCGTGCCAGTGCCTTCCTACCCTCCACTGCTGGAGCTGCCGCGCACCGCTGGCCGCGAAAAGATCGAGACCAGCCTGGAGCTCGATGATATTGAGCGCGCCTTCCAGCAGGGCGCTGGCTCTATTTTGCTAGCCAACCCTTATAACCCACTCGGCCGTGTCTTGGACGAGGACTACCTCACCGGCTTGGTAGAACTGGCGGAAAGATATGATGCCCGCATCCTGGCCGATGAAATCCATGCCCCGCTGGTCTATGAGGGGCGGCATGTCCCGGTGGCGTCGCTGAGCGCGGCGGCTGCCGAGCGCACCATCACGGTAACCGCTACCTCCAAGGCTTTTAATACTGCCGGGCTAAAGTGCGCGCAGATTATTTTCTCCAATACGGCCGATGTACACACGTGGAATGGTCTTACTGGGGTGGCCAAGGACGGCACGGGCACTCTAGGCGTGCTTGCTGCGGAGACTGCCTACCGCGAGTGCGGCGACTTCCTCGATGAAGAAATAGCGTACCTGCGGCAGACCCGCGATTGGTTGGTGGAGGAGCTGCCACAGCGCATCCCCGGCTTAAAGACCAGCAAACCAGAGGCCACCTACCTGCTGTGGTTGGACTTTGCTGATACCGCCATCGGCGGCAATCCACAGCCGGCCAAATGGCTGCGGGAGAATGCGAAGGTCGCGCTCAATGAGGGCGATACCTTTGGCACCGGCGGTCCGGGCCATGCGCGGTTGAATTTCTCTACCTCGCGCGAGATTTTGGAGGAGGCACTCGACCGCATGGAGCGTGCCTTCGCCGCACTCGATTAAGCCGGCCCGACTGGGTCAACCATGTATTCTGCGTCACCCCCACACTTTGATTTCTCACCATGTGGGCGGTAATGTCTCATTACACGAACAGGCGTGACCCGCCACCTCGGACCACGAAGACGCACCCCACCCTGCCACCACCCCTCGGCAGATTGGGGAAAGCTTCCTCGCATTCTAGCTGTACATGGAAAATTAAGGAACCACCATGGCTACCCCAGTCGCGTCAAGCACTGCAAAGCCCGTCGCCACCATCGTAATTGCGTCGCTGATGCTGTTTTCGATGTTCTTCGGCGCCGGCAACCTCATCTTCCCACCCATGGTGGGAGTTTCGGCCGGCACCAATTTTTGGCCTGCCGTCCTCGGCTTCCTCGCCGCCGGCGTGCTCCTTCCGGTCCTAGCCATTGTCGCCGTCTCCATTTCGGGCCGCTCCGTGCGCGACCTGAGCTCCAACGGCGGCGCGCTTTTCGGCCTCGTCTTTTCTGTAATGGCCTACCTTGCCATCGGCGCGTTCTACGCCCTGCCGCGCACCGGCGCCGTTTCCATGGAAACCGCCATCACCCCACTGCTGGGCTGGGAGGGAACCATGGCCAATGGCATCTTCAATGCGGTCTTTTTCCTCATCGCCCTAGCACTGTCCTGGAAGCCGAACTCCATTATCGATACCTTGGGTAAGTTCCTCACCCCGGCTTTGGTGGCGTTGTTGGTTATCCTCATCGCCTTGGCAGCTTTCAACAATCCCCGCGATCCCCAGACCCCTACTGCGGACTATACTTCTTCCCCCATGGTCACCGGCCTTTTTGAGGGCTATAACACCATGGATGCCATTGCGGGTCTGGCCTTTTCCATCGTCATTGTCGGTGCTTTACGTTCCAAGGGCTTTAAGACCAAGAAGTCCTTGATCAATGGCACCATCACCGCCGCTCTGGTTGCTGGCGCTTTGCTGGCCGCTATCTATCTGGGCTTGGCGTGGGTAGGCCAAACCATTCCCAATGGCCAGTCCTATGAGTCTGGAGCGCCCCTGCTTGCCGACGCCGCAAATCTCACCATGGGCACCATCGGCCAGGTCGTCTTCTCCGCCATCGTCATCCTGGCCTGCATGACCACCGCGGTGGGCCTTATCACCTCCACCTCCGCCTTCTTCGAAATGCTGCTGCCCAAGGTCAAGTACCACGTTTGGGCCTGCCTCTTTACCGCACTGTCCATTCTCTTTGCCTTCCAGGGGCTGGAGACGGTGCTGTCCATTGCAGTGCCCTTCATTACTTTCCTGTATCCACCAGCTATTTCCCTTATCTTCCTCACCCTGACCCAGCCAGTGGTGAAAAAGTCCGTGGTCTTTTATTGGACCTACCGTTTGGCACTGTGGGTATCGGTGCTGTGGTCGGCCTTGTCCGTTATCGCAGCTCAGGGCTGGGGAACCGACGCACTCGATCCCCTCTTGAGCTTGGCTCCTGGTCAGTCCGTAGACCTCGGCTGGATCGTTCCCACCGCCATCGCGGCAGTCATCGGCCTCGTTGTCGATATCGCCACCAAGGCAGGCGAGAAGCACGAGGCCGCCAACCCACCGGCAACAGAGCCGGCGGAGGCCGACGCCCTCGCTGAGGCTTAGTCTCTCATTCCTACCTCCCCCTCCCACTCCACACCTCACCACGGTGCCGAGGCGGAGGGGTTTTTATGTCAACAGGCCCCTGCGGCGATGCGGTATAGCCCGGAATAGTCAGGCGGCGCGTACCGTTGGAAGAAGAGAACTTAGACAGGATTTACCGAAAGCAAAAGGAAGGCTCTCCCCGTGACCGAACGCGCGCATCTTTCCGTCTTGGACTTCTGCACCATTTATGAGGGCGAGACCCCAGCACAATCCATCGCCCGCTCCGTGCAGTTGGCCCAGGAAGCAGAAAAGCTGGGCTATTCTCGCATGTGGTACACCGAGCACCACAATATGAAGTCCATCATGTCTTCTTCCCCGGCCGTGCTCATCGCCCATATCGGCGCAAAGACTGAGCGCATTCGCTTGGGCTCCGGCGGAGTGATGCTGCCTAACCACTCCCCTTATGTCATCGCCGAGCAATTCGGCACTTTGGAGGAGATGTATCCCAAGCGCATCGACTTAGGCGTAGGCCGCGCACCCGGCACGGATATGAATACCCTGGGCCGCGCCCTGCGCCGCGACGCCCACTCTGCCGAACGCTTCCCCGAAGACGTCAAAGAGCTCAACTCCTATCTCGAGGGCAAGTCTTATATCCCGGGGGTCAGCGCCGTTCCAGGTGCCAATACCAACGTGCCGATCTATATTTTGGGCTCGTCCATGTTCGGCGCCTCGCTAGCCGCCAAGCTCGGCCTGCCTTATGCCTTTGCTTCTCACTTTGCCCCGCAGCACCTCGAGCAGGCTACCACCTACTACCGCGAGAACTTCCAGCCTTCCGAGCGCTTCAGCAAGCCCTACCTCATCGCCGGAGTCAACGTCACCGCCGCCGAGACCACCCAAAAGGCGCAGGAGGAATACGAGCGCGTGTGTTTCAACCGCGTCAAGGCCTTCGCCGGCCGCGGCAAGCACCTCACCGATGAGCAGGTGGAGCAGATTATCGGTTCTTACCAGGGCCAGCAGATCCTAGACATGCTGAAGTACTCCGCCGTGGGCACCGCCGATGAGGTGGCAAACTACCTCGAGACCTTCCAAGAGCACGCTAAGGCCGATGAGCTGATGGTTTCCTTGCAGTCCAGCTCGCACGAGGAAGTAATCAAGAATATGCAGCTGCTCGCGCAGGGCTGGCAGCTCGATCCGGCACGCGTAGCCGGCACCCCGAGCTAGCCTTCGGCCCTTACGTGGCCTAGGTGGTCAATGGGGACCTCGGGGAACCGTTCCCGGAGTTTTCCCTCAAGCTCCCGCGGTCCCAGGTTCGCCTGCTCCGGCAATCGCACCGAATACTGCTGCGCTTCGTCCAAGGTAGAAACGCGTACCCCACGCGGAATCAGGGCCAGGAAATTTTGGCCCGGCTCGAGCGAATAGAACTGCATGCGGTCTAGCTCAGCGGCCGAAAAGCTAACCCGTTGGAAAGGCAAGGAAATATCCTCGCCAATGCGCAGCAGCGCACGAGCTCGGCGCCGCGCGGAGGCTACCACCGCCAGCATCGCGCACAGCGCCCCGCCTAAGGGCATAAGCGCGGCAATGAGGTAGACGGTATGCAAGCGTGTGCCGGCCGGCTCCTGCAGCGCCGAGTAAATAAGCACTCCACCGATTAGCAGCAGCGCGACGGCGATAATGACAGCCATCGTCACTGCCTTGCCCAAGCGCGCGGTTCCACCGGCTTCGCGTACTTCAATGGTTTCGGTGCTCTCGTCCACGAAAACTTAGCCTAGCGCGCTCCCCTACCAACCTGGCGCTGATAGAGCGGCGCGTGGTCTTTTGGTTAGTGCTTTTCACTCAAATAGCGCGTAGTTTCTTAGTGACGCTGTTGCATTAGCGCACCCTAGCAAAATGGAATAACATTGACGTGTTTCGCTCCGCTGCGAAAAGCCCCGGAGAGACTAAGGACAAAGGTTGAATGAGCCCACGCGATAAACAGCAGCATAGAAAGATCGCTGATTACCTGCGAGAGCAGATCAGCTCTGGCGTGCTGCAACCAGGCGATTTTCTACCTAGTGAAGCAGATTTATGCGAGAAGTTTTCTTCTTCCCGCGGACCCGTGCGCCAAGCAGTTGCGGCTTTGCGGGCCAAAGGGCTGGTTTCCTCCGGCCGGGGGCGCCGCTCCACCGTTTTAGCCTCTACCCAGGCAGAGCTTTTTGAATCCATCTATTCCATCTCCAGCTGGCTCAGCGAATATGACGCGGATCCCCAACAGCACACCCTGTGGCTGGCTCGCCGCCGTGCGCCGCGGGAAATCACTCGTTTTCTGCGTGTGGACCCAGAACAAAATGTGGTCTTTGTCCACCGCGTGCGCTATACCGAGGACCACCCCATTGCCATTGAGCGCATGTATTTCCCCATGGTGGTGGGAAAGCACATCTTGGACTTCGACGCGGATGCCGGCTCTATTCATGCGCACCTGCACGAATGCGGCGTGGACTTTGATAATGTGCGCCGCGAACTCACGTTGGAGGAAGCCACGGCCGAGGATGCCGAGGCACTTGAAGTAGCCACTGGCACCCCACTGTGGCGGCTCCAGATGGAAATATCCAACCACTCCGGCGAACCGGTGGAATTGGCGGTATACCTCTATCGCGCGGACCGCATGAAGCTGGCTATGAACAACGTACGCGGGGGCGTTTCACCCCTAGAAGTTATCCCCACTCCAGGAAATTTTGCATAAGTTTCACGGCAGCTATCCCCACCGGCTACCCTGCTTCCTATGAGAAGATTTCGCGCCGGCAGGGCGCTGGGTAGCCTCGCCATGGCGGCCGCTGTCGGAACCGTATCAGCGTGCTCGGCAGGCCATACCGCGGTGGTTGATACCTCCCAAGCAGATAGCGACTCCGCTTCTGCTTCCCTTACCGTAGCCTCCACCTCGGCGGCCACTTCCCTAGATTTCACCACTACCGGTGGTGCTGCCATCCCCGCCGTACTCATGGACAATGTCTACGAAACTCTCGTGCGCATCGATGAGGATGGTTCTATCACCCCAGGGCTCGCCACCTCGTGGGAGATCAGCGACGATGCCCGCAGCTATACCTTCCATCTGCGCAAAGGTGTCACCTTTTCCAATGGCGATGCTTTTACCGCCGAGACCGCGGCCTTTTCCATTGATTACGTTCGCGAGAAATGGACCAATGACATCTCAGCAGCCATGGATCCGGTAGAAAAAGCCACGGCCACCGATGAACACACACTAAAGGTGCGCCTGAAACAGCCGTCGAATGGCTGGCTCTGGTCCATGGGCACGGCCACCGGCGCGATGATGACGCCTAATGGCATGGATAACCTCGCCGCCCAACCGGTGGGTACCGGGCCCTTTGAGGTGTCCCGCTTTGCGCCTTCGGAATTTGTGGAGCTCAAGGTCCGCAAAAATTATTGGGGAAAGCCCGCCGCGCACGATGTCACCGTTCGCTATTTCCCAGACACCATCTCCTCGGTCAATGCCCTGCAGGCCGGCGGCGTGGATGTGGTCTGGGGTGTGCAAAACCCGGAGCTTCTCGACGACGTCAAGGACGGCATCGCTACCGAGGTCGGCACCACCAATGGTGAGGTGTTGCTATCCATGAATAATGCCCGGGCTCCCTTTGATGATCCGCGCGTGCGCCAGGCAGTCGCCTATGCCGTCGACCGCAAGGCGGCCAATGACATTTTGTGGAATGGCCTAGCCAAAGACACCGGTGGTGCACCAATCCCACCTACAGATCCATGGTTCCAAGGCAAGCGCTACTACGACTACAATCCGGATAAGGCCCGCCAGTTGCTCGAAGAGGCCGGCGCAGAAGGGGCCGAAATCACGCTGACTACACCGACGCTGCCCTATGCCCAGACCGTCGCCGAGCTGCTGTACTCGCAACTCACCGAAGTTGGCTTTAAGGTGAAGCTGGAATCCGCCGAGTTCCCAGCCGTATGGTTGGGCCAGGTCATGGGCGCCAAAGACTATCAAATGTCGCTCATCTCCCACGTAGAACCGCGCGATGTGCCAACCCTATTCGGCGATCCGGACTATTACCTCAACTACGATTCGCCGCGCACCCGCGAACTTTTGGCCCAAGCCGACTCCGCGCCCGAGCAGGACTATCCCCAGCTCATGGCACAAGCCGTGGATCAGATCATGGCAGATGCCGGCGCGCTGACCTTGATGAATATGCCAAATATCGTGCTCACCCGCACAGGCGTGCGCGGGCTGCACCCTGATCAGGTCACGGACGCGCTGATCTTGCGCGATCTCAGCTCCGCAGTGACCACCGAAAAGGAGGCACGATGACTTCCCTTCGCCTTACTGGGCGCGCCATCGTGCGCCCGCTGCTGCGCTTTGCATTAACGCTCTTTGCCGCCTCCATCATCATCTTCGCGCTCATGCGCGCGGTGCCAGGCAACCCGGCGCGGGTGGCGCTGGGAGTGAATGCGACCGAAGAGGCCGTCGGCAAGCTCAGCTCTGAGCTGGGCCTGGATCGCCCGCTGCTCACGCAATATTGGGAGTGGATAAAAGGCCTGTTTACCGGCAGTTTTGGGCAGTCATTGTCCTCGCAACAAGATATTACGCCGCTGGTGCTGGACCGCGCCCAAGTCACGCTCATCCTGATTGGTTTGGCGATGCTGCTCGCATTGGCCGGGGCCATTCCGGTGGGAATGTGGTTGGCACTGCGCAACCGTACCCGCAGCGCGGATGTGGTTTCTGCCGGTACGCAGCTAGGCATTGCGGTGCCCAGCTTCCTTCTCGGCATCATCCTGGTGGCCATCTTTGCCGTTCACCTAGGCTGGCTGCCGGCCAATGGTTGGGTGCCGCCAAACCAGGGCGCAGGCGAGTTTATGCGCCACCTCATCTTGCCGGTTATTGCGCTGGCCGTGGTGCAAGGTGCAATGCTGACGCGCTATGTGCGCTCGGCTGTGCTCGATGTGCTGCATCAGGACTATATTCGTACCGCCCGTGCGCTGGGTCAGTCCCCGTGGCAGGCGCTGAAGCGCCACGGCCTGCGCAATGCGGCGCTGCCCGTGCTTACCGTGGCCGGCGTACAGCTAACCACGATGGTCGTGGGCGCCGTAGTAATTGAGTCCGTCTTTGTCATCCCCGGCATAGGTTCGATGCTGCTGGATGCGGTGGCGGTGCGCGATCTGACCACGGTGCAGACCTTGGTCATGCTGCTCGTCGCCTTTGCCTTGGTGGTCAATGCCCTCACGGATGTGGCCTACCGATTCATCGATCCGCGCATCACGGCAGGTGATAAATAATGAAGCTGCGTTTTTCTGGCTGGCTGGGGGCCATCCTCGTCGCCGCCACGGTGCTGGTGGCAGTGATTTCGCTGGTGTGGACGCCGTATGACCCTACTCTCGCGCACCCGGATGTGAGCCTTGCCGGCCCCAGCGCCGAGCATCTCCTTGGTACGGACCGCTTCGGTCGCGATACCGCTTCCCGGATCATGGCGGGTGCCCAGATTACGGTCTTCGTCGGCCTAGTGGCCGTGGGAATCGCCGCCGTGGTCGGCGTGCCGCTCGGCATCCTTGCTGGCATGCGCCGCGGCACATGGGCCGATGCGTTAGTGATGCGCGGTGCAGATTTGCTGCTTGCCTTCCCTGCGCTGCTTTTGGCGATTATTGCTGGCGCGGTCTGGGGGCCTTCAACACTTACGGCCATGATTGCCATCGGCATCGCCGGCATTCCCTCCTTTGCCAGGGTTGCGCGCTCGGGCACGCTGCAGGTCATCACGCAGGACTATATTTCCTCCGCGCGCATTTCCGCGGTGCCGGGCTGGAAGGTAGCGTGGCGCCATATTCTGCCCAATCTTGCCGGTCTGCTCATCGTGCAGGCCTCGGTATATTTCGCGCTTGCCATCCTGGCCGAGGCCGGCCTGTCCTATCTTGGCTTAGGCACCGCCCCACCGGCCGCCTCGTGGGGCCGGATGCTGCAAGATTCCCAGTCGCTTCTGGGCACCGCTCCCCTGCAGGCCTTCTGGCCTGGCCTGGCCATTGCGGCAACAGTGCTGGGCTTTAACCTGCTTGGCGACGCCCTCCGTGACCTCCTCGATCCCCGCCTGAAAGGATCCGCGCGATGAGCCTGCTCAAAGTAGATAACCTGGCGGTCACCGCTGCTGGGTCCACCACTGCCCTTTTGGGGCCCTTGAACTTCGAGCTCGCGGCCGGCGAAAGGCTCGGCATTATTGGTGAATCCGGCTCCGGCAAATCGCTCACTGCGCTGTCCATCATGGGGCTTTTGCCCGATGGGGTACGCGCGAGCGGCTCCGTCACTGTGGATGGCCACGAGGTGATAGGCGCACGCGATGCCCGTATCCGCCCATTGCGCGGGAAGACCATGGCCATGGTCTTCCAAGAACCAATGAGCGCGCTGGATCCGCTTATGCGCGTGGGCAAACAGCTGGCCCACGCCGGGGTGCGCGATGCCGCAACCGCTCTCGAAGAGGTGGACCTGGCCGCCGATATCGCCACCCGATTCCCACACCAGCTCTCCGGAGGCCAGCGCCAGCGCGTGCTCATTGCCATGGCTATGGCCGGCCATCCCGATCTGCTCATCTGCGATGAACCGACCACCGCGCTGGATGCCACCACGCAAGATGGCGTATTGCGCGTCATCGAGCGGGTGACCAAGGCCCGCGGCACCGCGCTGATCTTCATCACCCATGACTTGGGAGTCATCCGCCGCATGTGTCCCCGCGTTGTGGTAATGCACCACGGCGCAGTGGTGGAGTCTGGCCCTACCGAGCGGATTCTTGCCCAGCCCGAGCATCCCTACACCCGCGAGCTCATCGATTCCTCCCAGCTGCCAGAGATGAGCCTTGCCCCGGCCGCAGCGGAAGATTCCCTCGTCACGCTCGAAGAGGTTAGCAAGGTGCACGGCACTCACGCCGCACTCGACGGCATCGACTTGCGCGTGCACCACGGCGAGCGCCTCGGCATTGTGGGTGGCTCCGGATCGGGAAAGACCAGCCTGCTCAAGCTCATCGCCGGACTCGACCAGCCGACAAGCGGCGAGGTCACCGTCGGCGGCCGCGTGCAAATGGTCTTCCAAGACCCGCAGGGCTCTCTCAATCCCCGGCTAAAGATCTGGAAATCCATCGCAGAGGCTATGCCGGGCAACCCAAACAAGGCCGAAAAGCGGTCCCGCGCCGCGGCCGCGCTCGAGGAGGTCGGGCTTCCGACCGATAGCCTCGACCGCTTCCCGCACGAGTTTTCAGGTGGCCAGCGCCAGCGCATTTCCATTGCCCGCGCGCTGTGTGGCGAGCCAGATATCCTGCTGGCCGATGAAGCAGTCTCGGCCCTCGATATGTCCGTGCGCGCACAGGTTTTGGAGCTACTGGCAGAGATCATCGACAAGCGAGGGCTTACCTTGCTCTTTGTCACCCACGACCTTGCGGTGGTGCGCCACCTCTGCGATAGCGTCGCCGTTCTCGACCACGGCCGGCTCATCGAGCACGGCCCTACCGAGGCCGTATGGTCCTCCCCCAGCACGGACTACACGCGCCGGCTTATCGCGGCCGCCGAGATGTAAAGCGGGTGTTGGTGGGCGTAAGGTAGTCGGGTCAGATAACTCCACTTAGAAAGGATCCTGCTGCTCCGTGGCCGCCCAGCTTGACTATCCCATCCCGCAGCGCCCTAGCACCACCCAGCTACTCACCGCGTTTAATAGCGCCTCGGTGCGCTGGCCTGGTGCACTGCGCGCGGGATTGGCGATTCTCCTGCCCGGCGCCATTGCGCTGCTTACCGGCCACGACTACGCTATCCTGCTCATTTCCACCGGCGCGTTTACCGTCATCTTTGGCGAGGGACAGCCCTATCGCACCCGCCCGCGCGTCATGCTCACCGCCGGCACCGCGCTCATTACCGTCGCCGCCGTCGGCGTGTTGGTAGGCCATCTTATCTTTGCGCCCGGCCACGGCCATTGGTGGCTCCTACTCGCAGGCCTCTACTCCACGGCATTGGCCGCCGGTTGTGGCTTTGCCCAAAATGCGCTGCGCCTGCCGCCACCGGGCACCTTCTTCCTCGTCATGGTCGGCGGCGGCTCGGTCATGCTCGCCCGCACCGATGTCACCGTGGGCCAGCTGCTCTTTTGGGCGCTGACGGGCATGGTGGCCAGCTTGATCCTCGGCATGGCCCCGGCCCTTTTTGACCCGCACGGCCCTGAGCGCCGCGCCGTAGCCAGCCTGGAAACGGCCGCGTCTGCCTTCCAGGCCGGACAGGATGATTCACTCGCCCGCCACCACCAAGCACAAACCGCACTTTTTGCTGCATGGCAGGCGCTTTCCGACGCCCACATTATCCGCGGTGGCCGCATCATCGACTCCCAAGGAGCCCACCTAGTAGAGCGCACCCTTGCAGCCCAGCACACCATCGTGGCACATAACCGCGCCCTTGACCTCGGCTCCGATTCGGACCAGCTTACCGATCATGTCACCGACGTCGACCCGAATCGCACCGCTATCCCCCATACCCGGCCCACCGGCCGGTACCGGCTTTACCGCGCCGCGGTGCGGGATTCGCATGCCATGGTCACTACCCAAAAGGTGGTTCTTTCGGCGATCATTACCGTGCTCGTGGGCCTTAGCCTCGGCTTCGACCGGCCGGACTGGGGCGTGGTCTCTGCCTTCCTCATGCTGCAATGGGGACCCGACCATGTGCCGGGCACCGTCCGCGGCATCCACCGCATGCTCGGCTCTGTAGTGGGCGTGCTGCTATTTTCCATCCTTCACTACTTCGGTATTAATGGCTGGACGCTGCTGCTGGCTCTGGCTGCCTGCCAATTCTGCGCCGAAATCTTCGTGGCGAAAAACTACGCCATCTGCGTTATCTTCTCCACCCCGCTCGCGCTTCTCATGGGCAACTCAGCTACCCGCCCCCTGTTGCCCACCATTCAAGCTCGCTGCGGCGAGATCCTCTTGTCCATCCTCATCGCCACCGCGGTGCTATGGCTATGGCAGCGCAGCGCCCCGGTACGCAATCAGGCCCGCCTGCAGGTCCGCGCGATGGAATCCATGGCTACCCTGCTCGGACTGCTCTTTGTCAATACCCCGGATTCCGTGTTGTCCGCACGCCGTGACCTACAGTACGAGCTGCTTTCCGAGCGCCGCGCCATCCAATCCCTCGCCGCCGATAACCCAGATGCCGT
Source organism: Corynebacterium nasorum (assembly GCF_030229765.1). Lineage (NCBI taxonomy): Bacteria > Bacillati > Actinomycetota > Actinomycetes > Mycobacteriales > Corynebacteriaceae > Corynebacterium > Corynebacterium nasorum. Next base: position 104,451 of record NZ_JASPGY010000007.1, on the reverse strand, counting down.
GCGCCAATTCTGGGCCCGCCACATCGCGCTGCAGCACGCCGGCTACTTCCTTTTGGACTTTTGCACCACCCACCCAGACCGCACCGCCACCCGCGAAGAGCTCGATGCCCTCGTGCGGGAAATCCGTGCCGCCCGCGCCGCCTAGAATAGGGGGTATTCCTCAATTACTTCGTAGCGCGGCCCGCCGCCGCGGCCCTCGCCCAGGTGCGATTGCATAAGGCAAACCCGGTCCGCGCAAAAGTCCGGTCCTCGGTACACCGATAACGCACGCACGACATCCCCCAGTACCCACGGATCACGGGTACGCCGGCCGGCGCGCGCGACGGTGAGGTGGGGGCGGTGGTGATTAAAGGGGACATCGGCAAGCTGGCAATCCGCCATCAACTCCCGCACACCCCGCGCCTGGCCACCGACGCCCAACCACAGGGTGCGCTGCTCAAAACTTCCCGCTCCGCTCACATGCACATCCAACGCCGAGCGCCCAGCCACCGCGTGGGCGAGGTGCTCGCGCACAGCCGCGGCATCATTGGGCTGGTCGCCATAAAAGGCCATGGTCACATGCCAATTATCCGGATCCGTCCAGCGCAACTCGTTGGTAGTTGCCGCATGGATGGGCCTAAGCGTATGTACCATATGCTCGCGCGCGGCGGCAGAAGGCAGCAGCGCGGAAAAGACGCGAATCATGGTCTAGCTGGCATACACGTTAAGGCGCAGCTCCGCGTCTAGCACGTGTTCTTCCTCGCGTTCAAAGACGGCGAAGGCATGCAAAATATCCGCAACGGCGGTGGAATTATCATCAAACTCGGGCATGAGATAACTTCTTTCAAACCACAAAGGAGGCAGAAGAATCACGCGCGATTCTTCTGCCTCCACATAGTAGCTGACAATGATGTAATTAGCCGCCCTTGACTACCGTGACCTGCCAGCCGGCATCGCCCGCGCGATGGAAATCACGAATCTCATGGCCTTCATCGGCCGCCCACTGCGGAATCGAGTCGGTGGCCTGGGTGCAGTCAAAATCAATGACCAGCGCCTCACCAGGCTCTAGCTCCGCCATGACCTGCTTGGCCTCAATCAAGGGGAACGGGCAGACTGCACCGAGGGTATCCAGCGCGTAGCGCCCACCGCCTAGAGCACGGGCCTTTTCCTTGGCCTGCGGTTTGGTCTTGAGCGCCACTGCCCCGGTGGCAGAGGCAAAGCTCGGCAGCACCTTCTCCTCGGCGGAGACCGCCGAGTTATCCACGGACTCCTCGGTGGAGTAGGTCTGCGGCTGCCGTGACTGGTGGCCCTGCGCCTTCTTCGGCTTGAGCCATAGGCGTGCGCCCGCACCCACGCCGAGTGCCATAAAGAACAACGATACCCAGCCCTGGAAGCTAAACAAGGAGGTCTCCACCATGCCGTTGCCCACGGTGCAACCGCCAGCCAGCGAAGCACCCACACCCATCATGATGCCACCCCAAATAGCGCGGGTTGCAGTCTGTGCATCCGGAACGCGCACGCGGAACTCGCCGGCGGACTTCGCGGCAATGAAAGCACCCACCAGAAGGCCGATGACCAACAGGGTGCCCCAATTCATGCGCACGGAATCACCGGTGGCGGCCCAGCGCACGATATCCGCAGTCGGCGTGGTAATGCCGAGCCCACCATTGCGGCCGGCGTCGGCAGAGAGTACGAAACCCACCGTGCCGATGATGCCAACAGCAACCGCCGCGATATTCATATTCAACGGCTTGGCGTACCACGGCTGGCCCAAGTCCACCTTCGGGCGCCCGGCATCCTTGGCGCGGTAGTGGCGACACAGCATAAAGGTCACGCCCCACAGCACAGCCACGAGAATCCACGGCGAGATATGCAGCGCGTCGTGGATGGTGGTTACCGGCAGGCTCCACTGCTTGAACCAATCATTCGCCCCAGCCAGCGGACCGGACTTCATCGCCGCGGCCGATAGCCCATAAAACAGCAGCGCAATCCACGAGCCAACTAGGCCCTCGGCAGAGCGGTACCACGTGCCTGAAGCGCAGCCGCCAGACAAGATGATGCCAAGGCCAAAGATGAAGCCGCCAACGATGACGGCTACTGGTTTGAAATCAGCAATCTCCGGAGAGAGCACGTCAGCGCCGGTCAACAGGGTAAGGCCAAAAGCATGGACCGAGATCAAAATGAGCAGAGCGGTAAAACCGCGCCAGGTCTTAGTGAGGAAAATATCGCGCAGCATGCCGGTCACGCAGAAGCGCCCGCGCTGCAGCACAGCACCGAAGACGATGCCGGTGAGAAGTCCGGTAATAATCACACTGTCTCCTTGTATCGAGTCAAAGGCCTCAGACTACGCCTTCTAAGACAGATTTGTCTATAATAGATGTACAACCCGGTTCTAGGGTGGCAGATTTCCGCGTTTCCGTCGGCCTTCCCTATGCCACCTCAGGCGCCCCAGCCGCCCCCGGACACTAATAAGGAGAAATAATGGGAATCCCAGATGACGTCGTACTCGATGGATATACCCTCATCGAACAACACGAAATTGACCACGAGTTCCTGCTGCGCGGCTCTCCGCTGGGCACCGAAACTCCCCTCCTCTTCGCCCTGACCATCGCGGGCGTACTGCTGGTTGCGGCCAGCTTCTTCTTGCGTGGGGGCAGCCGCGTTGCCGCCGGCCTCGTGGGCGCGCTGCTCACCCTGACCAAGCTGTGGTGGATGCCTGTAACACTGTGGCAGCACTTCGATGACGGCCAAGTCTTTGGCTACACGCTCAAGTACTACCCGCAATACTGGCCGGCCGCCTCCATCATCGTCGGCGCCATTGCGCTTATCGGGCTAGTCTCCGCCATTTTCCGTCGGCCCTAGCCGGTCCCGCACCGAGCAGGAGCTAGCCGCCAAGCACTGCAATGGCAATATGCACCCGGTTGGTGCCATCGATCTTGGCCAGGATGTGCTTCATGTGCGTCTTGACCGTGGTCAGCGAGATGAAAAGCTGCTCGGCAATCTCGGCATTGCTCAGCCCCTGGGCCACCAGCTGGGCGATTTCATTTTCGCGCTCGCTAAGCTCATCTAGCCCACTGGGCTGAATCATCTCCTGTTCCGGCTGCGGCGGCGTGTCTGCCAACCCCACCAGGTTTTTTAGCACCTTCGGGCTTAACTGTTGCTGGCCTTGGGCCGCTGCTCTTACCGACGCCACCAGCGCCTCCGGCGCCGTCGTCTTCAACAAGAATCCCACCGCCCCAGCGCGCAGGGCGTGCAGGATGAACTCGTCGGTATCAAAAGCAGTGAGCATCACCACCGGGATATCACGCGCGCCGGCGAGCGAATGCAACTGCGCCGTCGCCTCGATGCCGTCCATGACCGGCATGCGGATATCCATCAGCACCACATCAGGTTCCTCGGCCAGGATAAGTTCGATGCCTTCCTTGCCGTTGCCGGCCTCGCCAATGACGCTAATGCCCGGCGCGCCTTCCAAGATCATGCGCAGGCCGTGGCGCAGCAGCGGCTCATCGTCGACGAGCACCACCCGAATTTCACTCACTTTTCTTCCTTCCTTGGCAGGCGCAGCGTCCACGAGAAGCTTTCTTCCCAGTCTTGTACCTGCAATGATCCGCCCACAACACTAGCGCGCTCGCGCATGCCGACGATCCCGTACCCACCACTGTGCACGCCTGCCTTTTCCCCAGTCTGGGCGGTGGGGTTAGACATGGTGATAGACAGGGCGTCGGCAAGCGTGGCGATGGTGATGGTAACCGGCTGCCCCGGTGCGTGCTTGCGTGCGTTGGTCAGGCCCTCCTGGACCACGCGGTTGAGCGCGTGGCCGGCCATGGTGCTCAGCTCCTCCAGCGATTGCGGCCCCGCGCCCGCCTGGTAGCGCACTTCCACGTCCATGCCCGCCTGGCGGGAACGCTCCACCAGCGATTCCACGCCCTCGCGCGGATCGATGCGCCCCTCGCTGCGCAGCGAGTGCAGCGCCTCACGCAGATCCCCCACGGCGGCCTCGGCTTCATCGCGAATCGTGCGCGCGGACTTCCGTGTCTCTTCCGGATCTAGGTCCTTGCGGTAGGCCAACCCGCCGGCGTAGACCGCAATCATGCTCAGTCGATGCGAGAGTGTATCGTGCATATCCCGCGCGATCCGGTCGCGTTCTTCCTGCCGCGCAAAATTCTCCCGGGTGGTCATTTCCTCATGCGTGAGCTCCGCCTGCGCCTGCAGCGCAATCGTGCGCTCTTTTTGGTTCGAGCGAACCAACCCGACGACTAAAACCACTACTGCTGGGAGGATGATGCCAGAGAAAAATCCCAACTTCCCGGGCGCACTAAGCCCTTCGCTTCGAGATATATCAAAATCGACCAACTCCGAGAGCACCATGGCCGTGCATACCAGCGCCATCCACAACCGGCTGCGGCGCGAGGCCGCAGAAAACGCCGCTATAAATACCGAAGGCCGGAACTCAGCAATCGTCACCGTCGCCGAAATAATGGTTGCGGCTACCAATGCACTGCGCGGGCCAGGCTGCGTGCTGCGCGGGTCACGCTCCCCAACGGCATGGCGCAAAGCCAAAGGTAAAAGCGCCCAAGTTCCGACCAACACCGCAAGTATAACAAGCACCCGATTCTCTGAGACATCATTTACCGAAACACTATCCGAGGCGGCCAACACGTCGCCGACGACAGCGATTACTGCGATGAGAATTTTCTGCCACAGCGGACGCTGGAGCATTTCGTCGGATTTTCGGAACAATTTCATAACGTGCACCAGTCTAAGCCGGCCCGCCGGCGGCGCGGTATCCCCCGCAGGGAGGATTCTCCGGCCTTAGCCACGCGCCTCTAAGACCATAATGGCGATGTGCACGCGGCTGGTGCCGCCGATCTTTTTCAAAATATGCTGCATATGCGACTTCACCGTCGCCATGGACACCACCAGTTGCTCGGCGATTTCTTGATTATTCAAGCCCTGGGCCACCAGCCCGGCTATTTCCCGCTCGCGCGAGCTCAAAGTGGAAAGCCGGGTGCGAGCGGTGCGGGTGTGGTGTGAATGGGCGTCGGAAAGCGCGGGGCTTTGCATGCCCACCAGCTTGTCGACGACCTGCGGGCTCAACAACGGCTGCCCCGCCGCGGCCGCACGCACGGCCGCCATGAGCGATTCCGGCGGCGTCGACTTCAACAAGAACCCGGCCGCCCCGGCGCGCAGGGCCCGCAGGATGAAGGAATCGGTATCAAAGGCCGTAAGCATGATTATCGGCATGGCGTGGACCGATAGAATCTTCTCCACGGCCGCGATGCCATCCATGACCGGCATGCGAATATCCATTAACACCACATCGGGCTGCGCGTCGAGCACGGTAGCCACCGCGTCTCGGCCATTGCTCGCCTCGGCCACGACCTCGATATCGGGCGCGTTGGATAGCAGCAGGCGCAGGCCGCTGCGGACTAGAGCCTCGTCATCAACCAGCACCACGCGCAGGGTATCTGCCATCATGCTTCCTTTCCCACTGGTTGATTCCACCGCGCGCGCCAGAACTTCGACGCGACGGGCGTATACGCCACTGTAAGCACCACAAGACTCGCCAGCGCTACCGGCACTATAGTGGCGTGGCCTGCCACTACGCCGTTGAGGAACGAGGGCACGAGAATCTCGTTTATCTTTTCGAAGAATTTCGGGAAAAATTCGATGACTAGTGTGGCCGCAATGAATGTCAGCGCCGTCTGCAAGAGCAACGCCCACAGGTTCACCCGATGCAGCCGCTTATCGACGCCCGGCTCCCCCACCGCCGCAAACATCACTCTCGCTCCTTGCCCGCGAAACTGTGGCACGATATAGCCACGGCGCTCCACCAGCTCGATGCGATCTGCGTCTTCGGGCGCATTATCATCGCTATTTCCGCGCAGGAATTCCACGCTATAGGCCGAAGCATCGGTATCGGTATAGCTGAGCTTGCGCGAAGTTCCGTCGACCATAGAGGTAAAAAGACTGCGCTTAGAGTCTAAGTACTTTCCTGTCCATCCCTCGCGGGTCGTGGTTTCTTCTAGGTCAATGCGCATGAGCCCGTAATCGGGATGGCGCAACTGCCAACTCATTTCGCTCATTGCGTGGCCTCCTGGCGCGCTAGCGGTAAACGGATACTCCATCCAAATTCCTCGCCTTCTTCGCCGACGTGGACATTCATGCGCCCGCCGGATAGCTCCACACGCTCGCGCAGTCCCACCAGCCCGTAGCCGCCGACGCCGCTACCTGCGCGCTCCTCGGCCTTAGCCACTGGGAGCGGGTTGCGCATCTCGACGCCCACCTCACCGGCCACCTCGCGCACCGTGATGCTCACCGGCTGGCCTGCGGCATGCTTGCGCGCATTGGTCAGGCCCTCCTGTACTGCGCGGTGCACGGCGTGCTGCGCCATCGTGGACAACCCAGTAAAAACATCCGGGCTGGCACCGTCCGCGTAGGTCACGGTCACCTGCGTGCCGGCCTCCTGCGCGCTCGCGACTAGCTCTTCTAAGGTGGTGCGCGGATCCTGGGAAAGATCTTCACGTAAAGCGCTAAGGACGGTGCGCAAATCTTCTACCGCGTTCTGGGCCTCCGCGCGGATGGTGCGCGCTGCGTCTGTGAACTCGGCCGGCACGCCTTCACGCGGATAGCTCAGCGCACCCGCATGAATGGCCACAAGGCTCAGCCGATGCGAGAGCGTATCGTGCATGTCCCGCGCGATATTCTCGCGCTCCTCTCGCCGCGCGCGTTCTACCTTGGCACGCATCTCTTCGCGATTCATCCGGGCTTGCTGCTCCACCCGCCACCGCTTTTCGCGCAGATTGGCGCGCTTTTGGCCTACCAATAACCCCGCGACTATCACGACCACAACGAAGATGGCACCAACCCATCCGATATCGTCCCAGGCCATATAGGGGTTGAAGAACGCATCAATCGCAAACGCCGCCACGAAGCACGCCACTGCGGCCACCGAGCGCGAAGTCGAGCGGCGCGAGACCATGGAAATGAAAGCCACGACTCCACTAGCCGCACCAAAATAGGAGCTCGACCCCAGCAGCACGATACAGCCAGCGATGAAGCTACGGGTGGAGTCGCTATAGTCGACGTCGGAAAGCTCGCGCGGCTGGTGCTCTAACGCAAAGGGCAGGGCGATAATCGTCACCACGCCCACCGCAAAACCGGTACAGATATAGGGCCCGTACTCCTCAAACGACGGTGAATACTCCTCGATATCCATGCTCATCAGTACTACGCCGATAAGCCAATTCGCCACCGCACAAGCGGCAACGATACCGGCCGTGCTCCACTTCGTTCTGATCATGGCCTAAAGCTTAAGCCAGCGGCCATAATCCCTAGGGATGAATTATTTTTGCACCCCGGCCGCATCGCGCATGGCCTTCGTCTGCGCGGACGGGTGCTCGTTTTCGGTGGCCAAGCGCTCAAATGCGACGGCCGCCAGTGCCGCGGACTGCATTCCCAGCACCGAGTCATCGAAACGCATCATCGGAGAGTGGTTCCACTCGCGCTCATTTTCGGGCTTGTCTGGATTGGCCGTGCCCATCCACATAAACGTGCCCGGCACTTGCGCGAGGACGTAGCCGAAGTCTTCGGAGGCCATCATCGGGGCATCGAAAGGCTGGACGTTTTCGGTGCCAAACATCTGGCTCCACAAGGTGGCGGCAAACTGATTTTCCCGCGGATTCGTCTTGGTGGTCGGGTACAAAACCTCGAAATCCACCTGTGCGGTGCACCGGTGCGAAGCAGCGACAGAACTGGAGACCTCCGTGATCATCTGCCGCACGGCGTCGATCTTCTCATCGCGCAGCACGCGCACCGTCGCACCCAAGGCCGCGCGCTCCGGAATGGCGTTATACGCGCCGTCTCCGGCCCACAGGTTGGTCACGGTAATAACGATGGGCTCGAGCGCATCGAAGCGGCGGGTCAGTGCGGTCTGCAGCGACATTTGGATCTCCGCCAGCGCCGCCACCGGGTCGATGGCATCGTGTGGGCGAGAGCCATGCCCGCCCTTGCCCAGCACAGTAATGGTCAGGTTGGACGAGCTAGCCATCATCGGGCCTGGCACGTAGTGGAACGTGCCGCGGTCCTGCGGGCCAACGTGGAGGCCGTAGGCGGCAATGGGGCGTCGGCCAGCGGCATCGAGCACGCCCTCTTCAATCATCGGCAGCGCGCCGCCCGGCCCTTCCTCGCCGGGCTGGAACATAAAGGTAACGTCGCCGTGCAGCTCCTCGCGATGCTCGCACAGAATCCGTGCTGCGCCCACCAGTCCGGCGGTATGTAGGTCGTGGCCGCAGGCGTGCATATACCCATTCGTCGAGGCAAACGGGCTGCCGGTCTGCTCGCGTACCTCGAGGGCGTCCATGTCCGCGCGCAAAAGCACCGACACCGGCCGCTCGCCGCGCTGGCCGCCGCGCAGCACGGCCACCACCGAGCTCAAATCCTGGCCCACGTGGATCTCCAGCGGTAGGCCCTCGAGCGCTTCCAAGACCTTCTTTTGCGTACGCGGCAGGTCCAGGCCGATTTCCGGGTTGCGGTGCAGATCGCGGCGGAAGTTCTGCAACTCTTCGAGCATCTCCTCGCCCATTTCCTGAAAGACCTCGGTGGCCATCTGCTCGCCAATGCGCGCCCGAGTCACCGGCAGGGGCGGCAGCTGCTGGGCCTGGCGTGGGGCAGCCAGGCGTCCGGGGTTGGTAGGACGGATTCGCTTGGTCGGGTCAGTCATGGTGGGCTCCTTTTCTCGCTTTCGCATTCGAGGGTACCGCAGGTTATCCACAGGCTGCCGGGTGGGTTCGGGGGTGGTGTGACGGGAGAGGCGAGTTATCCACAGGCTCACGCGGGGGCGCTACTGCGGCCTTGCGGGGTGTCTTATGCTCACGGGCATGACCCGCTTGCAGGACTACGCCCGCCAACTTGCCTCGCCGATGGAGCTTCTCGGCGAGGTCTCCGGCGTGCGCGAGGCGGATCTGCGTCGGCTGGGCCTGCCCCGGCAGGAAGCTCGTAGCCTACTCGCGCTTGCCGACGTCTACTTTGGCCCCACCTCCTTCACCCGCCGGCAGCGCTCGTGCCGGGCGACTAAGCATTGCTTAGCGACGTTGAAGATCATCGAAAAGTACGTCTCCCGCACGAAATCCAAGCGGGACGCGTGGGCGCTGCGCGCTGAATTGTGCGCGACAGACCGGGATGTGGAGCATCTTGCCCGCACGCGGTTGAAGGAGATGTATCCGCCGCGGCAGCCGGAGAAGGGGGTGCGGATGACGCGGCGCAAGGGCGGGCCGTCGACGCTTTCGATTACCGGTGATTCCGATTTCATCGCTGACCTGCACGCCAGCATCAGCGAAGAGAAACCCTTGGATTCCGTGGAGAATATTTTCTTCCGCGGCGGAGCTACGGCGCACCCTGCCGCGATGACGAATATCATCATCCAGCTCGATGAATTGGACGAGATTCTCTCTGGCGGTGGAGAAGAAATCACCCTACGGCTGACCAATGGGGCCGAAATCAGCGGCGCCAAACTGGTGGAAAAGCGCCTTGCCGACTGCGGACTTGTCACGCTCGTCCATCCCTATGAGGGCGCAGTAAACCTGTATCGCACCTCGCGGCATGCCTCGGACAAGCAGCGGCTAATGGCGGGCGCGGAAAACCCCACGTGCCCGTGGGCCGAGTGCAATTATCCGGCTGATAAGTGCCAGATTCATCATCTGCGGGCGTGGAAACACGGCGGCGAGACCAATATGGCGAATCTCAGTGTGGCGTGTCCGTACCACAACGGCGTCAATGACGATGACCCGAACGCCCCGCCGGTGCGCGGCCGGTTAGCGCGGCGGCGGGGCCGAATAGTCTGGGTCCCGCCGTGGGCCAATTCAAGCTGAAGACCCTGCCCTCATTTTTTGGGCGGACGCTTCCCAGATCACACGGCTTTCCCGCACAGTGCGAGTCGGTGAAGCATTTCTAGGCTTGGAGGAGGGAGCGGCCGAAAAAGTCGGAGTCATCAGTGACGCCGGGCAAAGCATAAAAATAGCCACCACCATAGGGGCGAATATAGTCCGCTAGGGGTTCACCTTCGAGGCGCTTTTGCACCGTAATGAACTGACGCTCCAAGTTCTGCTGGAAGCAGATAAAGACGAGGCCGACATCGAGGGTGCCGTTATCGCGCACGCCATTGTCGTAGTTATAGGCGCGGCGCAGCATGAGCTGGTCCGCGGTTTCTGGCGTACGCGGATTCGCCAGGCGAATATGCGCGTCGGTGGGAATGACATCGCCGGTGGCATCGTCGAGGTAGTTGGGCTCGGCATATTCGTCGCCACCGGAAAGCGGGCCACCGGTTGCACGGTCGCGGCCGAAGATTTGCTCCTGCTCAGCAATGGAGATGCGATCCCAGAATTCCGTATACATAGCGATGAGTCGAACCACCATATAGCTGCCGCCGGCGGCCCAGTCCGGCTCATCCGTACCGGCCCAAACCAGCTTGTCCTGATCCTTTTCGGCTGGATTGACGATGCCGTCTTTAAACCCAAGGTGGTTGCGCTGGGTGCCAGACGGCCGCGGTTCATTCATATAACCGTTTTGGCGCCAGCGCACGGCCACATCTCCACGGGTGTGCCGCAAAATATCGCGCAGCGCGTGAATGACGGTATCGTGCTGGTCGGCGCAAATCTGCAGGGCGAGGTCGCCGTGGCATAGCTCCTCCTCCAACGTGTCATCGGCGAAGGCCTGCATGGAACTTAGGTGGGCGGGTTTGTGGGGTTTAAGGCCGAAGCGGTCGTCGAAAAGCGAATTGCCCACGGCGAGGGTAATGGACAAGCTATCGGTGGGAAGCTTAGGTCCTAGCTCCCCGGAATCGCCGGCGGGATAGGCAATGCCATCGGCCGCAGTAGCGCCGCCGGAGGTGAGAATGCGGGCGCGCTCGGTCATGGTGCGAAGCAACTTCTCTAAGCGCGATTTCTCGGTGAACTGTACATCGAGGGCGACGACCTCGGAATACTTTTGGGCTGGGGTCACGATCCCCTGCTGGTGCTCGCCGTGGAAAGGAAGTTCGAGCGGAGCGTCCGCCTCGTTGCGCGGCGATGGAGAAGCATGGTCAGCAGCGCCTTCGCTTCGCTTAGAGGAACCAAAGGAAGAGCCCGCGAGGCTGGACTGCGCATTGGCAGCTGCTGCCGGGCCAGAAAGCGCGGCGGTGGCCGCGAGCCCAGAGAGGAACGAGCGGCGGGAAAAATTAAACGGGCAGGGCACTAATCCATCCTTCTGACTACGGTCATCGTGGCGACAGGGGCAAGCAGTTCATTGGCACGCGCGACGGCGGACTGCACACGCATCCGGTCCTTCTGGGACCACTTATCAAAAGCGGTGTCATATTTTTTATCGAACTCTGCGGCGAGCTTGTCAAGTTCATCCAGCTGCTCATAGATGGGCGAAGCATCGAGCCCACGGCCCTCGACAAGGGAGCGGACGGCATCCAGCGTCAGCCGGGTTGAAATGACATCGCCACGCAGCACGGTGGGCAGGGCATGGGCGCCGAAATCGCGTTCGCCGCGCATATCGAAGCGCTCGAATTCCTCCATTACTTCATGGGTGCGCAGGCCGTAGTCGGGTGCGGGAATGGCGAAATGGGAGGTATCGAGGGCGCGGGCGGTTTTATCGACGGCGTCGGCAAGCGCGCGGGCAGGCTTCGCCGCATCCTTGACGGGGTGCTTGGACCACAGCAGCTTTTCGACGTCCATGTATCCCTCCAAGCCGGGCCCCGGCCACATCTCGCTGGAATCGTCGAAGGATCGGTAGGTCTCGAGGTAGTCAAGGTAGGCCGCTTGGGCAGCGCGGCGATCTTTCGAGGTGGCTTTAGCAAGAGCGTGGGCTTTCTTCTGTAGCTCGGGCACACGCTTTTTCTGCCTGTCCGCTTGCTGAATGGCCACGGCCGCGACCTCGCGGTCAGTAATGGGGACCATCTTGGGAGCATCGGTGATGGTGGAACCGGTGACCGCAAAATCATCAGATTTCACGGCCGAATCATTGTGGAAAACGCAGGTGAGGTGGTATGTGCCGTCCTGCAGTTTCGGGGCCCAGGCGCGCTTGGCTGGGGTGCCTACACGCTCGAGGACCTGGTAGGCGTTGCCCGCATCATCTGCCACGTAGACGGTGAGCGCAAGCCCCGAGGTGTTATAGACCTTCCACGATGCCTGCCCCTGTACCTTCTCCGGCGTAGGACATGAATACACGTCGCGCACATTTAGCTGTGGTTCTTTCGGCTTCGTGCTTTTGCTTGTCGACGCCGCCGGCCGCGAGTCTCGCGAGCTAGACGAGCTAGAACCGAGAGAGCTCAAGGAGCTTTGGGCGACGGCAGTAGGAGCTATGGCCGCGATGGCAAGCACCGCGGCGGTGGCAATATGGAAGGTCTTCATTGATTAAAACGGGAGGTTGGGCAATGGCGGGAGCTTAAAATCTTGCAGCTTCTTCAGGTCTAGGCCGGGGTGGCCATTCATGTACCAAGCGACAACCCCTGCGCCGACGCCCAGAGCCGTAAGGATAGCCGCAATGATACCGCCCTTAGAAGAACCAGCGGAAGAACTGGAACTCGAATTATCGGGCTTATTCGCACCGGGCTGTGGCTTCGCATCTTGGTGCAGCTTGGTGATGTCGGGAACGCCCTGTTCGGTGACCTTGGGGTCGTCCATGCCCTCGACGACGTCCTTGAGGTTGGTGCCGGCGCGGGAGGAATTATCCACCTTTTCAATGGAGGCGTAGTCCTTGGCCACGGTACCGTCGGTCTCGTTCAAGAAAAGCTTCGGGGCCTTGTGGGCGGCGTTGAAGTCAAACATGTTGTTGAGCTCGCCGGCGCGCTCGTCAAAGGCAATGCCCCCTAGACGGCCGAGTCCCCAATTGTCCTGAATGAACTTGGTGACGGAAGTCTGCTCGGTGTAAGTGGAGTCGATGTGGTTAGTCTTCGCGTATGGGGAGATAACCAGCAAAGGCTGGCGGGTACCCGGCCCGCACTGGCCGTCCTTTCCGCCGGCAACGCCTACTTTTGCTGCGGCGGCGGTGCAGATTTCTTTGTCCTGGTGCGGGTCATTGGAACCATTGCGGATTTCTGGGGCCTTGTGGTCGTACCAGCCATCGGAGTCATCGTAGGCGATAACGACCGCGGTGGAATCCCACTCTGGGGAATTTTGCAGCTCATTGATGTAATGGGTGATGAAGGCCTGCTCGTCTAGCGGGTTGGAGTAACCGGCGTGTCCGTCTTGGTAGTTGGCAGCCTTCAGGAAGGACACGGCCGGCAGGTTGCCCTGCTCCAGAGCGGTATCGAAGTCCTGCAGATCGTACTGGTGGTTGGCGCGGTCAGTCTTGCCAATCATGTCATCGCTCGACGGCGCCAAGTGGTGCGGATTCGCGGTGGAAGCGTAGTACTGGAACGGCTGGTGGTGCGGGTTATAGTCCGTCTTGTTCTGGCCGGTCAGCGTGGTGTGGGAGGCGCCGCAGCGTGCGCGAGCGTCGTCTGTAGCTTCCTCGGTTGGCCGGAAGCCGCCTTGGAACCAGCCCCAAGTGACGTCCTTGTCATTGAGCTGGTCACCGATGTTCTTGGAGTGCATCGCGGTGACCTGGTTGGTGCCGGTGGAAGAGTTATTCGAGCAGTCGTCGTAAAGCGGATCTGGGTCGCCGACAACAGTGGCGGTCTTACCATCTTCGGATACCCCAGCGAGGGCGTGGTTCTTGCCAGGTTCGATCTTCTTCTGCTCGCCCGTGGCTGGGTCATGCATGGTCCCGCCGGCCACGGTTCCGGAAATCAGATTCAGCGCGCCTGGGGTGGATGGGCCGAAGATAGTGGAGTAACTATTATCGTTCATCGCAAAGTTTTGCGCGTAGTTCCACATTCCGGTGACGGTATTGCCGTCGTAATAGCCCATAGTCATGCCTGGAACGACATAATAGCCGTTGGAAGACTTATCGATGTCGGTGGATACAGTCTCCGGGAACTTGTCCATCTTGCCGCCGTTATATGCGGCCTGTTCATCACCGTAGTGGTGGTTCTGGTCCGTAGTTACTGCATGGTCTGGCCCGATGCGGAAAGGCTTGACGGAGTTGGGGTTCTTGTCCCCCATTACGCCATCATTTTCGAGGTTTTTCGCCTTGGGGGTGTCCTTCTTGGCGGTAAATTTTGGGGCGTCCTTGTCGCTGCCCTGCAGCTTTTCGCCGTCCTTATTCAGGGCGTTTGGGTAGGTTCCAAAGTAGTGGTCGAAGGAAATATTCTCCGAGTAAATGACAACGACGTGTTCAATTGGGGTCGTGGTGGCTGCCTGGGCAACGCCGGGGACAAGGGACGTAGTGGCGGCTGCGGCGGCGCAAAGGGCCACAGCGCGAGAGCGAAGCTTCATTAAAAATCCAACCTTGGTCAAGAATTTGCGGGGCAGGTCGAAAGTGGCTGTGGCTCACCAGGCGAGTCATCGGTCGCTTTCAAATCGAAATTTAACGCCGCTAAAACACCGACTGCAACTAGATTAAAAGGGCGTCCCCGGCCGTGGGGACGCCCTATAGAAGCAGCTCACTTTGAACTTTTGCCGGCCGCACCCCGGGAGCCGTTAACGAAATGTTAAGAATCTATTCGGCTCCACTTTGCCAATAGGGGGTACGGGGTTAATCGTCGGCGTCGGTAGACAGCGCGGCCACGAAAGCCTCCTGCGGCACCGAGACGGAGCCCAGCGTCTTCATGCGCTTCTTACCGGCCTTCTGCTTCTCCAACAGCTTGCGCTTACGGGAGATATCGCCGCCGTAGCACTTGGCCAGCACGTCCTTGCGCATGGCGCGAATATTCTCGCGGGCGATGATCTTCGAACCAATGGCCGCCTGCACCGGCACCTCGAACTGCTGGCGCGGGATGAGCTCTTTAAGCTTCTTGGTCATCTTATTGCCGTACCACTGGGCGGAATCGCGGTGGACGATGGCGGAGAAGGCGTCGACCGGGTTGCCGTTGAGCAGGATATCGACCTTGACCAAGTCCGCGAGCTGTTCGCCGGCCTCTTCATAGTTCAACGAGGCGTAGCCCTTGGTGCGGGACTTGAGCATATCGAAGAAGTCGAAGATGATTTCACCAAGCGGCATGGTGTAGCGCAGTTCCACGCGGTCCTCGGAGAGGTAATCCATGCCGCCCATCTGGCCGCGCTTGGACTGGCAAAGTTCCATGGTGGGGCCGACGAATTGCTCGGGCACGATGACGGTCATCTTCACCACCGGCTCGTAGACCTCGTTAAGCTTTCCTTCCGGCCAGTCAGACGGGTTGTGAACCCACTTTTCTTCGCCGTCTTCGGCCACCACGCGGTAGGTCACCGACGGCGCGGTAGAAATCAGATCGAGGCCGAACTCACGCTCCAAGCGGTCGCGGGTAATTTCCATATGCAATAGGCCCAAGAACCCACAGCGGAAACCAAAGCCGAGGGCGACGGAGGTTTCGGGCTCGAAGGTAAGGGAGGCGTCGTTAAGCTGCAGCTTTTCCAAAGCATCACGCAAGTCTGGGAAATCGGCCTGGGAGATGGGGAAAAGGCCGGAATAGACCATCGGGTCCGGGTCCTTGTAACCCTTGAGCGGAGTCTCAGCGCCGCCGTTGGACCAAGTGACGGTATCGCCCACCTTGGTCTCGCGCACGTCCTTTACGCCGGTAATGAGGTAGCCCACCTCGCCGGGGCCCAAGCCCTCACACTTTTGCATCGTAGGGGACACGATGCCGATTTCGAGCAGCTCGTGGTTGGCGTTGGTCGACATCATGGTGACCTTCTGGCGCGGGGTGAGCTTGCCATCCACCATGCGAATATAGGTCACAACGCCGCGGTAGGTGTCATAAACGGAGTCAAAAATCATGGCGCGGGCCGGCGCATCCGCGTCGTACTCGGAGGACGGCGGCGGCACCAACTCGCAGACCTTGTCCAGCAGCTCGACCACACCCTCGCCGGTCTTGCCGGATACGCGCAGGACCTCTTCTGGCTCGCAGCCGATGATATTGGCGATTTCCAGCGCGTACTTTTCCGGGTCGGCGGCCGGCAGGTCGATTTTATTGAGGACCGGGATGATTTCCAGGTCGTTTTCCATCGCCAGGTACAGGTTGGCGAGGGTTTGGGCTTCGATGCCCTGGGCGGCGTCGACAAGCAGGATGGCGCCTTCACACGCCTCGAGGGCGCGGGAGACTTCGTAGGTAAAGTCCACGTGGCCAGGAGTGTCGATCATCTGTAGGACGATCTGCTCCCCTTCGTCCGGACCGGACTGGGGTACCCAGGGCAGGCGCACGTTCTGCGCCTTAATGGTGATACCGCGTTCGCGTTCGATGTCCATATTATCGAGGAACTGGTCACGCATATCGCGCTCCGCAACCACCTTGGATAGCTGCAGGATGCGGTCCGCCAGCGTCGACTTGCCGTGGTCGATGTGAGCAATAATGCAGAAGTTTCGGATTCGGGCGGGATCCGTAAACGTCGTGGCCGCAAAGTTTTCAGACATACGTCTACAATAGTCGACATGAAAAGCGCCATGCTCACCCGACTGCGCCAAGCGCTGGGAATCAGCGAGCGCGAGCCCATAGACACCGGCCTGACCCGCATTAATTCCCGGTTGGGGCTGGATAGGTCGGACGAGTTCCACGAGCCGCGCAAGGCCGCTGATATCCGGGTCGAGGCCACCGCCTCTCACCCCCGCTCCATATTTTTCTCCCCCGATATGGATGGCCAGGCTGATTCCGGCGAGGTGGTCTGGGTATGGGCCCCGGCCGAAGGCAAGCAGGCCCCGCCGCGTGAGCGCGCCATCCTGGTTGTCGGCCGCACGCGCACCACGGTGATGGGTTTGCTTATCTCCCCCAACCCGAAGCATGCGCTTGACGACGCCTGGCTGGAAATCGGCGCCGGCGAGTGGGACGAATCCGGGTGCGATTGCTGGGTGCGCCTCGACCGCTTGCTGGAGGTTTCCGAAGAACAGGTGCGCCGACAAGGCACACTTTTTCCCGAACGCCGGTTCGAAAGAATCGCGAATAGGTTACGCGCGCGCTACCACTGGGCCTAACCAGTCGCACAGACGGCGGCCATGCTGAGAGTTTTGGCAGGTCGGGTTCGGTACTGCTATTGTATGTTGGTTACTTACTTGCCGGGCGCGTTGGTCGGGGCGGGCAGGACCTTGGGTTCGCTCTTCGAATACCAGCGCCGAGCGTGCCAGCGATTGCTGGCCGCGGGAGTAGTCCGAGTAGGTCGGTTCCTACGTCAATCACTTTCGATTACTAAGAGGTATTTTTCATGGCAAATATCAAGTCCAAGCAGAAGCGCGTTATCACCAACGAGAAGGCACGCCAGCGCAACAAGAGCGTTCGCTCCGCCGTCCGTACCGAGATCCGCAAGTTCCGCGAGGCCGTTACCGCTGGCGACAAGGCTGCTGCTGAAAAGCAGCTGCGCGTGGCATCCCGCGCCCTGGACAAGTCCGTGTCCAAGGGTGTCTTCCACCGCAACACTGCAGCCAACAAGAAGTCCGGCATGGCTTCCGCGTTCAACAAGATGGACTAAGAGCCATTGCACTGACAATCCCCCGGTCGCACTCTACGGAGCGCACCGGGGGATTTTCTTAGCCTAGACCCGAGCGGGGAGGCTTAGGCGATTTCGTCGTTGAAGTAATCTTCGAAGATGGCACCGGCGTTGCGGAAGGCTTCATTAAGCGAAGTTCCACCACGGGTTTCCACAAAAATCTCGAAGGCGGTCAGGAACTGGGTGTGGATGATGTTGACGGTCGGCGTGAGGCGCGAATCGGAGGATTTCCAGCCCTCACGGGCCTGCACGGCTTGGCGGAGGCGCTCAATAGTGCGGCTATTGCGCTGGTAATACAGGGCACGCAGCTTCGTATCCTTAGCTAGCGCCTGGGCCGTCAGCTGGGAAATTTCGGGGAAGAACTCATCACCCACGGCGCGGTCAAATACGGCTTTGGCCACGATTTCAGAATCTTCGCGCAGGCTTCCGGTGGGCAGCCCGGCGGCGAAATTCTGAAATTGGTGCTCTAGTTCCTCCGAAAATTCGGGACCTAAAACTGCCGATTCTTTGTCTTTTATGTAATTAAAAAGGGTACGGCGGGAAACGCCTACCTT
This sequence comes from Corynebacterium nasorum, assembly GCF_030229765.1. NCBI lineage: Bacteria > Bacillati > Actinomycetota > Actinomycetes > Mycobacteriales > Corynebacteriaceae > Corynebacterium > Corynebacterium nasorum. The sequence continues at coordinate 86,384 of NZ_JASPGY010000007.1, read as the reverse complement.
TTGGGCGAGTTCCTCCATAGTAAACCCGCCGTATCCGGCTTCGATGACGAGGTTGAGCGCAGCGACTCGGATTTGTGATATACGCGGCATAAATGCCCCTTTCTGTCCCGACGCTCTAAGGGCCTTACTTTCGTTTTCTAAACCCTTAAATCTTTAGGTGAAAATGGTATTTCCCTACAAACTAAGGCGTTTGGGGTGATTTTATTACCTAATATTCGACTATGGAAACAGCCGTGCGCACGGGAAGAATTTACTACCGGCCGGCCGTACGTTTAGGCCCGTCATAGAACTATTTAACAAAGCTGTGATGTTAGACAACCAAAGTATCTGTGCGGCCAGCCATCCGCTCCAGTTATCCGCCCGCACGTTCGAAAGCCCAATGGTGCTCGTGTCGGGTAGGGCCGCTAAGATGAGTCAACGATGAAAAACGTTAAGCCACTGGTGAAATGGGCGGGCGGGAAGCGCCAGCTCTTACCACATATCCACGCCGCCCTACCGGCGGATAACCCGCGGCGGTTTTATGAGCCCTTCATCGGTGGCGGCGCGGTGCTTTTCTCTCTCCAACCAGCCAGCGCACGGGTCAATGATCTCAATGCTGAGCTCATCAACCTATATGAGGTGGTACGCGGCGGCGTCGACGAGCTCATTGCAGAGCTCGTGAGCTATCCCAATGAGGCGGAGTTTTTCTATGCGCTGCGCGCAGTGGACAGGGATGCGAAGCGGTTTGCCGCCCTCTCCCCTGTCGAGCGTGCTGCACGAACGCTGTATCTCAACCGCACCTGCTATAACGGCCTGTATCGCGTGAATACGGCAGGTCAATTTAATGCGCCGTTCGGGCGCTATAAGAATCCCACCATTTGCGATGAAGACACGCTGCGTGCGGTGCACCGCTATTTTGCGGAAAATGAGGTGATCTTTTCCCAAGGCGATTTCGCCGCAGCGGTGGCAGAAGCAGGCGAAGGCGATTTTGTCTATTTCGACCCGCCCTATGACCCAGTCAATGTGACGAGCTCGTTTACCGGCTATCAAAAGGGCGGCTTTGACCGCGCGGAGCAAGAACGGCTCAAAGAGGTCTGCGATGAGTTGGACAAACGCGGGGCAAAGTTTCTGCTGTCGAATTCAGCCACCGAGTTCATCCGAGAGCTCTATGCGGATTATGAGGTAGGCATCGTGGGGGCAACGCGGGCGATCAATTCCGTCGCTTCGAAGCGCGGCAAGGTCGATGAGGTACTGGTGCGCAATTATGAGGTCAGCGGTGACTAGCGGGCCGAAGGCGCACGCGGGGCGGGAGCTGCAGGAGGAGCTGCGGGCACGTTTTGGCGTTCCGGAGTCGGTGAAGCTAGGCGTTAATGACTGGGGTTGGCTGCGCATCTTGGCGGCTGGCTACGGCGAAGAATTGGAACGGCGCGGGTATTTTTTCATCAGGGCGCGGGAAGTGGAGAAAATCTCTGCTCGGCAGCCACGGTTGATGGCCAAGCATGATTTTTCCACCTCGCGGCCTTGGATCTTTCAGCGCCTGCAGCTCGGCATCGTGCCGGTAAGCCGCAGCGAATACTTGGTGGGCCGGTTCAACCTCTACGAGAAGTTTCCGCAGGCACAGCGCGGGGAGGTACGTACGCTGCAGCTGCCAGCGGGTCTAGATACCCTCTCGTTGGAGAGGGTGAGCTCGGAGGCGGTGGCGTTAAATGGGGCGTCGGCAAGCGGGATGCTAGAAGACTTTCTGGCCTGCGGGCCTTTGCAAGCTACGGTGGCAGGCCGCATGTCCACGCGCGAGATGCAGGTGCGGCTGCCGGACCTGGGCGTGGAGGTCGCGGTGGACCGCGCACAGATGGAAATCGACGGCGGTTTTGAATCGCTCGAGCATCTAGTGCTGGTGGAGGCGAAAAATCACCTCTCGGATGATTTCAATATCCGGCAGCTCTATTTTCCCTACCGGCGCTTCCAACAGCGCCTGGCAAAGGAAGTGGTACCGGTTTACCTGGTGTATTCCAATGGCATTTTCCACCTATACCGCTATGAATTTAGGGATCCGGCCGATTTTCGCAGCATTGCGCTGGTCGATAGCGCCCGCTACGCACTATCGGCCTCGCACCTGGATGCGCAGGCAGCGCTGGATATCGTTCGGGCGGTGGAGCCCGACGTCGAGCCGGAGGTGCCCTTTCCGCAGGCCAATAACTTTGAGCGGGTGGTCAACCTCTTGGAGCTCATGGCGCTGCAGCCGCTGAGTAAGGCAGAGATTACTCAGCGCTATGATTTCGATCCGCGGCAGGCGGACTATTATGCCAACGCCGCGCGCTACCTGGGGTTGGCGGTGCCGGTGGATGAGGCCTGGGAGCCCACCGAGCTCGGGAGGCGAATTATCGAACAGCCGCAGCGCGATGCCCGAAATGCGGCGCTCATACGGACGTTGGCGGCGCGACGGGTATTTCGCGAGGTGCTCGAACTCAGCTTGGCTCGCGGCGCGGTCGCCAGCACCGCGGAGATTATTGCGGCGATGGAGGAATTGGGGCTGAGCTTGGCGACGTCCCGGCGGCGCGCCTCCACCGTCGCCCGCTGGACCCAGTGGGTGCTCGACACGGTGGCGGAGGGAATGCCGCGGCTGTTTTAGTGCAGGAGGTTCTGCGCACCGGAGACAATAAGGACGATGCCGGCGATAATGAAAAACAGGCCCGAGCCGATATCGATCCACGGACCAGCGGCGATGAGCTTGCGGCGCACGGCGTTGGTAGAAATTACCGTGGCAACGACGAGGAAAAAGAGGAAGGCCGAAAGCGATAAGGACAGCGTCAACCCGATGGCCAACCAGATGGGCGGGCTGGCCGGCAGCAGCGGGGCAATCATCGCGGCGAGGAAGAGCACGATTTTCGGGTTGGACATATTCGTGGCTAGGCCGACTTTGAAAGCGGTGCGCAGGCGGCCCAGCTGGGCGGCGGCGTCTTCCAGATCAACCGGCGGGTTAGCGCGTTGGGCGATACCGCTGCGCAGCGCGCGCGAGCCCATAAACACCAGGAAGCAGCCGCCAACGGCCTGAACCGCTCCCAAAATTTCCGGAAAAGCCGTCAGCAGCGCGGCGGCGCCGAAAACGGTGGCGGCGCACCAAAAAAGCACGCCGATTTGGATGCCTGCAGCCGCAGCGACAGCGTGGCGGCGCGATCGGGTGGCGTAACGGGTCACCAAGATGATGTCCGGTCCGGGTGAGGCAACGCCCACCAAATTCATAAGAAGGAGGGTAAAAAAGGATGTCCAGGTCACTCCCCTGCCTCGCTTCCCAGGCGCGGGAGAAGGTCCTCTCGGCCAAAGATGCGGGCGGAATCCAGCGCGGAGGGCTGACCGGCGGTGGGATCGGCGTGGGCAGCTAGGAGGGCGTCGATGACCGCGTCTTCCTTCTTGAAGATGGCTCCGGCCAGGGGCGATTGGCCGCGGTCATTGAGCAGATTAACGTCCGCGCCGGCGCGAGCAAGTGCGATAACCAGCTCGGCGTGGCCGTGATAGGCCGCGAGCATGAGGAAGGACTGACCGTCCTGGTTCACGAGGTCAATATTTACGCCGTGGTCGATATAGGCCAGGAGGTCCAAGCTGCCCTCGCGTGCCATGTCAAAGAGCCGACCGGCGAATTCCTGCACTTGCGTCTCAGACATAGCTTCTAGCTTATCGCGCCAGTTCCGCGACTCGTTTGACGGCCGCCTCTATGGCGAATTCGGGCTCACCGCCTTGGCCTTTGACGGCGGCATCGAGTTCCGAGACGAGGATGACGGCCTTGGTGACATTATCGGCGGACCAGCGGCGAGCCACCGGCTGGGTCATCTTGACCACGTAGGGCGCTAGGCCGGTTTGGCTAGCTAAAGAATACTGGTCCCCGCGGGCGGAATACAGGCGGGCTACGGCTCCGACCTTATTGGCTAGCGCTGCGGCAATCGCCACGGGGCTGGCGCCAAGCTGCAGGGCGCGGCGGCAGGTGGACACGGCGGCTTCGACGCGGCCGGCAACGGCGGCATCGGCAATATCCCAATTGGCAACCTCGGCCACGCCGACGTAGTAGTTCTGCACGGCCTCGCGGGTGACGTTGCCGCCGGTATCGGACACCAACTGGGAGATGGCAGAGGCCAGCTCGCGTAGGTCAGAGCCCACGCCTTCGAGCACGGCATGGATGACGTCCGGGGTCGGGCGCACACCGTGGGAGGAGAATTCGCGGGTGGCCCACTGCCCCAGCTCATTGGGATAGAGCGAGAAGACTTCGTGAACCTCGGCAATCTTGCGCAGCTTGGCCACCAGTTCAGGTTGCTTCTTCTTTTTCTTTAGGGTCTTGGCCGTCACGGAGTAAATGATGACCATGGTCATGCCCGGCGCGGGGTTCGCGCAGGCACGCAGGATGATATCGACTACTTCCTTGCCGGCTCGCTCGCAGTCACTGATGACGATGACGCGGCTATCTCCAAAAAGAGAGGGGCTAGTGGCCTCGAGGATTTCGCCCTCGGAGACTTCGGAAGCTTTAAGCTTGGTCAGCTCGGGGCGAGCACCGGTTGGGCTGCTCTCCTCGGCCGCGGCACGCTGAATCTGCAGGCGGGCGCGTTCGGTGAGGAATTCATCGTCGCCAAGGATGAGATGTACTGGAGGCATGCCCGCCATTCTAACCTGCCGCCACACCGAGCCAGGCGATGCCCGCTAGCGTCAGCGCCAGAGTCAGCCAGGGGCGGTGATAGAGGAGGCCGGCAATGATCCAGGCGTAGGCAAGCAGCGTAAAAAGCGGGCTAGCGGGGATGGTGACCACCGGAAGGTGGGCCACGCCGTGGGCGATGGTATTAATCCACCACGAAAAGGGTTCTATAAGGCGCAGCAAGCCCGCACCTAGCACATCGAGTGGACCGAGCTGGGCGAAGACGGCGGCGATAAGCCCCACGATGGTAATCGGCACGGTGGCGGGCTCAACCAGGATATTGGCCAACACGGAGACCACGGAGACCTCGCCGGACATGAGTGCGACTAGCGGGAGGGTAACGATATCGGCGGCAATGGCCACAGCGACCGCGCGCAGAAAAATGGCGGGCCAGCCGGTTGTGGCCAAGTGTTTATAAATGAGCGGGCTAAGCGCCACGATGCCGAGCGTCGCCGCGCAAGAAAGTGCGAAACCAAAGTGCACGGCGAGGTCGGAATCCACGAAGAGCAGGGCAATGATGCCGAGGCTAAGAGCATGAATCGGCTCCATGCGCGTGGAATTAAGCACGGCGAGCAGCCCCACCAGCCCAGCCACGGCCGCGCGCTGGACGGAGGGCTCAAAACCCACGAGCACAACATAGGTGGCCAAAGCACACAGAGAGGCAGCCACGCGGGCGCGTGGCCCCAGCGCGAAGGCGGCGCAGACCATGGCTGCGGCGGAGCACACGATGGCGACATTTGCACCGGAAACTGCGCTTAAGTGCGAAAGGCCGGTGATGATATACAGGTCGCGCTCTGAAGAGCTTTGCAGGCTAGTATCGCCGAGCACCATGCCAGGAATCAGGCCCTGCCTGGAAGGACCGACGGTATCTACAACCAGCGCGCGAAATGTGTCGGACACGTGGGCCGCCCAGCCGGCTAGGCCTTCGGGCTCACCGGTTACCTGCACGTCTGTGGCAGTGGCGCTGAGCTTTCCGACGCCCGCCCTATCCGACTCCCTCACCTCCACCCTGGCCGTGAGTTCGGCGCCCGCAGCGGCCGGGACCGGTTCCGAGCTAAAGACCGGCAGTTGAGTCGGATACCCTGGCACCTTGAGCTTGAGCAGCCAGCCGCCCGTGCTAGTCTGCGTCGGCGCGGTGGTCAGGCGACCGGTAACCTCGGTGCCGAGGTCGAACGCAGCGGCACGGGCCTGGCGCACCGCGGCAACCAGCGCCGCGGCTGTCGCGACCATTCCGGAAAATAGCGCTTGGCCCCATTGGCGGGCGATCAGGCAGCACCCGACGACCGCCGCAATGATAAAGATTGCCCAGCCACGGCCGCCTAGCAGCACAGCAATGACAGCCAGCCAAGCGGTGGCCGCGCCGGGGACGAGCCGCAGTTCTCGCATCGCGTGCTCGTACTCAGCTTAGAGCTGGACCTGGTCTTTAAGCTGCGCTAGCTTCGCCGGTCCGATGCCGGTGACCTCGAGTAATTCCTCAATATCTTGGAAGCCGCCATGTTCCTCGCGGTACGCCACGATAGCTTGCGCGGTGACCTCACCAACGCCCTTGAGTTCTGTAAGTTCCTCCGCGGTGGCGTTATTCAGGCTCACGCCGCCGGTACTGATGCCGTTTCCGCCGGATGGGGCTGGTTCGCCGGGTGCGGGAGGTGGGGCGGCGCCGGAGGGAAGGATGTGGAGCTGCTGGCCGTCGGAAAGCCGCTGGGCATGGTTGAGCGCGATTGTGTCTGCACCGGGAAGGGGTTGAGCGGCGTCGAGGGCATCGGCGACGCGCGCGCCGGGCTCGAGGGTCTGCAAGCCGGGCTCGGCCACCTCGCCAATGACAGAGACGATGATTTCACTGGGCTCTGCACTGGGTGCAGTGCCAGAATCACCGCTTATTGCCGCAGGCTCGGGCATGCCCGAGGATTCATCGGAGCGGGCGTTGATGCCAAGCCACGCCACCACGCCGACGACGAGAATGACCGCCACGGCGCAGGCTTGCCACGGGCTAATGCGCAGACGCGGGCGAGGATAATCGACGGCGAGGAGCTCTTCCTCACCGGTGGGTTGGGTAAATTCGCGGAGTCGTTCGCTAATCTTGGGTGCCGCCATGGCGCTGAGAATAAAGGCGTGGGCGCTAAGGCAGTAGGTACAGCGAAGGCGGGCTGTGGATAACTTGTTGGGGACGTCAACGAACCCGGCGCACTGGGCCTAGTTATCCACAGAACGGCGCGGTGGGAAGGCGCGTGGTCGACCACGCGTGTGAGGATGCGCTGGATCGGCGGGAGGCTCCGAGCTAAACACCGCAGATACGCCGATGGCGGAGGGGCCGACGTGGACGGAGAGGACGTCGTTAAGCGGGGTGCAGATAAAGGACGAGCCCTGCGGCAGGGCCGCTTCAAGCAGCGCCTCCAGCTTGGCGGCCGCGCCTTCGGCGTGGTTGTGCTGGATGGCGACGAAGACCGGCTTCCCGTTGGCGCGGGAGGCAATGAGGTCTACTAGCTTGGTAAAAGCCTTGGTCTGGGTGCGGGTTTTTCCCACCAGCTCCAGCTTGCCGCGGTTAATCGACATGATCGGCTTGGTGGCCAAAAGCGCCGTAGATAACACGGCTGTGGCCGGCGAAAGGCGGCCGGAGCGGCGCAGATCCTCCGTGGAATGCAGGTACACCCAGGTAGCCGCACGCTTGAGGGTGTCCATGGCCGCAGCGTAGCACTCCTCCAAGCCGGCTCCGCGGGAGGCGACCTTGGCTGCGGACATGGCGGCCGCACCCATCGCCATGCCGGCCGACCCGGAATCAATCACCCGCACCGTGTGCGGGAAAACGCCCGAAGCAGTCACTGCGGCGGAGTAGGTGGAAGAAAGCTCTTTGGATAGGTGTATGGCCACCACGCCATCATCCTGAGAGCGCTCCATTTCGCGGCCATAGGCGGCTGCCAGCTCCAGCGCGCTTAATCCCGAAGTAGATTGCTCCAAGCCATCCTTGCCGTGGCGTTCCATGAGGTGGAGGTCAATGACGGTGATGGATAGCTGCTCCGCCAGCTCCCGGGGCAGGCCTGCAGCGGAATCCGTAATGACGCGAACCGCCACTAGATATCCGCCCCGCCGTCCCCGGTGACCTCGCCGCCCATATTCCAACCGTCGAAGTACCACTGGGCGCGGCCCACGTTGTCGCGGGTGAATTCCAGCGAAGACAGCGGCGTTTCCGGGTTGAAGTCTGGGCGAGCGGTCAGCTGCGACCAGTGGGTATTCTTCAACCCCGAAAGGATCCCGTACTGCGCGTGGTCAAGGCCCAACAGGTGGCAGGTAAGCGCCGAGATGGCCCCGCCATGGGCCACGATGAGGACGGGGCCGGCGTCCCAGCCGGCAAAGTCTTCCATGAGCTCATCGATGACAGGGCGGGCACGCTCAGCCACGTCCACGCGAGATTCCCCCTCCGGCGGGGCCCAGGTGGGATCGTGGCGCCAAATGGCGCGCGCTCCTGGAAACTCCGCATCTACCTCAGCAGAGGTTCTGCCCTGCCACTGACCTAAGTGGGTCTCGCGCAGGCGGGCATCCGTGGTGAAGTCCACGCCAAGAGTTTCAGCGACAACGCGGGCGGTTTCCCGCGCGCGGATGAGATCGGAGGCCACGATTTTAGAGACGCCCTGATCCTGCAGCAGGCGCGCGGCGGCGCGGGCCTGCTCATAGCCCAGCTCGGACAGCTCGGTATCCAAGTGGCCTTGCATGCGGCCGGTGGCGTTATAGGTAGTTTGTCCGTGGCGGATCAGGATCAGGCGGCGACTCATATGGGTTTAAAGCTCCTCGTCCTCACCTGGGACCTTATCGGCCAGTGGGAGCTCGTCGATGGAATCTACCTCACGCGGGTTGACGCCATTGGTCCATTCGCCCGGACGCTCCGGGGCTTCGATGCCCTCAATCTCCAGTGCCGGGCAATCATGGTAAAGGCGGTCCAAGCCGTAGAACTCGCGCTGGTCATTGCGCTGGACATGGACGACGATATTGCCGTAATCCAGCAGCACCCAGCGATTTTCGCGGTTGCCTTCACGGCGCTGCGGTTCAAAGCCCTGCTTGGTCATCTCATCTTCGACTTCATCCACAATGGAGCCCACCTGGCGCTCGTTATCTGCAGAAGCCAGCACGAAGACCTCAGTAATTGCGAGGACATCGGAGACATCAATGGCCGCGATATTGGTGGCTAACTTTTCTTGCGCCGCGTGTGCCGCGGTTTCTGCCATGCTGCGGGCGAGATCAGAAGTAGACAATGTGTATAAATTCCCTTTTCGCGTCTGAGTGCATTCGAAATGAACTATCTCTAGTGAGAATCTATTCTTGCACGTTTAGCAGGCCCGTGCCCAAAATCTGGGAAAGGCCGTGAAAGTTTCTACAGGGGCTTGTCCGGGTTGGGACCGTAGAGATTGTTTTTGGTGATGTACTGCACCACTCCATCCGGTACGAGGTACCACACGGGCTGGCCTTGAGCAGAGCGCTCGCGGCACGCGGTGGAGGAAATGGCCATGGCAGGGATACCGATGAGGTCAATATCCTCTTGGGCATCGGCGGGCAGCATATCGGCGCTTAATTCGTATCCGGGGCGGGTAACCCCCACGAAGTGCGCCATCTCCAGCATCTCTTCCCAGTTATGCCAGCTCATAATGGAGGCCAGTGAATCGGCGCCGGTAATGAAATAGAACTCCGCTTCTGGGAAAAGCTTACGCAGATCCCGCAGCGTATCGATGGTATAGGTAGGCCCCTCGCGGTCAATATCTACCCGCGAGACGGTAAAACGCGGATTGGATGCGGTTGCCACCATCGTCATCAAGTAGCGGTGCTCGGCCGCAGTGACCTCGCGGTGAGACTTCTGCCAAGGCTGACCTGTGGGCACAAAGATGACGCTATCGAGGGCAAAGCGATGCGCGGCCTCACTGGCGGCTACCAAGTGACCGTTGTGGATGGGGTCAAAGGTGCCACCCATGATGCCAATGCGCTGTGGGCTAGTCATGGGTGGTGATTATAGTCCCCGGCCGAGGAGGGAGTAAGCAAGGTGGCGAGGGAGTCGGCAAAAGCGGCGTCGCCAAGCGAGGGCTCTACAAAATAAGAAGCATGGCGAGCCGCCTTGGTAGCCAACGCGTCGTGGGCGGAGGCGAGGTTCAGGTCGCAAACGAAGTCTCCGTCCAGGCAATAGTTAAGCCGGCGCGAGTCCGGCAATGCCGCAGGTTGTAAGAGCAAACGCTGCGGTAGCCAGCCCGCCATACCGTGGGGACGGCTGAGGGGATTGCCCAGGTAAACTGCCCCCACGAGCTTGCCTCGTTGTGCAAGGTAGCGCTCCGCGCTGGTAGCGACAATGGCGCCTTGGGAGTAGCCAGCCGTAATATAGCGCGGCTGGCAGCCTGTTTCGCGCTCATACTTTTCCACCACGCGCGGAGCGTTGGCCATGCCGGTGCGCAAACTATGTACAAAACCAACGGTGACCGAATACGCCAGCTCGTGCAACGGATGCTCCATCACTACCCCACCGAGGCGGCGAATAAGCTGGAGCGGATTCAACTGTTCACCTTCCTGCGCCAGCGGCGGCAGGTTCATTGACGCCGGGTATGCCTGGGGGTCAAGGGCGAGGACATGGACTTTATCCATCGTGCCGGGATGGCGTTTTTCCACTAGATGAAAAAGCGCGGAGAGGTTTGCCCCTTCATAGCCATTCGACGGCGCGGCATGCGGCGAATACTGCTGCGGTCCGAAATACTCGCCGTATTCCTCATTCTGGTCGGAGCCACGAGCAGCCAAAACAACGAACTCGGGACACCCAGCAGGCTGCGGCGATGGGGCGGATTGTGCTGCTGCCTGGGGCACGACCGGGGCAGCATTCGCGGTGGCGGCGGCGGGGGCTATAGAAACGGCAAGCGCCGCCGAGGCGCTTAGGGCGACGGCGGCACGGAAGAAAGCAGATCGAATCATGGCGGGGAGAATTATGGACGGGTCTGACCTGTACCCTGCAGGATCCACTTAGAAGAGGTGAGCTCCGGCAGCGCCATTGGGCCACGAGCGTGCAGCTTCTGGGTGGAAATGCCGATTTCGGCGCCCATGCCGTAGACCTCGCCATCGGTGAAGGCGGTAGAGGCATTGAGCATCACCGCGGCGGCATCCACCTCGTTGCCGAATTTCACTAGGACATCGGCGTCTTGCGCGGCGATGGCCTCGGTGTGGCCAGTGGTGAACTCGGTGATATGCGCGATGGCCCCATCTACGCCGTCGACCACCTTGGCGCAGATATCCATAGATAGTGACTCCTCGCGCCAGTCTTCATCGGTGGCCTGCACGGCATCCTTGACGCCGAAGGCCTCGAGCTCGGCGACGTCGCCGTGGATGGTCACGCCAGCATCCTGCAGCGCGGCGATGATGCGGAGCTTGACGGAGTCATCCAAAGCGGCGTCGATAAGCACGCACTCCGTGGAGTTGCACACGGAGGTGCGGCGGGTCTTGCCGTTGATGACCATGTCGATGGCCTTATCAATGTCTGCAGAGGCATCCACGTAGAAGTGGCAATTGCCGGTGCCGGTCTCAATGGCGGGGACGGTGGCGCCGGTAACGACGGCCTCAATAAGCTTTGCGCCACCACGCGGAATAACCAGGTCCACCAGACCACGGGCGGTAATGAGGTCCTGGACGGAATCGTGCGTCTCGCACGGCAAAAGCTGCACGGCCTCGCGCGGCAGGTCAAACTCAACGAGGGTATCCTGCAAGATTTCTACCAGCTTGGTGTTGGAGTTGCGGGCGGATTTGGAGCCACGCAATAGCGGCACATTGCCGGACTTGATGGCCAAACCGAAGGCGTCCACGGTGACGTTCGGGCGGGCCTCATAGACCATGCCCATGACACCGAGCGGCACGCGCACCTGCTTCATCTGGATTCCGTTATCCATGGTGCGCCCCTGCAGGATCTCCCCTACCGGGTCCTGCAGGCCAGCTACCTGGCGCAGGCCGCCGGCAATGCCTTCCACGCGCGCGGCGTCGAGAGACAGGCGGTCAATAAGGGACTCGGACATGCCGCGTTCGCGGCCGGCATCGATATCCTGCTTATTGGCGGCGAGAATGGCTTCGGTGTGGGCAATGAGGTTGTCGGCTGCGCGCTGCAAGATCTCATTCTTGCGCGGCGTGGACAGCTGCGCCACAACGGGCGCGACTTCCTTGGCAGCACGGGCTTTGGACAGAACTTCTTCGCGTTCAGTGTTGCTCATGTCATACCAGCCTAACGAAAGGCCGCGCGCTTTTCAGCCAGTTGGGCGGCAAGCACCCGCACGGTGGTGTCCTTATTGGCCGAGCTCGCGGCTCCGCTTGTCGGATGCCCGGCGGCGGCGCTTCTCGTCCTTCCGCTCGAACATGAGGTATTCCTCTTCGTAATAGCTCAAGTTATAAACGTGGCGGGCTCCGGCCGAGCATATAAAACAGATAATCGGGATAACCCAAAAATAGGACCAGTGGAAGAAGAAATAGCCGAGCACAACGGAAAGGATGGTGGCCGCCCAGGCAGCATAATCGACCGCCTGTACCTTCTTCCGGCGCTCCTTCATATCCGCGACCTCGGCTTCGGTGGTATTAAAAGAGCTCCCTTGATAAGAACCGTCTTGTGAGGCGGCGTTGTCCATTAATAACCCGCCTGAATATCGACTTCCGTGGGGATTGCTTCACCTGCGGAGTAGCGCTCCATGACCTGTACTGTATGCGAGCCGATGCGCCGGCGCACCGAATAGGGAGGGTTGGCCAGGTGCGGGGTGATGACCACGTTAGGCATGTCCCACAGTGGGTGCCCATCGGGCAGCGGCTCAGGGTCGGTGACATCCAAGCCAGCGCCGGCGATGTCTCCTGCCCGCAAGGCTTCGACTAGAGCATCGGTGTCCACCAGTGGTCCGCGGCCAACGTTAATAATCACGGCGTGATCGGGCATGGCACGGAAGGCAGCGGCATTAAAAAGCCGGTGGGTCTCGTCCGTTAGCGGCGCAAGCGCCACGAAATAATCGGCGGCTGGCCAGACGCGCTCAATATCGGCGGTGGCGAAGGTTTCATCGGCACCCTCCACTGGGTTGCCGGAGCGATTGACCGCGATTATGCGTGGTCCGAAGCCTTCCAGCATACGAATAAGCCGCTTGCCGATGCCCCCGGCGCCCACCACCGCTACCGTCTTATCTTCAAAAAGGAAGCTGGTATGAGCCTCAACCTCATCGCGGTTAGACCAGCTAGTCCCCACGCGCTTATGCGCATGCAAGTGGGCGAGCAGGAGCGCAATGGTAGATTCCGCCACGGTGGCGTCATACAGGCCGGCGGCATTAGACCAGCGGGCGGTGGTATCACGCATGACGTCGAGCAGGTGATCCACCCCAGCGAAGGGGACCTGCACCAGGCCCACGCTCGGTGGCAGGGGCCGTGGGAAATCATCTGGGCCGCCGTTGAAGATGAGAACCTCGGCATCTTCCAGTGGGGCGCGCTCGTGACCCGCTGCATCGAGTGCCTGCAGGGTTTCCTCCCACGGGGTGGGTAGCATCGCGTACTTCATTAGTAGCCCGCCTCCACATCGACGCGGGTAGGCATCGCCTCTCCCCTCTCCCACGCCGCGGCATTGGCGTTGAAGATAGCGCCCAGGTGGTACTGCGCCACGTGCGCGGAAGCAGCCATGTGCGGCGTCATGGTGCAATTGGGCAGGTCGTATAGCGGATGGCCATCAGGCAGTGGCTCGGGATCCATAACTTCCAGCCCGGCGCCGGCGATCTCACCATCGCGCAGGGCCGCCACTAGATCGTCGGTTACTACGGTGCTGCCACGGCCGACGTTGATAAAGATGGCGGAGGATTTCATCGCGCGGAAAGTGGCGGCATCAATGAGCCCCTCGGTGTCCTTGGTCGCAGGCAGGATACAGAAAATGAAATCGGTCTCGCCCCACACGTGATCGGCCTTATCCATGGGCACGACCTCATCGGCGCCTTCCACCGAGCGGCCGGAGCGATTGACCGCGGTAATGTGCACGCCAAACGGTTTCAGCAGCTTAATAAGCTGCTTGCCGATGCCCCCAGCGCCGAAGATGGCTACCCTCTTCGGCCCTCGCTGGTTATAAAGCCACGCCTGGGACTCGTCCAGCTCCTGTGCTACCGACCACGAAGCGGCCTGGGCGAAAGCTTTATGGTGGTGCGCCTGTGACAGGGCCAGGCCAAGTGCAGATTCGGCTACCGGCTGGGCAAAAGCGCCGGCGGAGTTGCACCATGGCACGCCGTCTGGGGTGATGACCCCGGCATCAATGAGCTGATTTACGCCGGTAAAACAATGCTGCACCCAACCGATGTTCTCCGGCATCTCGGGGATGCGGCGCGGGTTGGGCGCATTGTTGATGTAGACCTCGGCATCTTCAAGGCTATTTACGCGTTCGTGCCCGGCAGCCTCGATATCTTCTACCATCGGCTGCCAGGCGTCCGGACCCATGAAATATTTCATGCCCCAACCATACGGGGAATCAGGGACTTGGGTTTAAATACGGGAGGCGAAGTTGGAGAGGTAATCGGCGTGAACAACTGAGCGGCGCTGCTCCTCAGGAAGTTCTTCCATCTTCTTTCCCTTAATACCGTGCAGTTCCTCGGAGTCGAAACGGACTTCGCCACGTCCGATGACCTCGCCATTCGGACCGAGGATATCGATGATTTCGCCCTTGGTGAACTCGCCTTGCACATCGGTAATGCCCACGGCCAGCAGTGAATTACCGCCCTCGGTCACGGCTTGTTTAGCGCCTTCATCGAGGCGGACGGCTCCGCCGGTATCTGCGCAGTAAAGTGCCCAGAACTTCCAGGCGGAAAGCTGGCGTTCCTCGCGGGTGTGGAAGACGGTGCCCACAGAGGCGTCGGCAAGCGCGGGGCCAATATTATCCGTGGAGGTCAACAGCACCGGAATGCCGCCGCGGGTTGCCAGGCGGGCTGCAGAGACCTTGGTGGCCATACCACCGGTGCCCACCTTGCCGCCATCGCCAGCTACAACGCCCTTCAAGTCCTTGCCGGTGCGCACTTCATCGATGAACTTAGCGTCCGGCTCGGCCGGGTTCTTGTCATACAGGCCATCTACATCGGAGAAGAGGAAGAGCGCATCAGCACCCACCAGGTTGGCCACCAGCGCGGAGAGGCGATCGTTATCGCCAAAGTGCATCTCCGAGGTAGCCACGGCGTCATTCTCGTTGACGATAGGAATGGTACGCAGCTGGCGCAGGCGATCAATGGTGCGCTGCGCGTTGCGGGCGCGATCGCGGTGACCAGTATCTGACGCAGTCAACAAAACCTGGCCGATGGTGCGCTGATAGCGAGCAAAGGACTGGCCCCACACATAGGCCAAGTGCACCTGGCCTACAGAAGCGGAGGCCTGCTTGGTAGCCAGATCGGTGGGACGCTGATGCAGCCCGAGCGGCCCCATGCCGGCGGCGACCGCACCAGAAGAAACGATAATGACATCGGAGCGGCCCATGCGCGCATGAACGGCATCGACGATGTGATCAATCTTTTCCTGTGAAACACGGAAATTCTCATCCGTGAGAGAAGAGGAACCAATCTTGACCACGACGCGCTTGGCGTGCGCGATCTCGTGGCGAAGTTCAGATTCAAAACCGGACGCTACCGGGTTCTCATCGAGCGGTTCTGGAAAGGGAGTATCGGCGGTAGGCCCGTCAAAAGGCTCTACCGGAAGTGGAAGGATGGGCTCTTTCTGTTGATCAGAAGACATGCCAACCGAGTCTACAAAGCGCCCCCTCTTATACACCCCAAGAAGAGGGGGCCTACCGAGCTAGCCTTGCCACCTATCCCGATTAGCACCCTCGCGAGTGACCTCTTCGTCGGTGCCGTAATCGTATTCATCGATAAGACCACGGCGTGCCTGAGAGGCACGCTTGCGCTCGGCGGCGGAAACGCGGCTAGTGCCCTTCAAACGGGCGTCCTCGCCGCGGCTGGCCATCGTCGGATCACCGCCAGTCATCGGCTCCCACTCGAAGGTAATGCCGCCGATCGTCACCGGACAGCCTTCCACAGCGCCCTGCTCGCGCAGCTCTTCCTCCACGCCGGCCTTGGCCAAGCGGTCCGCCAAGAAGCCCACTGCCTCATCATTTTCAAAATCAGTTTGGGTAATCCAGCGATCAATCTTCTTGCCCTCAACAATGAAGCCACCCTCGACCTCAGGATCGGCCTTCACGGTGAAATCAGCAAATACACCGGTATGCTTCTTATGGCCCTGGGCCTTGGGATGGATAACGGTGTGGTTCTTATCCTTCTTTGGCAATGGCTGGGCCTTGCGATGCTCGGTCACCATATCCATGAGCCGGAACTTCAGCGGATCCAGGCCCTTGCGAGCGACGGCCGAAATAATAAAGACAGGCCAGCCAAACTTCTCTTCCAGATCATCCTTGACAAATTCCGCCAGCTCTTCGGCCTCAGGCACATCTGCTTTATTCAAGATGATGACGCGGGGGCGCTCACGCAGATCCCCTAAACCAGTATCTTCCTGCAAAGCCCCTTGGTATTTTGCCAGCTCACTTTCCATCGCCTCAATATCGGAAACGGGATCACGGCCGGGCTCAATGGTGGCAGTATCGACCACATGGGCAAGCACCGCCGTGCGTTCAATGTGGCGCAAGAAATCCAGGCCTAGGCCTTTGCCATCGGCCGCGCCTGGGATAAGCCCCGGCACGTCCGCGATAGTAAAGGAGCTATCTCCCATATCCACCACGCCCAGGTTCGGCTGCAGCGTAGTAAAGGGGTAATCACCGATCTTGGGCTTCGCGGCCGACAAAACCGAGATAAGCGAGGACTTACCAGCCGATGGAAAGCCCACCAGCCCTACATCCGCCATGGACTTCAGCTCGAGGATAAGATCATGGGCTTGGCCCGGCTCACCCTGGAGAGCAAAACCCGGTGCCTTGCGGTTCTTTGAGGCCAATGCCGCATTGCCTAGTCCGCCGAAGCCGCCTTCTGCGGCCACAAACCGCGTTCCCGGAACGGTAAGGTCCGCCAAGGTTTCGCCCTTTTCAGTGCGGACCACCGTGCCCGCCGGGACCTCCAAAATCAGGTCCTCGCCGCGAGCACCATTGCGCATATCGCCGGCTCCATTGCCGCCGCGTTGCGCCTTAATATGCGGGCGGTAATGGAAATCCATAAGCGTATGGATTTGTTCAGAGACCTCGAGGATGATGTCACCGCCGTGGCCACCATTGCCGCCATCCGGGCCACCCAATGGCTTAAACTTCTCGCGGTGGACAGACACACAGCCGTGTCCACCGTCACCTGCTTGCAGGTGCAGGACAACGCGGTCAATAAAACGTGCCATGGTCAAATCCTCCGTGCATTGAATAGTTGTCCTACTCAGTGTAATGCGTATCTTGGGCTGGACTCCAACCGTTTAACATAATGTGAATATTGAATATTCTTATTAGGAGGACTTGGATTTTGCTAGGTAGACACCTAGTACCCCGCTTGGTGGAGAAGAAATGAACTGTACCACCATGCCTAAATACTCCGAACAACTCAAACGTGGTGCTATGGTCCGCTCAGAGTGCATTGAAGTCGCCTGCTTCCTTCAGCTTCAGCGAGGTTTGTTGAAAACGTTCCCGCCTTTATTTTCAGGCCCACTAACACGGCACCAGCAAACGTTCCGGCACTAGAGCTTTGCGCGATATTGCCTATGGGTGAGGGCCAATTTCGAGCGAATCCGCCAGGTAGAAAATCATAGAGTTGCACGAACAACAAGATATTTTGCAAAAGGCTGCAAATTCTTTTGAGTAAAGAGACATGTGGGCAATAGAGAGTGTCTGATGGTTTGTAGGCAGATTCCCAACCTGCATGAAGAGTTAGACCAGAATGATTACTGCGACACGACCAGATCTAAGCTTATAAGACCACGACTCATGCAATTGATAAGAAGCTTCTTGCCCACCCTAAAATTGCGAAACACATTGACAGCCTAGAAACGACCACCACGGCTGCCAATAACCTAGTTCGACGCACGTTACAAACCGCAATGACCAGAGACTAAAACTGCCGCCGAAACCGACAATTACCGCAACGAGCCGTACAAAGACAGCGGACAGTAACTACAGCCCAGCCACATTGATATCCCTATGAGATTACCACTCGTTTAGTGGACCCTATTCGTACGGATTTTGTGCCCGTAGGAGAAAATGATCATTGTGAGCTAACAGCGCAAGAAGTACACGCCGGAATATCGGCGCAAAGCCACGAACCTAGTATTCGAGTAAGAGCGCCCGGTATCTTATGTGGCTAAGGAAATCGGTGTTTCCGCCGAGCTTTAGACCAGCGGGGCATACTCGAGCGTGAACAAACCTCCCGGCTGATGCGCTTGGCCGACAATTCTGGCAAGGCAAAGGACGCTCACCTATAACAACGCGCAAGCCCAACGCGCCAAATTTGCGCCAAACCTAGCCAACCATGAGTTTAAACCCCAATGCCCCTACAAACTGTGGATGACCGACATAACAACCGCGCGCACAAAGAAAGGCTTTGTGTACACCGCGATTGTCACTTATACGTTTACTCAACACATTGCCGGATCGTCGTAATCAAAATCCATGCGCACCGAAGCATTGCCGCTGCATGCTTTCAACCCAGTGATCTTATCCGCCAAAGAAAAACAGGTTCGGTGCACCATTCCTACCCCGGCTTGCTGTAAGACTACGTTGTCTACAACAAACAGCTTCCCCGGCAAGGAATCACTCCTTCCACCGGAACTGTCGGGAACTCTTACGACAATGCTCTAGCCGAAAAATTTTAATGGTTCCTACAACCATGAACTCATCCATACTCACAGTATGTGATAATGCTGCCGATGCGGAACCTCCAAAACCCAAATGGTGTCGTGATGGAACAAAACCAAGCTCCACGAAAAATTTAAGACACCCAGACCCAGCCGAGACGGAAACCGAATTATCCAAACCAGAACCCACCACAGGAAATAATAAAACCCCAAGGCAAAAGCCAGGAACAAAACTCGGGCCACTTCAGTACCGAAAAATTTACCCCACTTGCCCTAAGCAACATTGCTAGTCAGGCAAATGGGGTAAATACGCAGTAGACCAAGTATCCTTTTGACACCTGCGGTCTACTTTGGCAGGTTCTTAAACGAACATACCAATGAGCTGGGAAGCGCCGTCAGCAATATTTACAAACGGCTCAACAATAGCCTTAACAACCTCTACGACTGTATTGGAAACGCTGGATAGCTCGGACACAACGCTGGATAGCTCGGACATTTTGACTCCTTCAGGAATTAGGATACTTGAATTATTTTATTCGGACTCGGACAGCGGGTTGATCACATCAACAGCATTTTCAAGATTCTTGCCAGAGAAGATCTCGGTCACGCCGGACAGAATCTTGTACCAACCTTCTTGGGTGTTGACGAAGTTGTCCAAGTGAAGCTGGATGGTGGATAGGTAATCCTGGATGGTCGACAGGTCAAAGTTCATACTCATACTCCTCGGTATCCTCTGGAGAACTTTCAGCCCAGATAGGGTTCGATTGCAGGACCGCTCTCACGTCCCACTAAAGGTATTCTGCCATAAGGTGACAATTCCGCAACAGAAATTCTGCTCCACAAACTAATTGCACCCCCTTTCAACTAGGAAATCATAATGCTAACCCAGCCTCAGTTAAGCCTATACTCATCTTTTGGGAATTCAACAGCGATTATGTAGCCCGCCTTTCAATTAAATTGAAGGATAGGTTAAAAGAGATAAACGCGTAGGTTAACTATCCGCGTTCTAATTTAAAAGTCTTTATTTTTACCTAGCGCCCAAGCACCCCCAATACCCCCCTTATAGGGGGTTAATCTGTACGCTTTATTCCACTGAACAGTTGGCTCTTCTTAATAGCTTCTCTTCCGATTATGTTCCTGCGGGCCTTTTACACGTTGGCAAATCAGCTTTTTATCCTTTCTGACGTGCCGCAAATCCCCAACTGAGCGACCGCTCTCTACAGAAATCAGTGGAGATCCCTTAAGACAACAAGGGTTTCCCTTGCGACACACTATACGTAGGGATATTTTTATTTGATTCCATCTGCTGGCCTACAACCCGTCAGGTGTAGACCACATCCTTCACCAAGTCTGCATTGGCGCCACCTACACGGCAGCTGCTCCATACCTACCATGCACTGCACGTCATGAGCATCGCTCCCCGTTAAGATCCTACTTATATGCCAACAGCCTACACAGAAATATAAGAGTATGTTACGAGATCTAGCGGCCACATATACCGCAAGTCTCTCTTGCTAACCTCCTTCAGACCGCTACCATCTGACTCAGACGTCAAAGGGAACGAGCTACCCCAGCTACAACAACGCTGTCCTACAACAAGGTGGTGCAATAATCTTCTGAACTCAAGATAGCAATTGTTTTAGTAAACCCTTTGTTTACTTCGGAGGCACTACATAGCGTATGGTTCGCTCTACTTGAGCGCCCATTTGCAGACTGGTTATCAACACCTAGGGTGAGATCAGCTACACAAAGACCTGGTACCGCCCAGTCGGAAATCATGACCGTAGGATCGACATACCGCTTGCGGGCGCGCTTCGCGTGCCACGAGGTCGACGTTGCGCGTGATCTCGACGTAGTGCAGCAGCGACTTCTTTTTCGACTCGTATTTAGCCTGGGAAAAACAAAGGTTGATAGCTCCTTTCAGGACACACGTACGTAGCCTCATCACCGGGATAGCAACTACGCAACCACCCGCACATCTGCTGCGGCGAGTACCTATCTTTCACCATCGCCCAGACCGTCTCACGCAAACGTGGATTGGCATCAATCCTGCGCTTCCGGCGTAAACGTACTCGACGCCGATTTACGGTGCGCATATGTGGGAAGATACACCCCAAACTCGTCCCGGTTACGCTAAAGCTTCTTGCTGATAGTGCTAGCAGAGTGCTGAAAACGCCGAGCTGTCTCACACACGCTTTTACCCTGCCGGTCAAGATCAAAGATGAGCTCACGCTTTCTACCGATAGATAACGCGAAGAAATATGCCTATCAATTCGCTCTTGTGGAATAGCCAGGCCTGGGGCTGCTTGGCGGCCAACGACATACGGGATTACCTACATAAGCTTGTTATACAGCGCCAAATCCGGGCCAGCCGGGACAAAAGCACATGCCCAGTGGAAATTTTAATAACGCCTGGTCCATATCAGCAACATCACGCGGATGAATTCCACAAGCTAAAGCTACATCTTTGAGACCTACACATTCACACAGTTGCATATAACCACACCGGCGCGTAGTTACACATCTTCGCGAGCATGCGCATTGCGCTTCCACAACCCAAGCTCATTACCAGTCCGATAAACCGGACTAGAGCTTATGGAAAGCGGGCGCACAAAATGCATCGGTTCCACACCTTCAAGCCGCAATCAGGCTATCGCCTGACTGTCACACAGCTAGTACGCCTGCGATGATTGCGCGGCAAGTCCAACTCACCAGCAGGCCGATAAGCAACAGACTTTGCTAAACCATCCACACCAGCAGCCACTCAGAATGAACCACCAACCTGATCAACGCTGCAAACGGCGACATAATAGGAGAAACTGGACCCAATTCGACTCCACACAATAACCCCACCGACAACAGGTGTTCCCCGAGAAGCAGAATCCGAGAGCCCTTTTACAACAGAAAATCCCCAAGCCCTTCACACTGCTGTGGGACGGACTCGAGGATTAGCCTAATCGGACTGAAGTTAAGCAGTCGCTTCTGCAGCAACCTCTTCAGCCGGGACGATGTTGACCATACGACGGCCACGCTTGATACCGAACTCAACGGAGCCAGCTGCAAGCGCGAACAGGGTATCGTCGCCGCCGCGGCCTACGTTCTCACCTGGGTGGAACTTGGTACCGCGCTGACGCACGATGATCTCGCCGGCATTAACCTGCTGACCACCGAAGCGCTTGACGCCGAGACGCTTAGACTCGGAATCGCGACCGTTGCTGGAGCTGGAAGCACCCTTCTTGTGTGCCATGTGGTTTTCCCTCCTTCAGGGATAATTACAGCCGGTTAAGGCTTACTTGATACCGGTGATCTTCAAGGTGGTCACAGGCTGACGGTGGCCCTGACGCTTCTTGTAACCAGTCTTGTTCTTGTACTTCAGGATATCGACCTTCGGGCCCTTACCCTGCTCAACGATTTCTGCGGAAACAGAAACCTTCTCCAAGTCGGAAGCCTTGGACTTAACATCGGCGCCATCGACGAGCAGAACCGGGGTGAGAGCTACGGCAGAGCCTGGCTCACCCTCGATCTTCTCGACCTTGACGAGGTCACCTTCAGCAACCTTGTACTGCTTGCCGCCGGTCTTGACGATCGCGTACATAGAGGGTTACCCCTTATCTAAACTCGCTCGGAAGCAACCGGGGAGGCCGCGTTCCGAATGGACACTTACATATTGCGTTTAGTTCTCGCGCGAACATGCCCGTACAACTCACTGAGTGAGTGTCGGACTGATCCAGCGCTGTGAGTACTAAACAGCGACTGTCAAAGACTACCCTGTAGCGGGCACAAAATACAAACCACGCTTTTCGTGCCCGCGTGGCGTAGCCCTAAGACTTGCTTCGCCGTGCTACGCGGCGCCGCCCGCGCCCAGATTTAGCTGAGGCTTTTTCTGGGTGGACTCCGCTCGCCGCAGACTGCTTCTGGGCACCGTTATCCTGTGCCTTTGGGGCCCTCGCTCTTGCCGACGTCCCCTTTTTGCGCACCGCCCTCTTCTTGCCACGGCGCAAGACCTTGGAATCGCTCGAGCCCGCCCGGTTCCCAGAACCGGTGCGCTCCGGCGAGCCTTCCTGTCGCGTCGAACGGCCCGACTCGGCCTTCGTTGCCTTCGGGTTCTCTGCTACGGCTTTCTTAGGGGCAGCCTGACGCACGGCACGGCGACGCCCCCGCCCCTTGCCGCCGGGGCGCCCAGCGCGCGTAGTGCCTACGGCCTTTTCATGTCGCTGCTCGGCCGAGCCGCCCGCCTGCTCGTGCTCCTGCGTCTTCTCCTTTACCTCGTGTGGCAGGCGCGAGGAAACACGGCTTTGGGCTTGTTGAGTGCGCACCGTGCGACGGCGACCACGCCGGCGGCCCTTTCGCTCCCCGCGCGAGTCCTTCTGCCCCTGTTGTGCTGCGGCCTCGCTTGCGTTACCGCCATCGGATGCGGGTACCGCGTGATCGGCCTTGGGTACGGCAGACTCCTGTTCACCGGCAACTGCGAATTCCTGCGGCTGTGGACGCCTATCAGAACGCGAATTGCCGCGTGTGCGGCGCTTGCGGCGCGGGGAAGCTTCAAACTCAGCTACGGCTTCCTCATAGGTCTTGCCTGCTGCAGACTCCGGGGCTTTCTGCTCGCTGCCTGCGCCAGCGCGTGTGGCCTTAGCGCGGCGCGTCGCCCGGCGCGGCTTCTTGCCACGTTTGGAGCCCGCCCCAGCATCTGGGTGGGCCTTAGCGATGGCACCCGAGTCCGCGTCCGTATCCGCATCGGGGACGTAGGAATTAAATTCCTGTACCTCGTCGCTTTCCGCAGCATTATCCGCCGCAGCGTATGCGATGGC
Organism: Corynebacterium nasorum; assembly: GCF_030229765.1. Lineage (NCBI taxonomy): Bacteria > Bacillati > Actinomycetota > Actinomycetes > Mycobacteriales > Corynebacteriaceae > Corynebacterium > Corynebacterium nasorum. Next base: position 63,167 of record NZ_JASPGY010000007.1, on the reverse strand, counting down.
CTCGATATCGGATACTTCAGTCTGGGTGTGCTTGCGAGCCCGACGGCGGCCACGGCCGCGTCCGCGCTCCTTAGCGCTGTCTCGGTCTCCGCTGTGCGTGTTCTGATCAGCGTGCGGCTCGTCCGCACTGCGCTCATCCACAACGACGTTAGCTACGAGATCCTCCAGCGACGTCTTTGCGGATTCCCGTGCGGCGTCTTCGCTCTCGGTGCCGTAGACCGGCGCCTGCGTTTTCTTAAAGCGCTTGGGCTTGGAATCGCTTTCAGGGGCGTCATCAAGCTCGTGCTTATGCATCGCCACCGCAGCCGGGTGCTGCTGCGGATCATGAGTCTGCTTTTTGTGCGACTTGGACTTGCGCCCAGAGTGCTTCGCGCGCGAATCGTCCTCAGCCTCGTCCACTGGGTACTGGTGAATGATGATCCCGCGGCCATGGCAGCACTCGCACTCGGTAGAGAAGGTCTCCACCAGCCCGGTGCCAAGGCGCTTACGGGTCATTTGCACCAAGCCCAGAGAGGTAACCTCAGAAACCTGGTGGCGGGTGCGGTCGCGGCCCAAGGCCTCCTTCAAGCGGCGCAGGACCAAGTCCTGGTTTTCTGGCAAGACCATATCAATAAAGTCCACCACAATCATGCCGCCCAAATCACGCAGGCGCATCTGGCGCACGATTTCTTCGGCCGCTTCGAGGTTATTGCGGGTTACCGTTTCTTCTAGGTTGCCGCCAGAACCGGTGAACTTGCCGGTATTTACGTCGATGACGGTCATGGCTTCGGTGCGGTCAATCACCAGCGTGCCGCCGGATGGCAGCCATACCTTGCGCGAGAGGGCCTTATGCAGCTGCTCGTCAATGCGGTGGACCTCAAAGGCATCCTGCCCGCCGTGGTCCTTAGCGCGGAAGCGCACCACGCGATCCGCAAGGTCAGGCGCCATGGAATCGACGTAGGCGCGGACGGTATTGAACGAACGCTTGCCATCGACGACGAGCTCGGTGAAGTCCTCGTTGAAGAGATCGCGCACCACTTTGATGAGCATGTTCGGCTCTTCGTACATGGTCACCGGCTTAGCGCCCTTGGAAGACTTTTCCTTCTTGGCGTGGGCGATGATGTCCTCCCACCGGCTGTGCAGGCGATTGACGTCGGTAGCGATCGCCTCTTCCGAGACATTTTCGGCAGCGGTGCGGATAATCGCTCCCCCATCGCCCGGCACCACGCGGCCCAGGATATCCTTCAAGCGCTTGCGCTCCGGGGCGGGCAACTTGCGGGAAATGCCCGCGCTGCGGCCGCCTGGCACATAGACCAGGTAGCGGCCGGCAAGGGAAATCTGGGTGGTCAGACGCGCGCCCTTATGACCAATTGGATCCTTGGCCACCTGAACCAATACCTGATCGCCGGACTTCAGGGCGTTTTCTACCTTGCGGGCGCGCCCATGCAGCTTGGTCTTGCGCCAATCGATTTCACCGGCGTAGAGCACGCCATTTCGGCCCTGTCCGATATCTACGAAGGCCGCCTCCATCGACGGCAGGACGTTTTGGACGCGTCCTAGGTAAATATTGCCAATCAGCGAAGCCTGGGACTCGGTGGTAACGAAGTGCTCGACCAGCAGGTCATCTTCTAGCACGCCCACCTGCGTGATGATTCCGGCACCATCCTCGCGCTCCTTATCGCGCACCACCATGGTGCGCTCCACGGCTTCGCGGCGGGCAAGAAACTCTGCCTGGGAAACAATGTGCTGGCGGGTGCGGCCCTTTGCGCGCAGTTCCGCGCGGCGGCGCTTTTGGGCCTCGATGCGCGTGGAGCCACGGATGGCCTTCGGCTCGTCAATGTATTCGGGCTCGGTAGCCTGATCCTCACGGTTCGAGCTAGCGCCGCGTCCGCGGGAGGCGCCGCGGCGACCTCGACGACGAGCCTCGGATTTACCAGAACCACGGCCGGAGCCCGGCTGCTCACTCACTTCCTCGGCAACATCGTCGCTTTCGGAGTCATCGCCGAAGAAATCTTCCTCCGCAGCGTCTGCAACTAGTGCGAAGGCCGCTGCATCATCTTGCTGTGGGGCCATAAAGATCGGCGCAAAGTCATAGTGCCCGGATTCTTCCTCAGATTCAGCGCGCGGGACAATGTGCGGGGCGTAGTAGTCATCCTCGAAATCCTCGCCGGCCTCCGCAAGCGCTTCGTGCAGCTTCGCCGCATCAACTGTGCCGTTATCGAGTGCACTCGCCGGCGCTTCTTCCACCTCATCCGCGGATTCCGCCGCTGCGGCGTCTTCGGCAGCTGAGTCGGTATCGGCTGCGGCCTTGGCGAGTGACTCTTCTACCTTGTCTTCGATTTGGGAGATCTCATTATCCACGTTCTTGCGCACGCGGTGGCGCAAGCGTTCTTCGTCTTCCGCGGGCTGCACCCCCGCTGCGTCGGTCTCGGCCGAGTCTTCGGACACTGGGGCTGCGGATTTGCGAGTGGCCTTGCGTGCGCGCTTGGCGCGCTTCTTCGCCGGCTTCTTCTCGGGTTGCTTGCCTGAATTATCTTCCTGCGGTACAGCAGCATTGTCTGCGGACTCCGTGTCCGGTGCGGCGGTGGAGGCTTCGCTGGTATCGCCAGAGGGGGCATCGCCAAGCGCCGCGGCTTGAGCCACAGCATCGAGCACCTGGCCTGCTTCCTCACGGGTGAGGGAGCTTTGCGCGCTCTTTTTTAGCCCCATCTCTTTCAGCTGCGCCACCAGATCGCGCGAGGCAAGCCCCAGCTGCTTGGCAAGGGCATAAACGCGGACCTTGTCTTTGAGCTGGCCACGGTCCAAGTTCTGGGCCAAAGACGCCGCCGCCTTGAGGTTTTCAGTTGTTTCTTGAGAGTTCTGTGCCACCATGTTCGGGCTTACTCCTGTACTTCGTCTGTTTCAGGCGCTACCTCGGGCGCAGGCACAGCATGGACTGTACCGCCGCCGCGCGAGGCATTTAGCGCGCTATAAAAGTTTGTGGGTATTAAGTTATTACGCGTCTCGTACGCGCTCATTACCATTGTGTCACAGAAACGCAGCCAGGCTGGCAGGCGGTGTTATGTTGACAGGGTGGCAGAACTAGCACGAATCCCCGCCCGCGAGCTGGCGCAGTATCGGCAGCGCAATGAAATCCCTGTACGCTCGGCGCTTTACTTCGGCGTACCGGCCGGCTTTGCCATTGGATTCGCCAACACCGGTGTGGATTATATGCTGGTAGGAGCCGGTATTTTTGCCATCTTTGCGGTGCTGGGGTTAGTGCACCTCATCCGCAACTACCCACGCGGCATCAACGCCGCGCGGGAGGAGTATCGCGAGGGCGACTATCCCACCATTGCCTATATCGCCCCGCTTATCCCCATCGCCGCGCCGCTGGCCATGGCGCCACTGAGTGCAGCCGGGCTGGTGCCGGAGGTAGAACTTGCCCCGCCCATTGCCGGTGTCCTGTCAGGGGCGTGGTGGGCGTGCGGCTTGCCTTTGGGGCTGTGGGCAATGTTTTCTCAATCCTTTCGGATTGGCCGGCGGCGCATTAACAAGATCCTGGAAAAGGATCCGCTTGAAGGAGTAACCGAGGCTCGCCTAGAGCTTGCCGACGCCCACGTGGACACCCTCACCGCCCTCATAGCCGCCGGCGCGGTGCAAGGAAATACAGTCTCCGCTAGGGCCCTGTCCAAATTCATGCAGGTCGATCTCGACCTAGTGTGTGAGCATCTTGATGAATTGGCACAGGCGAGCCTAGTAAAACTTGACCGCATCGCCTTGCGCTCTGCACCAAGGGACTGGAAAAACACCGTCACGCCGACCGGGATTCGTTGCCTCTACCAATTGGGCAAGCGTTAACGCGGCAAGCTTGTATCTCCCGGAAATAGCTTCGGCCCTATCCAGAGCATAACGTACACGAGTCCCACGAGCACGGGAATCTCAATGAGAGGTCCGATGGTGCCGGCTAGAGCCTGTGCAGACGCGGCTCCAAAAGTGCCAATGGAAACCGCGATGGCTAGTTCGAAGTTATTGCCTGCTGCAGTAAAGGCCACGGAAGCAGATTGCGCATAATTCATCCCCACGGCCTTTGCTACGCCCAGAGCTAGGAAGAACATTCCAACGAAGTAAATGACCAACGGAATCGCAACCTTGATCACCGCCGTGGGCTGCGCTACCAACTGTTCTCCCTGCAGGGAGAACAGCAACACAATGGTATAAAGCAGACCAATCATCGCCAGGGGAGATACTGCCGGAAGGAAGCGGTTTTCAAACCATTCGCGGCCTTTGGCTTTCTCACCCCAGACCCGTGAGAGGACACCAAGCAGCAGTGGCACTCCCAAAAATACGAGAACCGCCGTGACGATGGACCAGAAAGAAAAATCAGCAGAGGTGGTATCCAGGCCTAGCCAACCAGGAAGAACCTGCAGGTAAAACCAGCCCATAACGCCAAACATAGCTACTTGGAAAACGGAATTAATAGCCACGAGAACAGCGGTGGCCTCTCGGTCGGCGCAGGAAAGATCGGACCAGACTAGGACCATAGCGATACAGCGTGCCAATCCGACGATAATCAAGCCGGTTCGCAGCTCGGGCTGGTCGGCAAGAAATATCCACGCCAGGGTGAACATCAATGCAGGCCCCACCAGCCAGTTCAACACAATCGATACCACCATCAACCGGCCGTCGGCAGCAATGTCTCGGGTCTTTTCGTAGCGGACCTTAGCCAGGGGCGGATACATCATGACTAGCAGACCCAGTGCGATGGGAAGAGAAATACCGCCCACCTCTAGGGCAGATAGTGCTTCTCCAATACCTGGCAGGAAGTGTCCGATCAATAGCCCCGCGGCCATGGCCATGATGATCCAGACGGGCAGGAATCTATCGAGAAATGACAATTTTGGGCGTTGCGGAATGGCCATAGCTCTCCTTGCGCGACGAGGAATTCACATTTCAAGGCAGTACTTTAATCACCCATATTGATACTCGTCAATATAACGGAGTGGGAAGCAGCCTCTTTATACTGTGTGCATGGACTCCTCCCCTAGCAATGCCGATAACACCCCCGACGGGCAGTGCTGCTCCCTGAGCAGTGGCCCGCTCAGCCAGAGCGATTCCTTGCGCTTTTCCCAGCAATTTAAAGTACTTGCTGACCCAGCCCGGCTTCGCCTGCTGTCCATATTGTGTGATGAGGGCTGCGGCCCGATGAGTGTTACGCAGTTGACCGAGCTCTCCGGGCTTAGCCAACCGACGGTATCTCATCACCTCGGCAAGTTGAGGGAATCCGGCCTTTTAATCAAGCAGCAATCGGGCCGTACCGTTACCCATCGAGTGCAAAAGGAAGCCTTCAGCACGCTGCGCCAATTACTCTCCTTCGATTAGGAGAGCTCCAGTCCTAGTCTGCGAAGTGAATGACCTCACGGGCGACGTCTTCCGCAACGATGGGAATGCCATACTGCTTCGCTTTCTTGGCTTTGCCCGATTGCGAGTCCGGGTCACCGGCGATGAGCACCTTGGTCTTTTTGGCTAGGCCGCCAATCTCCACGCCGTGCGCGGCAAAATACTCTTCCCATTCCGCAGTCGAGTAGGCCTTAGCTCCGGTAATGGTTACTCGCTCGCCAGCGCTCACCACAATGCCGCCCATGCTGGCGAGTCCGCCAATACTGCCGGCCTTTTCAGAACCTTGCGGCGCCTGTTCACTAGGGGCACCATGCCGACCTTCTGCCTGTGGAGCGGTGTCGGGGTCTACGGCAGCCTCGATATCAGAAGCCGGGATCCCCAAGGCGCGGCCGACAGAAGCCAGGATGTCGCGTTCCTCAGCCGTGACAACACCATCAGCCCAGGCTTCTTCAATCAGCAGCGTGATATAGGCTTCATGCAGCTCGCGCAGACCATGTTCATCGAGCCCATGTGCTTGAGCAAAGGCCAGCAATTGGGTTTGCTCGGTGGCGGAGAGGCGGCGGTCGAGCAAGGCGGCATCGAGAAGCTTGAAATAGTCTTCCGCAGCCGTATTCGATGGCGTCTCACGTTGTGCGACGAGCCCGGCGAACCAGCCGCCGTACTGTGCCGCTTGCTTGGCGGATTCCGCAGCTGCGCGGCTGAGAAGTGCCGGCTCCACCCAACCCGGGTGGGGTGCCAGGCTGCGATACAGCTGTTGCTCAGCCAAGCGCTCACTCATATAGTTCTCTTGGGCTGCCGGGGTATTGGCCAGGAAATGCTGGAATAGTTGCGCCGTGGCCATCGCATCCGCCAATGCGGAGTGTGCCAACTCATTATGAATTCCCAGATGGGCGCAGCAATCCCCCAGCTTCACCTTGGGAAGACCAAGATACCTGCGTGCCAATACGGCCGTATCGATCGCCGGCAACGCCTCTTCAGAACAGGCGCGACAAGCCAGCAGCTCGGACTGAATAAAGGTCCGATCGAATCCCGCATTGTGAGCAACGAATATGCGGTCTTCGAGAGAATTAGCCAGCTTGTCCGCTACTTGCGCAAAGGTGGGCGCGCCTAGAACATCAGAGGCGGAAATGCCATGAATTTCCGTGGCCGCGATATGGCGTTGCGGGTTAATGAGCGTTTCCCAGGAATCCTGCACTGCTCCTTCCGGCGATAGCTCCACGACGCCAATTTCAACGATGCGGTGCCCGTGCTTATAGGAAAATCCGGTGGTCTCAATGTCTACGACCGCGTAGCCGCGCATATGCGCCTCCCTACGTCTTGTTGAAAATAGTTCTTAGCCGCACCAGTGTAGGCGTGTTGTGCTCCTGCTCGCTGCCCATATAACGAGGGACCAGGTGACGCTATGAATAAAGCCCGAGCCGGTGGCTCGGGCTTAAGTGCGTACGAAACGCTATAAAGGCTTTAAAGGTTCGGGAACCAGATAGCGATTTCGCGCTCTGCGGACTCTGGGGAGTCAGAGCCGTGCACGATGTTCTCGCCAACGGTCAGAGCGAAGTCGCCGCGGATGGTGCCCGGGGTGGCCTTGGAAACTGGGTCGGTGCCACCGGCCAGCTGACGCCATGCCTCGATGGCACGCTCGCCCTCGACAACACCAGCGATAAGCGGTGCGGAGGTGATGAACTCGACGAGGTCACCGAAGAATGGCTTATCCTTGTGCTCCTCGTAGTGCTTCTCCGCGGTCTCGCGGTCAGCAACGCGCAGATCGAGTTCGGCCAGCTTCAGGCCCTTGCGCTCGATTCGGGAGATGATTTCGCCTACGTGGCCGTTCTTTACGCCGTCCGGCTTGATGAGAATCAGTGTACGTTCAGTCATGCCCCACACTGTACCGAAACCACCCGACTGCGTCGCGCGCTGGGGTATTCCTTTGGGGTAAAAGTGTGGGGGTCCAGGGCTATGCGAGTTGTTTAACTATCTCTTCGGCGCGCCCCTGCGAAGTCCCCCTGAACCACAGGCGTACCTGGCCTACTGCGGCGCCAAACTGTCCATTAGCCAACAGGCGTTGCAGCTCCGCTCGCTGTTCCTTATCCAAATCCTCGAAGGTGGCTTCTTTGGCCGGTTCGAAGTTGCTCCGCAGGGCCAAAACCAGAAAAACGCCGCCAATAATGAGGGCGACTAGCGGTAGCCACGGCGTTCCCGTAGCGGCACGGGCTACCACCGCGGCAACACAAGCGAGTGCGGCAAGGACGAGATAGAGAGTGCGCATGGCCGCCAGTCTATCGCGTCTTGGCCACTCGCCGAAGGCCGTCAAGGCTACCGTGCTATTTCTCGTTGAGGTGCTGCGTGGTGAGGTAGCCACGCTTCATGCGGGCGATGAGGTTACTGCGCAGGTAAACGGCCAGGAGCCACTCCAAGCCGAAGATGATGAAGATGGCGGCTACGGCCCAGTGGACCATAAAGCCCAAGATGACGCACAGCAGCTGCACCCACACGATGACGGTTAGCGCCCACTTCTTATTCATGAACGCGATCATCACTAGGTGAAAGACAATGGCGGCAAGGACAAAGCAATAGTTAAAAGGCGTCCACAGGGTGCCGTCATACAGCTTGTACAGCATCGGCAGTGCGAAGGATAGGGCGAGCGCCTCCATGGTCAGGGAGCTGGCAATGACCATCCCGTTGAAGCTTTTAAGTGGGTCCTTGACTGGGGCTTGGCCCATGCCTAGGGGTCCGATCTCGCTTTCAGGGATATGTTCCTCGCGGCCGCGGGCACGGCTGCTGCGGGGCGGGCGGGGTTGGCGCTCTCCGCCTGGGTGGTGATTGTCGCGGCTCATGCAGGTTCCTTTCCAAACATCGCGCGGGCATCACCAGCGGTGACGACCGAGCCGGTGATGATGATGCCGGAGCCGGACTGGACCTCGGCGTCTTCGGCAAGTTCAACGGCCTGGGCATAAGCGCCGGGAAGATCCTCGGCAACGTGGACGCGCTCTTCGCCGTATATATCGCGGGCGGTCTCTGCCAAGTCGTAGGCATCGAGGGCGCGCGGCGAGGAATTTTGGGTGATGACAACCTCAGTCAGATACGGCTCCAACGCGGTGAGAATGCCGGTTGCGTCCTTATCCGCAAAGATGGACAACACACCGATGAGACGGGCGAAGTCGAAATCGCGGTCCAACGCTGCGCCTAAAGCCTTGGCACCGTGGGGGTTATGCGCGGCATCAATAAACGTCGTGGGCGAGGTACGTACGCGCTCGAGGCGGCCGGGCGAAATGGCCTGGGCGAAGCCATTACGCACGGTAGCAACGTCCAATGGGTGGCCGGCCGAAGCACCAAAGAAGGCCTCTACTGCTGCAAGGGCCACGGCAGCGTTCTTGGCTTGGTGCTCGCCATGGAGGGGAAGGAAAATGTCCTCATACAGGCCGCCGAGGCCTTGGATATTCACCTGCTGGCCGCCAACGGCAATGCGGGATTCGAGGGCCGCAAATTCGGAACCGGAGCGGGCCACGCCCGCCTCGACATCGACGGCCTGCTGCAAGATGACGCGCATGGCTTCTGGGTCCTGCTCCGCGATAACCACAATATTTTCATTCGGGGTCAACGGATCATCGGCATCCTCGCGCGGCTTAATAATGCCAGCTTTTTCACCTGCGATTTCGGTGATCGTATCGCCCAAATAATCCGTATGGTCCATGCCCACTGGGGTGATGACGGAGACGTCTGCAGTGACCACATTGGTGGCGTCCCAACGTCCGCCGAGTCCGACTTCGACGACAGCGACATCTACGGGGGCGTCGGCAAACGCAGCATAGGACAGGCCGACAAGGACCTCGAACTTAGACATAGGCACGTCCGATTGGGCATCGACCATTTCCACAAACGGCTTGATCTCGTGCCAAATACGCACATAATCGCGCGGGTGAATGGGCTGGCCATCGATGCCGATGCGCTCAGTAACGCGCTGCAGGTGTGGGCTAGTTACCAAGCCCACTCGGCGGTGGAAGGCACGCAGGAGCGAATCAACCATGCGTGCGGTAGAGGACTTACCATTGGTGCCAGCGATGTGGATGACATCAAAAGAACGCTCCGGGTGACCGAGCAGATCCATAAGCAGCTCGATGCGATCGAGGGAAGGCTCAATCTTGGTTTCGGGCCACCGCTCATTGAGTTCTTCTTCAACCTCCGCGAGGGCGCGTAGCTCCGCGGCGGAAACCTCCTGTGGGGCGGCCTCGTTGTACTCATCCTCGCCGCCCATGCCCAGATTGAGCGTCAGGCCGGACTCGGTGATTTCCACCGGACCGCCGTCGGTTCCTTCTTTGAGGGCATCGACGATCTCAAAATCCTCTGTGCCCTTGTCCTTTTCCGCCACTACTTCAGGCCTTCCAAACGGCTGGTAATGCGTTCAACCTCTTCGCGAGCGATCTGCTGGCGCTGCTTAATTTTATTAACCACTTCTTCCGGCGCCTTGGACAGGAAGTTCTCATTGCCAAGCTTCTTGCCGGTTTGCTCCAATTCCTTATTGGCTTTGGCCAAGTCCTTCTCTAGGCGCTTGCGCTCAGCCTCCACGTCTACAGCGCCGTGGGTATCTAGGGTGACCTCCACGGTGGCCTGGGAAAGGCGTACCTCAATGGAGGCGGAAGGATCGAAGTCTTCGGCCGGAGCGGTGGTATTAGCCAGGTTGCGCACCAGCTCTTCCTGGTTCGACAAGTCAGCAGCGGCAAAGTCGAGGCGGCCCGGGACCTTCTGAGAAGGCTTGACACCCTGGTCAGAGCGGAAGCGGCGCAGCTCGGTAATGAGCTTATCCGCGTCTGCAATGCGACGGGCGGCCACCTCATCCTTGGTAGCGCCACCATTGGTATCGGCAACGGTGGGCCACGGTGCCACGACGATAGACTCGCCGCCGGTCAAAGCCTTCCAAAGCACCTCGGTCACGAAAGGCATGGTTGGGTGCAGCAGGCGCAGGACAACGTCTAGGACGCGTCCCAGGACAATCTGGGTATTGCGGCCCTGTTCACTGACACCATCCCGCGGGATCTGGGTCTTTGCAATCTCCAGGTACCAGTCACACAGCTCGTCCCAAGTGAAGTGGTAGAGCAGCTCGTTTGCCTTAGCGAACTGGTAATCATCCAGGTATGCATCCACCTTGGCGCGGACCTCTTCGGCGCGGTCGAGGATCCACCGGTCGGCGTCGCTAAGCTCGTCGCGGTTGGGCAACGTTGCTACGCCGGCGCCATTCATGAGGGCAAACTTGGTGGCGTTGAAAAGCTTGGTGGCGAAGTTACGGGCGGCCGCTGCAGCATCAGAGCCCAAAGGCAGGTCCACACCCGGGTTGGCACCGCGAGCAAGGGTAAAGCGCAGGGCGTCTGCGCCGTAGTCACGCACCCAATCCATCGGGTCAATGCCGTTGCCCAAAGACTTAGACATCTTGCGGCCCTGCTCATCGCGAACCAAGCCGTGCAGGTAAAGATCCTTAAATGGAACCTGCGGTCGACCATCGGTGCCCTCCCCCAAAAGCTCTGGGGTATGAGCGCCAGCGAAAGTACCGAACATCATCATGCGGGCTACCCAGAAGAACAAAATGTCATAGGCGGTGACCAGCACGTTGGTAGGATAGAACTTCTCCAGATCCGGGGTCTTTTCCGGCCAGCCGAGGGTGGAAAATGGCCACAGCGCGGAGGAGAACCACGTATCCAGCACATCAGGATCCTGCTCGTAGCCTGCTGGGGGCTCTTCATCGGGGCCGACGCAGACGATGTCTCGCTGGCCATCTTCGCCTTCCGGCCCGTACCAAATAGGAATGCGGTGACCCCACCACAGCTGCCGAGAGATGCACCAATCGTGCATATCATCGACCCACTCAAAGTAGCGCGGCTCCAGCGACTGCGGATGTAAGGTGGTATCTCCCTCGCGCACAGCAGCACCAGAGTCCTTGGCCATCTTTGATACGTCTACGAACCACTGCAGGGACAGGCGCGGCTCGATGGGTTCCCCAGAGCGCTCGGAGTGTCCCACGGAGTGAACATAAGGACGGATTTCCTTGACAATACGGCCCTGCTCACGCAGCGCCTCGCGGATTTCCACACGGGCTTCTTCGCGGGTCAGGCCGTCGAAGCGGGTGCCAGTATTGGCAATGTGGCCAGTGGTATCCATGACGGTAGGCATGTCCAAGTTGTGGCGGGTGCCCATCGCGTAGTCATTCGGATCGTGTGCCGGGGTGATTTTCACCGCGCCGGTACCAAACTCCATATCGACGTAATCGTCAGCGATGATCTTGAGCTTGAGGTCATCGCGGAATGGGTGCGGCAGCTCCTTGCCCACAAGATCAGCATAGCGCTCATCGTCTGGGTGAACGGCAATGGCAACGTCACCCAGCATGGTCTCTACACGGGTGGTGGCCACGATGAGGTGCGGTTCATCATCATTAAGCGAGCCATAGCGAATGGAAACCAGCTCGCCCTCGACGTCCTTGTAGACAACCTCGATATCAGAGACGGCGGTCTCCAGCACCGGCGACCAGTTGACCAGACGGTTAGCCTGGTAAATCATGCCCTCATCATAAAGGTTCTTAAAAATGGTCTGCACAGCGCGCGAGAGGCCATCGTCCAAGGTGAAACGCTCGCGAGACCAATCTACGGAGTCACCAATGGCACGCATCTGGTTCTGGATGGTGCCACCGTACTGTTCTTTCCACTCCCAGACCTTGTCAATGAACTCTTCGCGCTCGTAGTCCCAGCGCTTTTTGCCCTCGGTTTCCTTGAGCTTGGCCTCGACCTTGGTCTGGGTAGCAATGCCGGCGTGATCGGCGCCTGGCAACCACAGCGTGGCATAGCCCTGCATACGCTTGCGTCGGATAATGGAATCAATCAGCGTGTGGTCCAAAGCGTGGCCCATATGCAGCTGACCGGTCACATTCGGCGGCGGCAGCACGATCGAGTAAGGCTCGGCCTCCGAATGTGCATCCGGGGTGAAGTAGCCCTTTTCTACCCAGCCCTCATAGAGGTCCTTTTCTACGGCCTGCGGCTCCCAAGACTTAGGCAGCGCATCAGCGCGGTTGGTACCAACTAATTGCTCATTATTTTGCTCAGTCACCTGGCCGATTCTACCTTGCACGTCAACCGGCTCATCTAGGCAGGGTGCGCACCGAGCATGTGGTGCGCACCGAGTGGGTTTTAGAGCAGGTCTGCTACGGCTTCGCGCTCCTCACGCAGCTCAGCCACAGACGCTGCAATGCGCTCCTTTTGGAACTCGCTGAGCTCCAGGCCCTGCACGATTTCCCACTTTCCATCACGGCAGATGGTGGGGAATCCACAGATAAGGCCCTTGTCGACGCCGTAGGAACCGTCCGAGGGCACCGCCGCGGTGCGCCAATCCTCAGTGCCATGAATCCAGTCATGCATGTGGTCCACAGCTGCCGACGCCGCCGATGCGGCCGAGGAGCTGCCACGCACCTCAATAATCTCGGCACCGCGCTTCGCTACCTTGGGGATCATCTCTTCGCGGTACCAATCCTGGTCCACCTCGGCATTGGAAAAGGTGATGTCCGGGAACTGGCTTGCAGAGTGATTGCCCCAGACTGCCACCTTGGTGAAATCATTGGTGGACTTGCTGCTTTTCAGCGCTAGCTGGCTCAAGGTGCGGTTGTGGTCCAAGCGCATCAGAGCATTGAACTGAGAATCGTCCACATCCGGGGCATTTTTCGCAGCGATGAGAGCATTGGTATTTGCTGGGTTGCCCACCACAAGCACGCGGACATCGCGCGCGGCATAGTCATTGATGGCCTTGCCTTGCTTGGTGAAGATGGCACCATTGGCTTCCAGCAGATCCGCACGCTCCATACCCTTGCTGCGCGGGCGCGCGCCTACGAGGAAGGCAGCAGAGGTGTTTTCAAAGGCCTCCTTTAGGTCATCAGTTACCGTAATCGAGTTGACCAACGGCAGGGCGGAGTCATTGAGCTCCATGGCCACGCCCTGAGCCTTGCCCACCGCGGCGGGGATTTCCAGCAGCGCCAGATCTACCGGGGTGTCCTTGCCATAAACATCGCCGGCAGCGATGCGCCACAGCAGCGAATAAGCGATATTGCCAGCGGCACCGGTGACAGTGATTTTGACGGGCTGAGTCATGGTTAAAAGCCTCCTCAATGGCTGCGTCAAGGGCGGCACACGCGAGCCAGGCTGCTCGCACCGCCACGGAATGTACCCATCCCCGAGCTTAGCCCCACCGCCGCCTCTCGCGCTGTGAATCTGGCCCCCTCTTTTGGAGGGGATATTCGCTGAGGTTGCGCTAAATTACCCCCATTTACCTCCAAATTAACGCCCCCAATGGGTAAGAAGCTCCCGCAACGGGTGTCTAATCGGGCATGATGGGAAAAGGAAAAGCGGGGCTCTCCCCCACGCCACGCACACAGATTGCATGGGGCCTATCTACTCCCGCACTATTAGATATCAGTTGACCGCGCCACCGCTGCGCCGCAAGGATTAAGGACTTACGCCATGAGCACTGAGAATACTGATGCACTGCAGGATGCAGGCCAGGCGGATTCTCCTCACGCTGCCCACGCGGAATCCGTCAGCATTGACTCCGTGGTGGACGTAGCGATCAAGCACTTTTCCCGCAGTGGTTTCGCAGAAACCAAGCTGGAGACCATCGCCCAAGAATCGGGCATGTCCAAGCGCATGATCCACTACCACTTTGGCGATAAAAAGGGCTTGTACCTACGTGCACTCAGCACGGCCGCGCAGCGCCTTAATCCGCCGCAGGACGCTCTGGAAATCGATACCGCGGTTCCGGTCGAGGGCGTGCGCAAGTTGGTGGATTGGCTCTTCCGCGAACGCGTGGCCAACCCGGATGCTATTCGCATGCTGGTATGGGAGAGCAATCAGCAGATTGTGGATCCAGCTCAGCAAGCTATTGCCGACGTCGCCGGAGTCGCCCTCCACCTCGACCGCCTGCTGCTCTTGGGCCAAGACGCCGGTGCTTTCCGCCCAGGTATTTCCGCCAATGACATTTTCACCCTGATTTCCTCGTTGACCGTCTACCGCGTAACCAACCAGGTGATGGTGGAAAACATGCTGGGCGTGAACTTCAATACCCAAGAAAATATCGATGGTATGCATAGGCTTACCGTCGATGCTGTGCTGGCGTTTTTGACCGCCAATATTCCGGACTCGGGCCACGAGTCCTACCTCACCTCATCCTCGTTCGATACGAAAGAGGGAGACGAGGCCTCACCACAGGATATTTACAGCGAGGAGTAGTCGCGCCGGCAGGCGCTTAGGCAGATTCCTTCGCCTCGTCCTTATAGCTAAACTGCGGCTCCGCGCCCTCTGTCACGCACTCTGGGGTGATATGTACCGCGGCGATATCCTCGCGGTCCGGCAGATCATACATAACTGGCACCAGCAGCTCTTCCATGATGGCGCGCAGGCCACGTGCACCTGTCTTACGCTCCAAGGCAAGCTCTGCGATGGCATCCAACGCCGCCGGCTCGAATTCCAATTCGCAGTCATCCATCTCAAATAGGCGACTGTACTGCTTGACCAAGGAGTTCTTTGGCTCGGTAAGCACTTTGACCAAGGATTCACGGTCCAAGTTATCCACCGTGGCCACGACGGGCAGGCGCCCGATGAATTCTGGAATCAGGCCAAACTTCACAAGGTCCTCAGGGCGTACCTGGGAAAAGAGGTCGACCTTTTCGCGCTCATCCTTGGTATCCAAGTTGGCGCCAAAGCCCACGCCCTTTTTGCCCACTCGATCCGCAATAACCTGGTCGAGCCCAGCGAATGCGCCGGCAACGATGAACAAGATATTCGAGGTGTCTAGCTGGATGAACTCCTGATTCGGGTGCTTGCGCCCACCCTGCGGTGGAATGGCCGCCACGGTACCTTCCAGGATCTTCAGCAAGGCCTGCTGAACACCCTCACCGGAGACATCGCGGGTGATGGACGGATTCTCGGACTTGCGGGAAATCTTGTCCACTTCGTCGACGTAAATGATGCCGCGCTGGGCACGCTCCACATCAAAGTCTGCGGCTTGCAGCAGCTTTAACAGGATATTTTCCACGTCTTCACCCACGTAGCCGGCCTCGGTGAGGCTAGTGGCATCGGCGATGGCAAAGGGGACGTCGAGAAGCCGGGCCAAGGTCTGTGCCAAGTAGGTCTTTCCGGAACCAGTAGGTCCCAACATCAAGATATTGGACTTAGAGATCTCCACCTCATCGCCCTCGGCCTTTTTGCGCCGTGCTTCCAACGCGGCAGACTCTTCCGCCTTGATGCGCTTGTAGTGGTTGTAGACCGCCACAGATAGCACGCGCTTGGCTTTGTCTTGGCCAATGACGTATTTATCCAGGAAGGCAGAAATCTGCGAGGGCCGAGGCAGGCGCACCTCCGCGTCGGAGGATTCCTGCGCCTGTTCTTGGCCCAGTTCCTCTTCGATGATTTCATTGCATAGCTCGATGCACTCGTCACAGATGTAGACACCGCCGCCGGCGATGAGTTTTTTCACCTGTTTCTGACTCTTGCCACAAAAGGAGCACTTGAGCAGGTCAGCGCTTTCTTGCATACGTGCCATTAAGTTCTTTCACACTCGCTTTTCGTACCGCTATCCACAAATGGAAGGATGATTCTACCCTTCCGAGCGGCTTAATCTTCATCTATTTCTACCTTAGTAAATCAACCCGACAGGCCCTTCATTCATTCCCTTCCGCGTGGCGAATTTCCCCGACTTTCCTTGCTCCTGCGACCTAAGCTAAAAGGTGAAACGACCTTCATTCCGCCCCGTTAGGAACAGGAGAATTATGTTCGATCTCACAGACCACGTAGCCGTTGTCACCGGCGGTGCTTCCGGCATTGGCCGCGGCATTGCCGCTTCACTTAGCGAGGCCGGCGCCTCTGTCATCATTGCCGATGTCAATCTAGAGCACGCCACCGCTACCGCAAAAGAGCTAGGTGCCAGTGCGATTCATGTGGATGTCACCGACCGTACTTCTGTACAGGAAATGTACCGCCATGTTGTTGCCACGCATGGCGGGTTCGACATCGTCTGTTCCAATGCCGGCGTCTTTCCCAATTGCCCATTAGCAGAAATGACCGATGAGCAGTGGGAGGCCATGTTTGCCATCAATACCCACGGCACCTTTAAGGTGGTCCAGGAAGCACTCCCCTACCTCCAGGAACGCCGCTATGGACGCATCGTAATTACCACGTCCATCACCGGCTCGCACACGGGCTTTCCTGGCTGGGCCCACTACGGCGCCTCAAATCCACCCAACAAGGATTTATGCGCTCAGCTGCGCTCGAAGTCGCTCGCGATGGCATCACCATCAACAGTGTTCTTCCCGGCAATATCCTCACTGACGGTCTCAAGGCCCAAGGCCAAGAGTATCTCGATCAGATGACGCGATCGGTGCCATTGCATCGTCTCGGCACTCCACGCGATATCGGCAATGCGGCGGCTTTCCTTGCCTCAGAAGAGGCAGGCTTTATTACCGGCCAGACCCTAATTATTGATGGCGGCCAACTCCTGCCCGAAACCCCGGAGGCCATCTTGCCGCCGCGCGATTAGCCGCGCTTACCGAAGTCCACCGAGTCCGGCAAAGCACGAGGCCCCTTGCTGCACAGTATGCGGCAAGGGGCCTCGTGGGGATTTCATTCAGTAGCTGCTTACTGCAGCCAGTCGAAGTCGAGCAGGAAGAGTTCTGCGTCGAGCATCTCAACTTCATCCGGTGCATGACCGGTGACGGCTTCTAGCGCTTCTGCTACGTCTTTAGTCGTAGCAGGAGTCTTATCAGCGTCAAGCAGGGTTTCTGCCACCAAAGCACGGACCGGAGCTTCCGAAATGGTGTCCAGGCCGGTACCAGTGGTGGAGCCCTTGAACGCATCAGCAATGCCGTCCATCAAAGAACGCATCTTGTTCATTTCTCACACCTCCATGTGGCTTTCTCTCTGTCTGATACAGAAGAATATACGTGACACAGCCCCGTTAGGCAACCCATAGGTCGCTTAAAGTTAACCTTTTGTTAACTTTCGGAGAATGTGCCACGCATCACTTGGAAGGTTGACTTCCCCCTCAGGAAGGGAGGAATAACTTAGAGGTCACCGAACGGCGCGAAGCCGAAGTAATGGTCCAGCGTATCGCGAGCAATCCACATGATGGCCACGAGGATAACTACGGCTAGCACTGCGTAAACGGTCCAACCAAGCACCTTCATCTGAGTGCTTGCCGGAGTATCCCCTACGACAACACCGTTGTCATCACGAATGGGGTCACCGGTCATACAACGCATACCCAGGGAGAAAAGGAGCGGAATGCCAGCGCCAAATACCAATGCCAGGCCGGCAACATGGAGAAGAGACTGGAAGATTTCTGCAGCAGTCATGGTTTAGCGCTCCTCTTGAGCAGTAGACGGCGCGGAGGTGTCCTCCGCCTGGGTTGCAGCAACTGGGGCGGCGCCGGCAGCAACCGGCTCCTGACGGTTGGACTCAGCTCCCATCGAGGAATCCACGGACTCGGAGTTTGGATCCCAATCGTTGTTCACGTTGGAGGCATCCACTGGGTTCATGCGGGAGCGGATGACGATAAGTCCGGCCATGGCCAGCAGCAAGACAAAGTCAACGATGGCGCCAGTTGCCACGTTAGTAAAGGAGGAGACACCGTGTGCCAACCACCACGTAGCAAAGCCAACAAACGCAGCGCAGGGCAGGGTGATAAGCCACGCGGAAACCATACGCATCGCAACACCCCAGCGAACCTCGGCACCGCGACGTCCCAGGCCGGTACCCAAGATGGAACCGGTGGACACGTGAGTGGTGGACAGCGCCATACCACCGGTAGCGGAGGTCAAAATGATTGCCGCGGAGGTAGCTTCAGCGGCCATACCCTGCGGGGACTCAATCTCCACCAGTCCCTTACCCAGGGTGCGGATAACGCGCCAGCCACCGGACATGGTGCCGGCTGCGATTGCTACGGCACAGCAGACGATAACCCAGGTAGGGATGCGGGAGTCAGCAACCGCATGCCCGGAAGCAACCAGCGCCAGGAAGATAACGCCCATGGTCTTCTGCGCATCGCCAGCACCGTGTGCCAGCGACACCAAGCAAGCGGTGACAATCTGGCCATGGCGGAAGTGCTCGTTCTTAGCCTTATTCGGAATGGTGTTGGTAACCCAGTAGATAAGGAAGGTGGCACACGCGGAAACTAGGGCCGCAATAATCGGCGAGGCAACGGCCGGGATAACGATCTTGCCAGCGATAGAAGACCACTCAACGCCAGCCGTACCCATGGCGGCGAAGGCGGCACCAATAAGGCCGCCAAACAGCGCGTGGGAAGAACTCGATGGCATGCCCAGCAACCAAGTAAAAAGGTTCCAAATAATGCCGCCGATAAGGCCAGTAAAGACCACCATCAGCAGCGCCTGGCCGTCAGTGTCTGCTGCGGCGCCGGACAAATCATATGAATCGAGGTTAACAATGCCTTTCGCTACGGTCGCAGCAACATTGACCGAAAGGAAGGCACCAACCAGGTTAAGGACTGCGGAGATTGCCACCGCAGTAAATGGCTTCAAAGCACCGGTGGCAATGGACGTAGCCATCGCGTTGGCAGTGTCATGAAATCCGTTCGTAAAGTCAAAGGCAAGGGCGGTAACCACCACAATGCCGAGGATGATCAGAGTCGCTGTCACAGCGTTGGCCCCTTGGAAAGAAAAAGATGAACACGGTACGTATCTACGGCGCCTTCACGCGTCGCGGACGAAATGCAGAATACTCCAGCCCCGAACCATAGACAATTGCTTTTCTTTAACGTTTTCTTTGGTTAACCTTTAGTTAACCTACCGCAGCATAGAACCGTGCCTTTTGGGGTTTCCACCGGCTTAGAAATGCCCTGCTTAGAATACTTATATTCTTTTACCCCCACCGCTTAGCTTGAGTGATAAAAACCACTAAGGGAGGTATGTCGCATTTGAATCGACACACCTCCCATTTCGGGCTCTTTTAACACCCTTTAGCGGAAGCTAGAAAACTTCCTTACTACCCAGCGGCTAAGGACAAGCAATATACCGCCCAACACGATAGATACAACGCCAAGGGAGATAAAGAAGGTATTCTCCGCGCCTGCATCATCTGGGTTGTAGAAGCTAGCCAAAGAGCCAGCCAGGGACGTGCCCATTGCCACGGCCATCATCCATACCGCCATCATGCGGGATGGGAATGCCTCTGGCGCCACCTTGGTAGCTAGAGAATTGCCCACCGGCGAAAGGAGGAGTTCCGCCATGGTGAAAAGGAAGAGAATGAAAATGATGACATACATCGGGGTGGAGTTCGCTTCCGCCCCCGAGAAAGGAAGGAAGAAAAACAAGGAGATGCCGATGACGATATTGGCAGCGCCAAACTTTACTGGGGTGGACCACTGCCTATCCCCTAGCTTTGTCCACATCGTTGCAAAGACCGCGGAGAAAATAACAATGAAGACTGGATTAATGGACTGGACGAGTGATGGAGGAATTTCCCAACCAAATACGTGGCGGTCCAAGCGCACATCCGAGTAAATCGTCATAACGGTGAACTGCTGCTGGAAGATACCAAAGAACAAAACACCGGAAATGAACATCGGAATAAAGCCCAGCAGGCGGTTCTTTTCTTCGCGGGTTACCAACTTCGAGGTATACATCTGAACCCACAGATAAACTGCAGCCAGAAGTGCCACCGCGGTAACAATATTGGAAAGCCAATCAACCTGAATAGCGCCGGTTGCCAGTGCCACAACCATAACCACAATGATGGCCGCTACTGCCAACACACCCATAAGCAATTGCTTGAAGCTCGCTGGGTTTGGAACCTCATGCCCCGCGTCTTTGATAGTGGTCTTGCGCATGAGCGAATATTGAATCAGGCCGAGCGCCATGCCGATTGCTGCGATACCAAAGCCCCAGTGGAAACCCTGCCAGCCCCACAGGGCAGTGGTGAGCAGTGGACCAACGAGAGCGCCGATATTAACGCCCATATAGAAGATGGAGAAGCCACCATCGCGGCGCGGATCATCGCGACTGTACATGGCACCAAGCACAACCTGCGCGGTGGTCTTAACACCGCCGGAGCCGATGGCGATAAGAACGAGGCCAATGGCCAAACCAGTTATTGCGGGAATAAACGCCAAAGCAATGTGGCCAAGCATCACCATGCTAGCCGAGTAAAACAGTGTGCGTTCTGCGCCTAAGACACGGTCAGCAACAAGAGAAGCCAACAAGCAGGCCATGTAGACCAAGCCGCCGTAGGCACCCACGATAGACGTCGCGTCCGCTCGGTCCAGGCCAAGGCCACCATCGGTAGTGGCGTAATACATGTACAGCAAGACAAGGGCTTGCATGCCATAGAAGCTAAAGCGCTCCCACATTTCCACGCCGAAGAGGTTGGCCAATCCCCAAGGGTGCCCAAAGAATGTGCGTTCGCCGCTCTGCGGCGTGGGCGCAGCGGCCTGAGCCGCCGCGTCGGATGTGTGTTTCTCCATAAAAATATATGACCACTTAGAGGTCTAAATCACAAATCGACCATTATAAGTTTAGTGTCGCACGATAGAAATAAACCTAACGACCTGCAGATATTGCGAGAGAGACTTACCCCATTCGGGTGCAGCAAGAATTACCGGGCATTGCCCCTTCCCTGCCCCACAATGCTGAAAGCCCCTGCCTCACAACCGGAACTCGGTTGAGCGGCAGGGGCTACCTAGAATGAGTTATTCCAAATTAAGCGTTGAGCTTGCGGTAATCAAAGACCGTATCGATGATGCCGTATTCAACGGCTTCCTGAGCGGTCAGAATCTTATCGCGATCCGTATCAATGCGGATCTGCTCAGCGGTACGACCGGTGTGCTCAGACAGGGTGGTTTCCATCAGCTTGCGCATGCGCTCAATCTCGGCGGCCTGGATCTCTAGATCAGAAACCTGACCCTGAGTACCCTGAGTTGCCGGCTGGTGAATGAGCACGCGGGAGTTCGGCAAAGCTGCACGCTTGCCCGGCGCACCGGCGGCAAGCAGCACAGCTGCCGCCGAAGCGGCCTGGCCCAAGCACACGGTCTGCACGTCCGGGCGGACGTAGCGCATGGTGTCATAGATGGCCATCAGCGCGGTAAAGGAGCCGCCCGGGGAGTTGATGTACATCGTAATATCGCGGTCTGGGTCCTGGGACTCCAGGACCAGCAGCTGCGCCATGATGTCGTTAGCGGAGGTGTCATCGACCTGGGTGCCCAGGAAGATGATGCGCTCCTCAAACAGCTTGGAGTACGGGTTGGTTTCCTTAGTGCCCTGTGCGGACTGCTCAATGAAGGACGGCAGAACGTAGCGGGAACTTGGCATCTGGGACTGATTCATAGTGATTTTCTCCTTATTCCCTAGTTGCTCAGCGGGCCGTTAACGGACTCAATGACGTGGTCAACAATGCCGTAGTCCTTGGCCTGTTGGGCGGTCATCCAACGGTCACGGTCGGAGTCCTTGGTGATCTGCTCAAAGGTCTGGCCGGTGTGCTCGGCAATGAGCTCCGCCATCTCCCGCTTGGTCTGAGCAAATTGCTCAGCCTGGATGGCGATGTCCGCAGCGGTACCACCGACACCAGCGGAAGGCTGGTGCATCATAATGCGCGCGTGCGGCAGAGCGTAGCGCTTGCCCTTGGTGCCGCCGGAAAGCAGGAACTGACCCATGGAGGCAGCCAGGCCCATGCCGTACGTGGCAATATCGCACGGCGAGTACTTCATGGTGTCATAAATAGCCATGCCCGCAGTGACAGAGCCACCCGGGGAGTTGATGTAGAGCGAAATGTCGCGAGTGGGGTCCTCGGCGGACAGCAGGAGGATCTGGGCGCACAGCTTGTTCGCAATCTCATCATCGACCTGGGTTCCCAGGAAGATAATGCGCTCGCGCAACAGGCGCTCGTACACGCTATCGCTCAGATTCATACCCGTAGACGACGAGTTCATTGAAATCTTCTCAGACATTAGTGGTTCTCCTTCAAGTGAAGAATGCTTTAACTGGCCCCACCTTACCGGCATTCCTCTCAAACTTGGCCTCTGTTCGCTATGAGCGTTGGGCCACAGCGCCAAAGGCGCACACGGAAGCTGGGTTAACATTTACTCATGTCTGTTTCCGAGCTGTCCACCAGTACCCAGAACTATTTGAAAGCTATCTGGGGGCTAAAGGAATGGTCATCCGAGCCCGTTACCGCCACGCTTATAGCGAAACAGCTGGGACTCAAGCTCTCCTCGGTTTCCGATGCAGTGCGCAAAATGGCGAAGCAAGGGCTCGTGTCACACACGCCCTATGGCTCTGTGGAGTTAACCGAACTTGGCAGGCAGTACGCATTGGTCATGGTGCGCCGTCACCGATTGCTTGAGTCTTTTTTGGTTCAAGCATTGGGCTACACCTGGGACGAAGTCCATAATGAAGCCGAAAATCTCGAACACGCGGTGTCTGACATGCTCATAGAACGTGTGGATAAGTTCCTTGATTACCCCACTAGGGATCCGCACGGCGATCCTATCCCTACGGTTGATGGACAGATCACCATCCCCAGTGCGCATCGCCTCACCGACAGCGGTGCACAATCGCAGGTGACCGTGGAACGCATTTCTGATTCCGACCCACAACTGCTGAAGTTCCTTGAAGAGCGCGGCATTGTCACTGGGGCTGTTCTTAGCACGCGCGAGGGAGCGCCCTTTTCAGATTCTCTCGAAATACAGGTGGCCGGCGGCACTCAGTGGGTAGTACTTGGACGCCCAGCTACCGACGCAGTGTTTGTAGCACACCACAACCTTTAGACATTCCCCTTTGCATTAATCCTGCTCTCACCTGCCCTTTTCAAAACTACGTTATACCGTAGTTGCAACTACGGCATTGCGTAGTTAGTCTTTTCGAATATCACCTACCCCACTTATGGCTAAGGCCAGGATGAGCAGGATTGCCATGTCAGACTCACCAGATTTGGTGTACTTTTCCAGCGTTTCAGAGAACACGAAAAGATTCGTCGAACGCTTAGATAGACCCGCGGTGCGCATTCCACTGCGCCCCAAGAAAACCGGGATGATCCAGGTTTCACACCCGTACGTACTCATCGTTCCCACCTACGGCGGCGGCTCGCTCAAACGCGCAGTCCCCAAACAGGTCATCGACTTCCTCAATGACCCAATCAACCGCTCCTTTATCCGGGGCGTTATTACCTCAGGGAATACCAACTTCGGAAGTGCTTACTGCGTCGCCGGACGCATCATTTCCGCCAAGTGCCACGTACCGGAGCTGTATCACTTCGAGCTTCTCGGCACCCAGAAGGACATCGCCGCCGTAAAGCAGGGCCTTCAGAAGTTTTGGAAGCAGCAAAAGCAGCTAACGATGACACCCCATTAATCCCCCACAAGATGAAGAACACATCCGCATCACACAGATTGGAAAACACAATGTGGCCTCTTGATGCCACCCCCACACAGACTATTGGCGCTACGCCCCGCACCGCTTCAGCAGACAATGCCGGCGGTGTCGGCAAGCGCAAGAGCTACCACGCACTCAACGCGCAGCTGAACTTGTTCGACGCTTCTGGAAAAATCCAGTTTGACAAGGACATTCAGGCAGCACAAGACTATGTCACGCACCATGTCGCTCCCCGCATGCATCAGTTCGATTCCACCAAGCAACGCTTGGAATGGTTGGTTGATAACGAGTACTACGAGCGGGATTTCCTTGAGCTTTATGATGACGCCTTTCTGTGCGCCATGTACGACAGAGCACATCGAGTTAAGCATCAGTTCCGCACCTTCCTCGGCGCATTTAAGTTCTTCACTTCATATGCACTGAAAACCTTTGATGGCTCCCGATTCCTAGAAGGCTACGAAGAACGCGTCGCCACCACAGCTTTATACCTTGCACAGGGCGACGAAGAGCTCGCAGAAAAGCTGGTGGATGACATCATGACCGGACGCTTCCAGCCCGCCACCCCTACTTTTCTCAACGCAGGCAAAGCCCAGCGCGGCGAAATGGTCTCCTGCTTCCTCCTGCGAATCGAAGACAATTTGGAGAGCATTGGCCGCTGCGTGAACTCTGCACTGCAACTATCAAAGCGCGGTGGTGGAGTGGCCCTGTTGCTGAGCAATCTGCGCGAATCCGGAGCCCCGATCAAAAAGATTGAGAACCAGGCTTCCGGCGTAGTCCCAGTCATGAAGATTCTCGAAGATAGCTTCAGCTATGCCAACCAATTGGGCTCCCGGCAGGGCGCTGGAGCCGTCTACCTGCATGCGCACCATCCAGATATTCTTCGCTTCCTGGATACCAAGCGGGAAAATGCCGATGAGAAAGTCCGCATCAAGACTCTTTCGCTGGGGGTTGTTATTCCAGATATAACCTTCCGTCTGGCCAAAGAGAACAAGGACATGCATCTTTTTAGCCCGTATGACATCGCTCGCGAGTACGGCGTAGCCATGTCTGACATGTCCATCACCGAGTACTACGACGAGCTGGTTGCCAATCCGCGAATCTCTCACACGACCATTAAGGCCCGCGAGTTTTTCACCACGCTGGCTGAGCTTCAGTTTGAATCCGGATACCCCTACATCCTCTTTGAGGATACGGTCAACCGCGCTAATCCCCTCAAAGGACATATCAATATGTCCAACCTGTGTAGCGAAATCCTCCAGGTCAACACGCCATCGACCTACGGAGCTTCGGGTGACTACACCACCGTTGGCCAGGATATTTCCTGCAATCTAGGTTCGCTCAACATTGCGAAGGCTTTTGAATCGCCGGACTTCGGGGAGACCGTCGAAACCGCAGTGCGTGCCCTCACGAAGGTTTCAGACCTGACGAATATCGAAGCTGTTCCCTCCATCGCTCACGGAAATGCTTCCATGCATGCCATTGGTCTGGGCCAAATGAATCTCCACGGCTTCCTTGCTTCACAGCGTATTCCTTATGGCTGCGCCGAGGCACTGGACTTTACAAATATCTATTTCCTCACGGTGACCTACCATGCGCTCCGCGCATCCCACGCACTCGCGGTTGAAAAAGGTCAACGATTCACAGGCTTCGAAGAATCCACCTATGCCACTGGCGCCTACTTTGACAAATACATCGACCAAGACTGGGCGCCAGCCACTGAACACGTAAAACAGCTCTTCCACGAAGCAGGCGTGCAGATCCCTCAACGCGAGGATTGGCTACGGCTCAAGAATCAAGTGATGCAAGACGGCATCTACAACGCCTACTTGCAGGCAGTTCCACCCACTGGATCAATTTCCTACATCAATGACTCCACCGCGTCCATCCACCCAATTGCCTCCAAAATTGAAATACGCAAGGAAGGCCGCTTGGGGCGCGTGTACTACCCCGCGCCGGAAATGACCAACGACAACCTGGAGTATTTCGATGACTCCTACGCAGTGGGATACGAAAAAATCATCGACACCTACGCCATGGCCACCCAACACGTGGACCAAGGGCTTTCCCTGACCTTGTTCTTTACCGCTGATACCACCACGCGGGACATCAACAAGGCACAAATCTATGCCTGGAAAGCCGGAATCAAGACCCTCTACTACATCCGTTTACGCCAATCCGCGCTCCAAGGAACCGAGGTCGAAGGCTGCGTCTCCTGTGCTTTGTAGGAGCACGGTCCTCCCCCTTGTC
Organism: Corynebacterium nasorum; assembly: GCF_030229765.1. NCBI lineage: Bacteria > Bacillati > Actinomycetota > Actinomycetes > Mycobacteriales > Corynebacteriaceae > Corynebacterium > Corynebacterium nasorum. Next base: position 37,168 of record NZ_JASPGY010000007.1, on the reverse strand, counting down.
TACAACCATTCACTCAGAAAGAAAGAAGCTATGTCGTCAACATCGAATAGTGCTGAACTAACCAGCATTTCAGTTACTCCGCCGAGCTACCGGCATGATCCTTCAGCCCGCATCCGCGCCATCAATTGGAACCGGGTGAGCGATGACAAGGATCTTGAAGTGTGGAACCGTCTAACCGCCAACTTTTGGTTGCCAGAGAAGGTCCCGCTTTCTAATGATCTCCCGGCGTGGCAGAAGATGACACCCGAGGAACGCAACCTCACCATGCGGGTGTTCACGGGACTCACCACCCTGGATACTGTCCAGGCCACCGTGGGTGAAATCTGTCAGATTCAAGATGCCCGCACCGAACACGAGGAGGCCGTGTATACCAACATCGCCTTCATGCAGTCAGTCCATGCCCGTTCATACTCTTCAGTGTTTTCTACCCTGAGCAGTACAAAGGAAATTGATGAAGCATACCGCTGGGCGGTGAATAACGACCTTCTCCAGGCACGCGCCAAGAAAGTTCTCGCGCACTATTTTGGGCCGGATCCACTCAAACGCAAGGTGTCATCGACGTTGCTTTCCTCGCTGCTTCTCTACGCGGGTTTCTATCTTCCCTTGCACTTTTCTGTCCACGCCACCCTGACAAATACGGCAGACATGATCCGCCTCATTCTGCGTGACAAGGCAGTGCACGGCTACTACTCGGGTTACAAATATCAGCGCGGTCTGGAATCCACGACCCCGCTACGGCAGAAGGAGATGCATGATTTCACCATTTCTTTGCTCGAAGAGCTTTATGCACTAGAGCTGGACTATTCCGGCGAGCTATATGAGCCTTTGGGACTCATGGATGATGTAGCCGTGTTCGTTCGCTATAACGCCAATAAGGCACTCATGAATTTGGGCTACCCGGATTATTTCCCGCCCGAAGAAACGGAAGTGAACCCAGAAATCCTCGCGGCCCTAGCCCCCGGAGCAGATGAGAACCATGACTTCTTCTCCGGATCTGGTTCCTCCTATGTCATTGGTACTGCTGAAGAAACGAGTGATGATGACTGGGATTTCTAAACCTTTTCCGCGACCGGACCAAGGAAGCTGGCTTGAGACCATCGCGCTGTTTGAAGCCATCCGCGAAGGAAACCAACCCGCAGCCATGCGGCTGTTGAATACATCCGCCGCACGAGAGGCCGTCCTCGGGGGGCTTCTAGGACTCATCGAACTGTACTTCCGCCATGAAGAAGGAGACAAAGTAGATGGCTTCCTCACCGCCGCCCACGCTGCCGGCCCACCACCGGCCTTTGGCTGCAAGCCTTTTCTCCCTTGACCACGTCTCCCTACACCCAACTAAGAAAGAAGGTTTACCATGACCACCCCACGTATCAGCGTTATCGTCGGCAGCCTGCGCCGAGAGTCATTTGCACGCAAGATTGCACACGAGGTGCTCACGATGATCCCTGAAGGCTACGAGGCAAACATCGTGGAAATCCGTGACTTGCCGCTCTATGACTTCGACTACGATGACCCCGCCGTCACGGACAAGCCCACTCCGGCTGAGTACACCACCTTTCGCGAGACCATCAAGAACTCGAGCGGGATCCTCTTCATTACGCCAGAGAACAACCGCACTATCCCTGCCTGCCTCAAAAACGCAGTGGACATCGGCTCTAAACCCAACTCAGATGTGGCGTGGAAGAACCTTCCCGCAGGTATCATTAGCCACTCTGTAGGCCGCATGGGCGGCTACAGTTCACAGAAGAACCTTCGCCTCGCTCTGTCCTACTTCGACATGCCGCTCCCTGGTCAGCCCGAAGTATTTCTGGGCCAATCCCCCACCCTTTTCGAAGAGTCCGGACATCTCAATCAACGTACCGCAGACTTTGTCAAGGATTACGTTATGCGCTTCCTGCAGTTGACCGACGAGGCCTTTAGAGCCAAGAACGGCTAGCGGTATCCCCAGCCAACACACATCACGCCCTCTTCGAAGTACTCAAAGACTCCTAGAGGGCGTTCACAATGACACAAACCCCGGATTCAGGCTCATCCTTGAGTTACCTGAATCCGGGGTTTCATGCGCGCTCGCCACCACACATGTGGCAGCACCGCGTTACAAGCGGGAGATTACTTCTCCTCGGAAGCTTCTGCAGCGTCCTCTTCTTCGATTTCACCGAAGTACTGGTCAACGTCAACCTTATTGCCCTCTTCATCCTTGACGGTGGTGCGGCAGATAGCGGCAGCCAGTGCCTTGCCACGGCGCACGTCAGAGAAGAGGTTTGCGATCTGGCCGTTGGACTGCAGCTGCTGGATGAACTGGTTCGGGTCCATGCCGTAGGACTGAGCGGTGAACAGGATGTGGTCGGTAAGCTCCTGTTGGGAAACTTCCGGCTCTTCCTTTTCTGCTACGGCGTCGAGGAACAGCTGAGTGCGGACGGACTCTTCTGCCTGCTCACGAGTCTGCTTATCAAACTCCTCGCGAGAAGTGCCCTGTGCCTCAAGCAACTGAGCCAGTGCCTTCTCATCGTGAGCCAGCTGGCCCAGAATCTGGTGCAGTTGGGAGTGAGCCTGCTCGTCCACTACGGACTGCGGCAGTTCGAATTCGACCTCGGAGAGCGCGGACTTCAGGACCTCATCGCGAATCTGGGCAGCCTGCTCAGCCTTCTTGGTCTCCTCCACCTGGGTCTTGGTGGATTCGCGCAGTTCATCCATGGTGTCGAACTCGGAAGCCATCTGAGCGAACTCATCGTCCATAGCCGGCAGCTTGCGCTCCTTGGACTGCTGGACGTGAACCTTGATGGTGGCCTCTTCGTCCTTGTGCTCGCCAGACTGGATGGTGGAAGTGAACTCGTTATCCTCACCGGTCTTCATACCACGCAGGGCGGTGTCCAAGCCCTTGATGAGGTCATCGTCACCGATGCGGTAGGACAGGCCCTCGGTGGAAGCGTCCTCAATCTTCTCGCCGTCAATCTCAGCGGTGATGTCGATGATTGCGTAGTCGCCGGTCTTCATCTTGCGCTTGGTGTCCTTGAGCTCACCGAAGCGCTCTGCCAACTCCTCCAGAGCCTTGTCGACGTCCTCTTCGTCAGCCTTCAGGGCCGGGACGGTAACGGAGATCTTGGAGAAGTCTGGGACCTCGAACTCAGGGCGGATATCAACCTCGGCGGTGAACTCCACGAAGTCTTTATCCTCAATCTTGGAAATATCAACGTCCGGCTGGCCGATAACCTTCAGATCGTTTTCCTTGACTGCCTGCTCGTAACGGGAAGGCAGCATGTCATTGACGACCTGCTCCAGGATGGGGCCGCGGCCGAAGCGAGCGTCAATAAGCTGGCGCGGTGCCTTGCCCTTACGGAAACCTGGAATAGAAACCTGCTGCGCGATTGCCGCGTAAGCTTGATCGATTTCCTGGTCCAGCTCCGCAAACGGAACGTTGACGGTGAGCTTAACGCGGGTATCGCTCAGCTTGTCTACGGTGGTCTTCACGAGTGAATCTCCCTGGCTTCATTGTTTTACGTACATAAACTTAAAGGGGGTCCGGAAATCCTTATTAGGGCATTTCCAGACCCCCATACGTCGGGGCGACAGGATTTGAACCTGCGACCCCCTGCTCCCAAAGCAGGTGCGCTACCAAACTGCGCCACGCCCCGTATGTAGGCCACCAAGTTGCCTTGGCTGCGTTGCATACCTGAGACAGTGTACCGTGTCCGTTTTAAATCTCCTAAACGGACCCCCACTTAAAGGCATCCACGCAGCCCAGCGGCCGATTTTGACAGTGCTTCAGCTAGAAATCGAAATCAAACATTCCATCAAAGAAGCCGTCACCGTCGCCGTCAGTTAGACCATCGAAGAAGCCGCCGCCATCATCGCCGCCACCAACGTCGCCAGCATCACCGGCGTCACCACCCACGTCGCCAGCGTCACCCATGCCATCGGGACCGCCCCAATCGCCGCTTTCTGCAGCAGCCGCAGAGTAGCCAATGCCCGACATGCCGGAGAAGAGGGCATTAAACATCATGGAGTAGCCCACCATCCACACGCCGGTGTGCAGCGCATCGGCCCACCATGGACGGGAGTACCAACCTGCCGGAACCGGACGCCCTGCCACGATTCCACCCGGGTAGTAGTTGGGAGTATTCGCAGAAGCATATGGTGAGGCCGTAATCTCTTGGCCATTCGCTTCGACCGTACGCTCTTCCGTCACCTTGCCAGCCGCACGCTGCCCCTCCAGCGGCGGGAGTTCTGGGCCTGGGTTCATGCCCATAATTTCGCGCGCGGCATTCACATAATGCATGCCTTCCAGGGCCGACTCACGCGCCAAATTCGCCTGCTTGGCGGTAGTAGCACGCGAAATCGCCGCGTTAGCTGCAGTGAACCGTTCAGAAGCATCAGCCATCGCTTGCTGGGAGGCAGAATCCGTGCCAGAAATCTGCATTACTTGGCCACCCAGGCGTTCAATCCACCGACGTGCATCAGCCTGTGCATCGGCCAATTGCTGTGCCTCGCGTTCTTCCCGACGTTTGTGAGAGCTACGGGAGGAAAGAAACCAGACGCCTCCACCAATTGCCAGCGCAACGAGCAAAATTCCCACTATGATCATCGCTTTCTATAGATAGATCCGTTCCTCTTATAACAACGGCTCAGGCGCCAGCCTAGTTCCCTATTTTCTTTTTTGGCCGCGGTTGCGCTAAAGTATGGCCCAGCGTTGATATAGCGCGTTGTGGGAATGTCGTATAGTGGCTAATACCTCAGCCTTCCAAGCTGAAGACGCGGGTTCGATTCCCGTCATTCCCTCCAGTTTTCGCCCACCTCTAGGTGGGCGATTTTTCGTTTTCCACCCATCATCATCGGATGTTCACGGTATACGGCGAAAACATGCGACGAAGTGTAGGGTGGCGCGCATGACTTCAACCAATAAGTATTCGGAGTTTATCCGCAACCGCCATTCGCCTCGCGCGTTTCTGCCAGAGCCCATGCCGGTAGAAGACATCAAGCAAGTTCTAAAAGATGCTCAATCCGCACCGTCCAACTCCAGTACCCAACCGTGGGATGTCCACTTGGTGGGCGGAGAAAAGCTCAAGGAATTAAGCGCGGCGCTTATTAAGGAATTCGGCACCAATGGGCTCAGCCCCGACTTCACCACCGATTATGGTGAGGGTATCCATCCCAAGCGCTCCCAAGAGCTAGCCGCCAAAATGTACGGCCTCCTGGGCATTGAGCGCGAGGACAAAGCAGGTCGCGTGGAATTCATCCGCGAAAACTTGCGCTTCTTTGGCGCACCCCATGCGGTACTTCTCTTTATCCCGCCGATGGGTGACCGCATTCGCGCCGCCTTTGACCAAGGAACCTATACCGAAAACTTCCTGCTTTCTTTGGAAGCACACGGCTACCACGGCATCCCACAGGGGATGATTTCCTTGATTGCGCCAACCGCGCGTGAATTCCTCGGCGTAGACGAGGACTACAAGCTGGTCACCGCTATTACCTTTGGTAAAGCTGATGAATCGAGCCCGGTCTTTAAAACGAATCCAGGCCGCGCGCCACTTTCGGAAACCGTGACAGTTCACGGCATCGATGGCCTCGACCTCGATTAGCCCCCGCCCCATCAGGAAGCTACTTTCAACGATTTCGTCCATCTAAACCACCGCAACCGTCGACGAGACAGGCGATCTGTGGGGACGAAATCGTTGAATCGCCTCGGCAAGCCTAGAATTATGGCTATGGATATCACTCTTGCGACCTTTGACCATGCGCCTGAGACTGCACTGCGGGGCGTACGCTTCAATAACACGTGGGTGCCGTCGGAGACGTACGCTGATTCCCGCCGCGGCACGCTGACTGGGCAGTATCCGCAACGCCAAGCCACCACGCGCATTAGCGAGATTTTTGCGGGCGTCGGTTATGAGGTGCGCGAGGATACGCAGCCGGCCGGTAGCGATGTCTTTCGCTTGCTAGAGCAGCCCAGCCTAGAAGAACTCAACGACGTCAATGGCGTCATCGCCGTCTGCTCGCTACTAGGTGGAAATTCACCTATGTCGGTGTTGTGGCCGGGTGTAGCCGAAAGCGGGGAGAATAATGAGTTGGTCTCCCCTATTGACTTAGCGCCTACGCTCGCTGCCATTGCCGGCCTCGACGTGCGCCCTAATGCGCAACTGTCCTTTGATGGATTGAACTTGGTGCCGGTGCTGCGGCACGGCGCCTCGGGGCACGCAGCGTTGTTCTTTGACAATGGAGTGCGCATGATTGATGCCTCGCTTATCGACGACACCGCTACCCCGCCCCATGAGCGTGCCCGCCTGCAGGATGAGTGGGAGACGTGGAATAAATTCATCACTCTCGGCCCGCTGCAATAGATAGGTAGTCTGGGGCGCATGAGCGTACCTAAAATCACCCTTAATGACGGCAATACCATCCCGCAGCTGGGCTTTGGCGTGTTCCAGATGGATCCGGAGCAGACCGAAGATCTGGTAGCTGAAGCCCTGCGCGTGGGTTATCGCCATATTGATACCGCCGCTATCTACGGCAATGAGGAAGGCGTAGGACGGGCTATTGCCAAGTCTGGCATTCCCCGCGAGGAGCTTTTTATCACCACCAAGCTGTGGAATGACCGCCAGACCGATGCTGCTGCAGCGCTCGATGAGTCCTTGGAAAAGCTCGGCTTGGAGTATGTGGATCTTTACCTCATCCACTGGCCTACACCAGCAAAGGGCACCTATGTTGAGGCTTGGCAGCAACTCATTGATCTGCAGAAGCAGGGCAAGACAAAGTCCATCGGCGTCTCCAATTTCGAGCTGGAGCACCTGGAACAGCTGGAGCTCAAGACCGATATAAAGCCAGCGGTCAACCAAGTCGAGCTTCATCCCTATCTGCAGCGCTGGAGGGAGCTGGACGCCTTCCGCGCCCACACCGTGGCTATCGAGGCATGGGGCCCGCTGGGGCAGGGAAAGAGCGATATCTTGGATGCCCCCGAGGTCACCGACGCCGCTGCAGCGCACGATGTCAGCCCAGCGCAAGTCATCATTCGTTGGCACCTACAAAATGGCGTCATCCTCTTCCCCAAGTCTGCGACGCCCTCGCGCATTGCGGAAAACTTTGATGTCTTCGGCTTTGAACTAACCGAGGAGGAGATGGCTGCCATCACCGCCTTGGACGAAGGCGAGGAGGGACGCGGCGGCCCGCACCCGAATGACATGAATGATGCCTAAGTCTTAGCGCCTTGGCTATGCCTGGCCGAAACACAAAGAAACGCCGCGGAACCACCTTTGTTCCGCGGCGTTTATTTTCTCAAGGCTTAGGCCTCGGGCAGCTCTGGGGCGATACCGGTGCGCTCGTACTGCGCCAAGATGTCGATGCGGCGCTGGTGGCGCTCCGCACGGGACCATTCTTGATCCAGGAAGGCATCGACGATTTCCAAGGCTTGCTCCTCGGTGTGCATGCGGCCGCCGATGCCGATGAGCTGGGCGTTGTTGTGCTCGCGGGCAAGGCGGGCGGTCTCGGCGGACCAGGCCAGTGCACAGCGGGCTCCCTTGACCTTATTGGCTGCAATCTGCTCGCCATTGCCGGAGCCGCCAAGCACAATGCCCAAGGAACCCGGATCATTGACGGTGCGTTGTGCCGCTTCGATGCAAAATGCCGGGTAATCGTCCTCGGCATCGTAGGTGTGGGCGCCGCAATCAATGACTTCGTGGCCCTGTTTAGTGAGGTGTTCAGCAATCAGGTTCTTGGTTTCGAAACCTGCGTGGTCTGCTCCTAGATATACGCGCATGGCCTTTATCCTACCGGCCCGGCGCGCCTCGAGGAGGCTTAGCGCCCGCCCTGTTTCGCATTACAAATTCCTGATAGGCTCGCGGACAAGGATTTTCGCGATAAGAGAGGAAAGCTATGCCTATAACCACCCGGATCCTCGCGCTATACGGCGGAAGCCTTCTAGCCTGGTTCATTATGCTCGGCGTTCAGGTTTCCGGAGGCGGAGGCTTTCTCCTACCGCTTATCGCCAGCACCCTAGCAACGTTGGCTCACGTGGGCTTAGGCATCTGGTGGATTGCCCAGAAGGTGCGCGGGAATCCGCGGGCAAATGGGGGCGCTATTGCGGCCGGCATTATCGCGCTCCTCGCCGGCGCCTCATGGGCTTCCTGGGTACTTGTTGCGTGGGACGACTTTCGAGCCGGCATGGCGCTGCCCGCTATCAATATCGCAGGTCTTCCGGCATTCATCTTGACCCCGCTGACCATCGCGCTGTGTGTCGGCGCCGCAATTCAGCTGCGCCAGCACGAAACGCGCTCCCAGTAGCTACAAGAAACAGATTCTTTGGGTGGAAACTCCCTCTTTGCCTTTGGGCTACCGGCAAAGATCAACTCGGACACCGCTAATCATCGCTTTAAATTTAGAAATCAGACGATTCATATCCAAAAGAGGACTGCAATGGCGAGGGATCAAGTAGCTTAAGTAAAGTCTGAAACTCTCTCCCAAAGGACTAAAGCATGAAAAAGCTACTCCCTATTCTCGTTACAACCACGCTTTTGATATCAGCATGTAGCGATTCAGGCGAAAGCTCCGAGACCACTTCCAGCACGACCAGCAGCAGTCCGTCGAGCACCACCACGTCCTCTACGACTAGCTCGACTAGTAGCGTCACTACCTCCTCATCTAGCGAGGTTACGCCTCCACCAGAGGTTGAAGAACCTGACGAAGAGGATGAGCACGACGATGACGATCTCCACGTACACGATAATCCGAACGCTGCATTGGGCGACTCAGATGAGGAAGAACGTTTTTCTCGGACGGCACCTCCGGCTGGACTCAACAGTGCTCAAATGAAATGGCTCCACAAGTTGCACAGCAATTCGTAGCACCGCCGGCCGAGCAACAAAACGACCCAGCACCAGCCGGTGGTGGATCTGGTCGAACCTGCGCCGAAATTGGGCACAAAGTCTACCCTGGCGACCCTGACTACTCGCTAGAACGAGATGAGGACGGGGACGGTGTGGGCTGCGAATCCTATCCGGGATAATGCATTCCCCGATTTTTGCGGAGAATTAAAGACTAAGTAGGGGGCAAGCAAGGAAGATGCCCCCTGTTCCTTCCTACATCCCATAGCATCTCCGCTTAACGCTGCTGAGATCGCGGCCTTTTCAGCCCCGCGAATCCAGCAGCAAGAGTGGGCCATTTAGCCCCCATGTGCCTATGGCGGAAAGATTTGACTCACCAGCGCCTTCTATTGGAGCGTGTGGTGAGTAATGGTCCTCGTTTTAGCTTAACCCTCCTCCACCTGCGGCATCTCGGTGCGGGAGCGCTTGAGTTCGAAGAAGTAGGGGTACTGGGCAAGGCGCAAGGAGGCGTCGAAAAGCTCGCCTGCTTCTTCCCCGGTAGGAATGCGGGTAATCACCGGGCCGAAGAAAGCGGTCTCGCCTAGCTTGATAACCGGGGTGCCTACCTCATCCCCCACGGAAGAAATCCCGTTGTGGTGGTACTCGCGCAGCTTCTCGTCATAGTCCTCGGTATTGGCCACCTCGGCGAACTCGGCCGGAAGTTCTACCTCAGCCAGAGCCTGCGCGATGATGTCATCATAAGCGCCAAATCCGGTGCGCCCGCCGTTGCCCTTGGTGTGGACCAGGGTGCCCATCGCGGTATAAAGCTCATCTACTTTTTCCGGACGCTCGGCCTTAACCTTGGCAAAGACACGTGCCGGGCCCCAGTTAGCCTTCATCATATCCATGTAAGTGGCGTCTAGATCACGGCCATCGTTCAGCACGGACAGGGACATCGGCTCGAACTCGACCTCAATATCGCGAACCTTTTCTACTTCCTTGATCCACCGCGAGGTGGCCCAAGCGAAGGGGCAAGATACGTCGAACCAGAACTTTACTGCGTCAGCCATGATTACTCCTTTGATTGATAAAAGTTTGCCCCACCAGCCTAGGCGCGCGACTACTGTAGATGCAGAACTATTTTCGGAACCGAAGGAGAATATAGGCTATGACCTCCGTAAACCTCACCCGCGAGGAAGCACAAAAACGCTCCCAGATGATTGAGGTGGACCATTATGATGTCACTTTAGACCTCAAGTATTCCGATACCCACTTCCTGTCCACTACGAAGGTGGAGTTTAAGTCCCGGGAAATCGGAGCGACCTTCATTGATCTGCGCGCCGAGGAAGTCCATGAGGTTCGCCTCAACGGCAATCCGCTGCCTACGGATTCCTATAACCCCACCTACGGCATTCCACTCTCCGGCCTCCAAGTAGCTGACTACACGCTAGAAGTCACCGCGAAGATCCCGTATTCCCGCACCGGTGAGGGCCTGCACCGCTTTATCGACCCCGCCGATGACAAGGTCTACCTCTATACCCAATTTGAAACCGCCGATGCCAAGCGGGTTTTCGCCTGTTTTGACCAGCCGGATATGAAGGCCACCTACGCGCTGCATTTCAAGGCTCCGGAGGACTGGACCGTCATTAGCAACGGCCCAGTGAGCTGGGAAGGAGACGTAGCCAGCACGGATATCGACTACCCGCTGTCTACCTACCTGGTAGCCCTGTGCGCCGGCCCTTACCACGAGGTCACCGATACCTGGCGTGGCGAGCTGACCGCACATCCCGAGGGCAAGCCGGCCCAAAAACTCGAGGTACCACTCGGCATTTACTGCCGCGCTTCGCTCGCCCATGCTCTGGATGCTGAGCGCTTGTTTACAGAGACCAAGCAGGGCTTTGATTTCTATCACCGCAACTTCGGCTTCCCCTACCCCTTTGGCAAGTATGACCAGATTTTCGTGCCGGAGTTCAACGCGGGTGCGATGGAAAATGCCGGGTGCGTCACCATCCGCGATGAATACGTCTTTACCTCCCAGGCCACGCACTATAAGTATGAGCGCCGTGCCGATACTATTTTGCACGAATTGGCCCATATGTGGTTCGGCGATCTCGTCACCATGCAGTGGTGGGACGATTTGTGGCTCAATGAGTCCTTCGCCACTTGGTCTGCGGCCATTTCTCAGGCGGAAGAAACCGAATACGATACCGCGTGGGTAACCTTTGCCAACGTAGAAAAGTCCTGGGCCTACCAGCAAGATCAGCTGCCTACCACCCACCCGATTTCTACCGATGCCAGCGATATCGAAACCGTAGAGCAAAACTTCGATGGCATCACCTACGCCAAGGGTGCTTCGGTACTCAAGCAGCTCCAAGCTTATGTTGGCCGCGAAAACTTCCTAGCCGGCGTGCGCCGTCACTTCGCCGCCCATGCATGGGGCAATGCCACCTTCAATGATCTCTTAGGACACCTTACGGAAGCCTCCGGCCGCGACCTTTCTTTCTGGGCGCAGCAGTGGCTTAAGACCTCCGGCATCAACACTCTGAGCATAGCGCTCAATGCGGATGAGTCCGGCACGATTACCCATGCCTATCTCACCCAGACTGGCGATACCTTACGCACCCACCGCGTGGCGGTGGGCCTATATAACCTGCAGGAGGGTCAGGTAGTGCGCACCGACCGTATCGAAATGGATATCGACGGCGCCTCCACCGAGATTCCAGAACTCATCGGCCGGCAGCTAGCAGACATCGACTTCCTGCTGCCCAATGACGATGACCTGACCTACTGCCTTATCGAATTGGACGCGGGTTCGCTGCAATTCCTGCTGGATAATATCGATAAGTTTGCCGATCCTATGGCCCGCACCCTGTGCTGGTCCACTGCCTGGGAGATGACCCGCGCTGGCACTATGCGCGCCCGCGATTTCATCCAGCTAGTGGCCCGCGGTATGCAGGCTGAGACCGAGCTTGCCGTCCTCGAACGCATTGTTTTGCAGGCCTCCAGCGCACTGAAGAACTACGCCGATCCACAGTGGGCGGCCCAGAGCACCCTGCTTGCCGACGCCCTCCTCGACGGCGCCCACAGCACCGACGCCCAGCGCTCCATCATCTGTACCCAGGCGCTGGCCAAGATTCGCCTGCACGATAGCGCAAGTGACTACCTGCGTAGCGTGCTCGACTCCTCCGAAGATGCGGGGCTGCGTTGGTATGCACTGGCGGCACTCGCCGCCGATGGGGCGATAAATGATGTCCCCACTGCCGCTAATGCGCAGTTAGAGCGCGATAATTCCGCCACCGGCTACTACTCCTCCCTGCGCGCCCGCGCCGCCGAAGCAACCGCCGAAAACAAGCGCACGGTATGGGAGGACATCGTGGCGGGCAACCTCACCAACCGCGAGCTCACCTCCAAACTTGAAGGTTTGCTCTATCCGCATGGCGAGGAGTTCCTTCCCACCACGGAGTTTTTCGATATTGCGGAAAAGGTGTGGTCTTCCCAGTCCTCCGAGGTCGCTCTGACCACCGTGACGGGTCTCTTTCCTTCCTGGGATATTACGCAAAAGGGCTTGGACCGCGCCGACGCTTTCCTGGAGAAAGACCTGCCCGGTGGTCTGCGCCGTACGATAACCGAGCAGCGTGACCGCGTAGCTCGTGCGCTGCGCAATCGCCAGGTGGACGCTAGCTAAGCCAGCTTTCCCGCGCCTCCATCCTCGGTTCGTACGGGTTATGGCGCGGGATCCTCGCCCAAGACTACTTCTACATTGGCGATATCAGAGCGCAGTGACTCTTCGATATAAGCAAAGACCGCGCCGGTCTCATTCTTCAACAATCGCACGAACCGAAGAAGCGGGTGCGATCGGCTCACCTCCAAGAGTTTCTGTTCTTCGGTGCGCGCGGTAGCGGCACTCATACTCTCGCGTTTAAAAACCGGCTTGAGGTTATAGCCAGCCAGTATGTCCATAATCGGCTCGCGCAGGTCGTGCTGATTGAGATCAGGAGCCATATTTACCGGGATGGTATAGCGCGAGAGGACGACCGGCTTGCCGTCGACGGAATAGAGGCGCTTGATTTCCCATGCAAAGGTGGATTCATTCACGCCCAGTATCGCTGCTACATGCTTAGGCACGTGCGCTTTATTGATGGAAACCACCCGCACGGCGGTGTCATGCCCGCGCTCGCGCAATTGCGTGACGATGCTGTTCTTATTGGTCAGGCTCAGCGTAGGGGGGACCCTACGCACGTAGGTGCCGCCGTTGCGCCCACGGCGGCGATCAAGAAGGCCTTCTACTTCTAAAATGTCTAAGGCATGGCGCACGGTCATGCGCGCAACCTGAAATTCTCGGACCAACTCGCGTTCGGTGGGAAAACGCTGACCAGGTTCTAATTCATTGCGCTCGATCTTGTCGCGTAGGGCATCGGAAATAAGGAGATAGGCAGGCCGTTTTCGGCTTTGGGAAGTCACAGTCCTCGAGTGTAACGGGCAGGCCGAAAACCAACCCCATTAATGTATGATGTACCTTACTAAAACCTATTTACTACTTGCGCAGAGATAGTTCGATTCGCGGCCTAACCTGGATTTCCGTGAGTTGGGTGGTGGGCCCTGCCTCCACCACAGTACGGATGGCGCGAGCTACCTCAGCCGGGGCAATGACCTGTGAGGGGTCATAGTCCTGCAGCCCCTGCAGCATCGGAGTATCGGTAGGGCCTGGCGCCACGGTGGATACGCGAATCCCCGGCTCGGAGATACGCAGTCCGTCTGCGAGTGCATACAAAGCGTGCTTCGTGGCCGCGTAGACGACGTTATCGCCATAACTGTGGCGGCCGGCACCAGAGTTAATAAAGACCACTGTGCCCTCGGCTTTACGCAGCTGCGGCAGCAGTATGCGGGTCACCTCTGCAGGAGCGTGCACATTAAGATCCATGTGCGCCCGCCAGTTTTCCGGAGTGGCTTCTTCTACGGAGTATTTGGTGGCCTGCGCAGCGGCGTGCACAAGCACGTCTACACGATCCAGCTCCGGCAGCGCCATGTCCTCATCTAGGCCGGCTACTAGGTCGATGGTTACCGGTGTGATGGAGTCCGATTCGGGCAGATCCGCTGCGCTGCGGCCCAGTGCGTAAACGTGATAATCACCGGCCAAGTCCGCGATAATTTCGCGGCCCATGCCGCCGGTAGCGCCGGTGACAACGGCAACTTTCTGCAAGGCTTGGTCATCCGAGTGTGCTGGTGCGGAGTCATTTTTAATATCAGTCATGCCGCCCCATCATAGGGATCCTTCGCCCCTGCTGCCGCGCCACCCCAGTCAGCGCCGGTCGCCGGTTAGCGGAAACGCTTAGGGACGTCCGGTTGTCCCAATGTGAGCATCAAGCGATTGGCCCAGTTGAAGAAGGAGGAAGCGTAGATCAGATCCAGGATGGACTGATCATCGAATCCGGCTGCGCGCAGGTCCGCGCAAAGTTGCGCATCAAAAGCAAAGGGGGTTTCGGTCAGCGCCACGGCGGCGCGACGAATAAGGTCCCACTCCTGAGAACCAAGGTCTGCTTCGATGCCTTCGTCCAAGAGGCGGTCTACGATGTCGCGGTCACCGCCCTCTTGGACGCACCGCGCCTGGTGCACGGCGGCACAGTACTCGCAGCCGTTATAACGCGAGGCCACAGTTGCGGCGAGCTCCCGATCCGCGCGGGAGAGGCCGCCTTCGGTGTTATAGAAAATGTCCAGGTCAGTCAGCGTGCGCGCCTTCAATGCTGCAGGATCGCGGGCGAGTAAGCGGAAATACTCAGAATCAATGCGCTCTGGTTTGATGAGGGCTTCGGTATGCTCCGCAGTAAAGTCTTCCTTTGCCAGTGCCTCTACCCAAGGCTTCCAGCCTAGGGAGTGGTTGACAAAGTGGTCTGGGAGCACGGTATCGGGCTGCAGTGTATTCGCGGTAGCCTGCCATCCCGGGTTAGTCACGCCGGCGGCGCGCTCAGCCGTGGGACGAGACGCGGAATCCTCCCCAGCAAGCACGTGCAGGCCGTGGACCACGCGCAGCTGAAAGGACAAAAAGGCCACCAGCTGAGACAAGCTGACAATTTCGGTGGCAGGCCACCCGGCAGCATCGAGGTGCCCGATGGCCTGCGGGGAGGCATCTTTGGGGTGGAAGGCCAAAAGATGTGCCCAGTCGAAGGCGGCGGCTAGGCGCTTGCCCAACGCGGCTTCCGCGTCGGTATCGCCAAAGATTAGGAATTCACCTTGGTGGTATGGACCGGTGGACACACCGCGCTGGGCGGCTGCGCGCACGGCGGTGACAAGGCCCTCATCGGCCTCGTCGCCCAAGAGGTCGAAGTAGAAATCCGCAGCCTCGCTCGCCTGGTAGATGGCGGCGGTAAAAGCCGCAACGGCATAGCGCTCCGCATAGGAGAACTCACCCGGCTCTGCGGGCTCAAGCAACGCACTAAAGCTCAGCTGCGCATTATCTTGTGCATCTTGGCGTGCACGGCGCAGCTGCTGCACCTCGGCACTGGCATGGGAAAGCTCGTTAATGATGTCGGTCATTTTTCAGTCCAACCTTTCTGGGGATCGGTTTATAGCCCCAAGTTTAGGTCTCCGGCACGATAGCGGGAGCCTGGAATGGCGTCAATGAGTTGGCGCGTGTACTCGGTTTCCGGGTGAGCAAAAACCTGCGCCGTAGGCCCTGATTCCACTTGCGTACCGTGCGAGAGCACGGAAACGGTATCGGAAATCTGGTTTACCACCGCGAGGTCGTGGGAGATGAAGATATAGGTAAGCTCCAGCTCGCGCTGCAGCTCATCTAGCAGGCGCAGGATCTGTGCCTGGACGGTGACGTCGAGCGCGGAAACGGCCTCATCAAGCACCAGGAGATCGGGTTCAATGATCATGGCACGGGCAATGGCCACGCGCTGGCGCTGGCCTCCAGAAAGCTCGCGGGGACGACGAGACGCCATGGAAGAATCCAAAGCAACCAAATCAAGATACTCCCGTGCCTTTGCGCGAGCATCCCGCTTAGAGGCCCCGGTAAAGTTGCGCACCGGTTCGGCTACGGTATCGCCGATGCTCACTCGCGGATCGAGCGAACCAAAAGGATTTTGGTAAACCATCTGAACAGAGCGGCGCAGCTCCCGGCGGCGCTTGCCACGGGCGGTGCTGATATCTTCCCCCGCCAAGCGAATGCTGCCGGAGGTAGGCGTGCTCAGCAAGGAGATGGCACGGCCGGTGGTTGTCTTGCCAGAGCCGGACTCCCCCACCAAGGCATGGGTAGTACCCCGGGCTACGGAAAAGTTGATGTCATCTACCGCGGTGAAATCCCCGAAGCGCTGGGTGAACCCCTCGACTTCGAGCAACGTCTCCTGTTGGGCGGGCGTACTATTCCGCACCGGAGATGCACTCTGGGAGGAAGTAGGGGCGGTGAGCGAGGGGGCGTCAGCAAGCAGGCGCTTGGAGTAGGCATGCTGGGGCTCGGTGAGGACACGGGCGGCTACGCCCGACTCGCGGACGGTGCCCTTTTCCATCACCACAATATTATTGGCGCGGTCACCCGCCACGGCCAGATCATGGGTAATAAAAAGGATGCCCATGGTGAGCTCTTCGCGCATTTCATCAAGGAGATCCAGGATGATTTTCTGCACGGTGACATCCAGTGCGGACGTAGGCTCATCGGCGATGATGAGCTCTGGCTCCAGTGCCACAGCGGCAGCGATGAGCACGCGTTGCTTCATGCCGCCGGAAAGCTCATGCGGGTACTGATGATAACGACGCTGTGGATCATCAATGCCCACGCGCTCCAATAACTCCAGAGCACGCTTCTTCCGGGACTCCTTATCACCCTGCCGGTGGATGGCCATGCCCTCTTCCACCGAGGCTCCGATGGTCTTGAGCGGGTTGAGCGAGTTATTGGGATCCTGCGGAATCAACCCAATGCGGCGGCCACGCAGGGTACGCCATTGTTTTTGGGAGAAATGGGTGACATCGTGGCCGTCGAAAGTAATGGTGCCGGAGACAATCGAAGCATTGTCTGGCAGCAGGCCAATGGCGGCCATGGCGGAGGTGGACTTGCCGGAGCCGGACTCGCCCACGATGGCGGTCATTTCCCCAGGGTTCACTTCGAGCTCAATGCCGCTGACCGCTTCCATCTCACCTTGGGCGGTGCGGTACGTAATGGATAAATCACTAATGCTAAGCAGGGACATTAGGCCGCCTTTCGCAGTGTCTGGCTGAGGTGGTTGGCCGCAAGAACCACGGCGACGATAACGATGCCGGGGGCGATGGTCAGCCAGCCGGCGGTGGCAATATAGTCGCGTGATTCAGAAATGAGCAGGCCCCATTCCGGTGTTGGGGGCGGGGCGCCGTAACCAAGGAAGCCAAGGGTAGCTAGCTGCAAAATGGCCAGGCCGAATTGCAAGGCGGCTACGGCGAAGACTGCGGTGAGTGAATTGGGAAGAATATGGCGCACGAGCACCTGGAAGGCCGAGCCGCCGGAACCGTAGGCGGCCTCGACGAAATCGGAGCCGGCAACACTAAGAACCTGAGAGCGCGCGAGGCGCGCAAAGGTTGCCACGGAGGTAATGCCCACGGCGATGGCAGCATTAAAGATGCCGTGTCCGAGCACGATGATGACGGACAGGGAGAGCAAGAGCCCGGGTATGGACAGCAGCACATCCACGATGCGCATGATGACAGCATCGACCCAGCCGCGGCGCACTCCGGCGATAATGCCCAAGATGGTGCCGACAATGAGGCCAAACACTACCGCTAGCAGCGCACCCAGCAGAGATTGGCGCGCACCATAGACCACGCGGGTATACAGGTCACGACCGACGGCATCGGTGCCGAACCAGTGTTGGAAACTAGGCTGCAGCAGCGCCATGGTGTCACCGCCCTGGTTAGGGTCTTGGGAGGTAAATAGTTGGGGGAACAGCGCGCAGAGCACCGCTAGGCCCAGCACAATAAGCGAGATAATGGTGCCCGGGGTGAGCTTCAGCTGTGTGGATTTAAGCTTCATGCTTGGACCTTCTTCTCGTTCTTTGCGGGAGTATCGGCGGTGTTGGTGGTGTTGCTGCGTGCGCTATCGTGGCTACCCTCGCGCAGGCGCACGTCAAGCACTGGGTAGAGCAGGTCCACAATGAGATTGATGAGGACAAAGACGGCCGCGGCCAGCACCACGATGGCTAGCAATACGGAGGTATCGCGGTTGGCCACCGCATCCACGGTCAACGCGCCAATGCCGTGGCGGGCAAAAACTGCTTCCGTTACTACGGAGCCGCCAACGAGCTCACCAAAGGTAAGGCCGGCCATGGTCAGAGCTGGCAGCAACGCATTGCGCAGGACATTGCGCCACAGCAACCAGGCACCGCTAGCACCCTTGGCGCGCACTACCTGCACGAAGGACATATCCATTACTTCATCGATGGAGCGCAGTAGCACCTGCGCCAGCGGTGCCGCCACGAAGATGGCCAGGGTAATCACCGGCAGGATTAGGTTTTGGGCGTCACTCGCGCCGATGACCGGCACCCAGCCCAAACCAAAGGAAAATATTTGGATCAGGATGATGCCAATCCAAAAGGTCGGCAGGGAGACCATCACGGAAGGCAGGCTGCGGAAGAAACTGCGCAGCCAAGAGAATGGACCGAAGGTGGAGACGATGGCCACGAGGAAGGCTAAGGCCACTCCGAGGAGGAAGGCGAGGATAGCCAGCGCCAATGTGGAGGGAAGAGCATCCGCCAGCATCTCCGATACCGCAGTGCCGGTGGCGACGGAAAAGCCGAAGTCACCGGTGAGGAATCCACCGAGCGCGCTGAAGTAGCGGCTCAAGATCGGTTCATCGGCGCCATAAACCTCGCGGATAGCGGCCAACTGCTCGGCGTTGAGCCCTAGGGTCGGGTTGTCATAGCGGGTCGCGACGGCGTCACCGGGCAGCGCCGCCAAGAGGATGAATGAGAGGGTGAAGGTTGCCCAGATAACCAGCACGGCTTGGCCGATGCGTAGGGCGATAGATTTCAGGCTCATGGATTAGTCCTCCCCTTCTGCGGTGTTGATGTCTACCGCATAAAACGATGGACGGCCGATAGCCTCGGTGCTAAAGCCCTCGATATAAGGCTGGAAACCATATACCTGCGGCTCTTCGAACATGGGCAGGATATAGGCCTGTTCAGAGAGGTAGTCCTGCATGCGGCCAGTCATGGCCAGGCGGTCCTTTTCGCTGCTGAGGTCGAAGTACTCGTCCACCAATTTCTGCAGCTTCTTATCGCCGAAGCTATCGGTCTTTTCGTCATAGTTAAGGAAAGAATTGCGCCCAGTGCCATCTAGCCACGTAGCCAAGGTGTCCACATTGGCGCGGCCGGTCATGGTGTGGCGTACCTGCACGGTATCTTGGTCCTTCATGGCCTTCTGCTGCGCGGAGCGGTCACCCGGGTTGAGGTTGGCCTCAATGCCAACATTCTTGAGCATCTCTTGGGCCTTGGTGAACATCTCCTTAGAGCGCGGCTGCGGGACGGCCTCATTGAAGGTCACGGAAAGACGCTTGCCATCTTTCTCGCGGATGCCATCTTCTCCTTCGCGCCAACCGGCTGCATCGAGCAAGCGCTTAGATTCCTCTGGATCGAAGGCATAGTTCGCGGATTGATCCTTGTAGCCAATGGCTGTCTTGGCCAGGATCGATGTGCCTTTGGGATAGGAGTCAGAAAAGAGGGTGTTCAGAATATTATCGCGGTCGATGGCGTGAATAATGGCCTGACGCACGCGTTTATCCGCTAAAAGTGGGTGGCGGAAGTGGAAGTGGAAGCTATTATTCACGCCACGGGTAGGCGCGGCGAAAATCTCCAGGTTTTGATCCTTGAGGTGCTTTTCATCGGGAGCTTCGATCTGGCGAGCTATATCGGACTGTCCGGCCACAAGCGAGCCCACGCGCACGGAATCTTCGGCTGCGAGAACAATATTGATGCCCTCAATATCGGCCGGCCCTTGGTGGTCCTTGCGGGCCGGTGGCGCCCAGTCATAGTCCTCGCGCTTTTTGAGCACCAGCTTTGTCCCCAGCTCTTCTTCCTCGATGACGAAGGGGCCAGAACCAGAAATCGCGGTGGCATTGCCCGGTGCGAAGCCGGTGTCATCTAAATCCAGCGTGGCATTAGAAAGCAGCCCTTGGTTCATCACGGAGGTGGACTGTGGGAAGCCTGGGGAGGGCTCGCTGAAGTAGAACTTCACCGTGTAGTCATCGATGACCTCGGATTTTTCATAGTTAGGCAGCTGCTCCGAAGGGGTGAGCATGCGGTTTTCATCCCCTAGGGCATAAAGGTCATAGTTCTTCTTCACGTTCGCGGCATCTAGGCGGGAGCCATCAGAGTAGGTCACGCCCTTGCGGATCTTGAAGGTGAACTCGGTGTTGTCTTTATTTACCTTAGGCATCTCCTCCGCAATCCACGGGTGCAGCTCAAGAGTATTTGGATCCTGCCAGAGCAGGCGATCAGTGATGTTATTGAGCACACCACCGTTGGGGTAATAGCCGCCGGAGGGTGGATAAAGGTTATTGAACATATTGGGCTCGACATAGGTGACCATGCCATCTTCCGCGGCGTGGGAAGTAGAGGCGCACGAGGTTAGCGAGAGAGCAAGCGCGCCGCTGGCCAGGACCGCGGCCACCGGCCGCAGGAGCCGAGAAAGTTGCTTCATAAAAGCTCGATTTCCTTTAAGTCTTAAGTAGTACTCGCCCATTAGACCACACTCACACCTACAAATACAAGACCGGGCGGTCTACTTTATCACCTGCCGAAACAGGGGAAATGAAGCCATACCATAGACAAAACGGTCTATTTTATTCTTACTGCCGGGTGCGATGTTCCTGGAAGAAGCTGAATGTGGCACGATAGAGGTATGTCTACTCCAGCAATCGCGATCGTCGGCATGGGCCCGCGCGGCATTTCCATCTTGGAACGCCTGTCTGCCCGCATGGACGATTCCAGCGACCCTATTACCGTCCACCTCATTGATGATGCCCAGCATGGTGCCGGCCGTATTTGGGAAACGGATCAAACCAAAACCTTGTGCATGAATACCCGCGCCGGCGCCGTCACCCTTTTCACCGAGCCCGGCGCCACCGTAGACGCCCCTGTGCTCGAAGGCCCCATTCAGTACGAGTGGATTAAGCTTCTGCGCGGCGAGGGGGACGACATTTCCGCCGCCAAGCGCGAGCTTTTTGAACAGCATCCCCCAGCCGCACATATTGCGGAAGACTACCGCGAAGAGCTTGCCGCTACCCGCCCAGAATCGAATCCTTCCCGCGCCCTTTATGGCGAATACCTGCGCTGGGTCTATGACGTCGTCATCGCGCGCCTGCCCAAGAGCATTTCCACCGTGAGCCACTTCAGCCGGCTAGAGACCATCGCTGAGGACGACCACGTGGATGTCCTCCGCTTGGCGGATGGCTCCGAGATGCGCGCCGATGCCACAGTGCTGGCCTATGGCTGGATGGTTCCGGAATACAACGAGCAGGAAAAGCAGCTGGCGGCTTCCGGCCTGAACTGGATCGCTCCCGATAACCCGGTAGAGCAAGACTATGCCGCCATCCCTAGCGGCGAGGACGTGCTGGTGCGCGGGCTAGGCATGGGCTTTTATGACATCATGGCACTAACCACCATCGAACGCGGCGGCACCTTCGTCGAAGATTCTTCCGCGCGCTCCGGCCTGCGCTACGAGCCCTGCGGCAAAGAGCCCAACTTCATCATTTCCTCCGGCCGCGGCTACCCCTACCACCCCAAGTCCGAGTACGGTGAGCTGCCGCCTACCATGCCGCGCCGCCGCCTGAAGAATGTCATTGCGGAACTCAGCGGCACTCAAGACATCGACTTTGACGCCCAGGTCTGGCCTGCCATCGCGCGCGATAGCTACGAGGCTTATATCACCACCTTGGAGCGCGTACGTCCGGATTCCCTCCTGCGCCCGCGCACGGAGATTCTCGATGTTATCGATGCCACCGCCCCGGATGAGCTAGGCGCGGCTATTGCGCCCATGGTTACCGAGCCATGGGATATGAATGATCTCATGTACCAGATCGCTGGGTTTACCGGGGACATCACTGAACTCACCGAGCACATTGCCCAGTCCATGGAAAGCGATATCCGGGAGGCCGCCGCCGGCCATGACTCCCCCATCAAGGCCGCGCTATGGTCGCTATCGCAATCGCGCAAGCCCGCCTCCATCCTTGGCGCGGAGGGCCGCTATACCCGCGAGTCCCGCACCGGCCGCTATGCCCAAGTAATGTCCTTTGGCCAGATGATAGGTTCCGGCCCGCCGCTCTTCCGCGTGCGCCAGCTGCTCGCGCTTGTTGACGCCGGCTTGGCCCACTTCCTCGGCGATCACCCCACCCTGGCCATCGAGGCAGATCATTTCACCCTAACCTCCGGCCCACGCTCGGCTTCTGCGCCCACGCTTGTCGACGCCTTTATGCACCGCCCCGATATCCGCTCCGCTGGCGACGCAATGACTCGTTGCTTGGTGGACTCAGGCCGCGTGCGACCTTTCCCCGACCACGGCCAGCCCACCGGTTCACCGGAGACCGATGGCCCTACCCGCCGCACCGTTCACTCGGACGGCGAGCTGGATGCGCGCTTGCACATTGTAGGCATCCCCACCTATTCCCAGTGGCCGGATACCACCATTTCCCCCATGCCAGGAACCGACCCACTCATGCTGCAGGAAACCGACAAGGCCGCCGGTTCCCTCCTGGCCATGGTGCGTTCCTAGCCACCACCGCGCTAATGGCCCGGGCCAGGCCGGTCCCGGTCCCGCCACCGCGGCCTATAGCGCGTCGAGGGCCTGCTCCAAATCCGCGAGCAGGTCATCGATGTCCTCAATGCCAATGGAAATGCGCACCAGATCCTCCGGCGGCACCAGCTCCGACCCTTCTGCGGATACGTGCGTCATATTCTTCGGGTGTTCGATGAGCGACTCCACCCCACCCAGCGATTCCGCTAAGCAGATAAGCCGCGTATTGAGACAGATCTGCTTGGCATGCTCCGCACTATGGAAGCGCACGGACATCATGCCGCCAAAGCCACGCATCTGCTGTGCCGCCAACTCGTGGCCTGGGTGCTCCTTGAGCCCTGGGTAGAGCACCTGTTTGACCTCGGGACGATCCTGCAAGAATTCCGCTACCTTCTGCGCATTGGCGCAGTGGCGATCCATACGCACGGATAGGGTCTTGATGCCGCGAGCGGTGAGGTAGGCGTCGAAAGGCGAGCTCACTGCACCCACATTGCCCTGGAAATAGAGAAGGCGCTCGTCCACGTGGGCGTCATTAGTCACCACCGCACCGCCCAACACATCGGAGTGCCCACCTAGGTATTTGGTGGTCGAGTGCAGCACATGATCCGCGCCCAGCTCCAACGGGTTCTGCAGGTAAGGCGTAGCAAAAGTATTGTCCACCAGCACCTGCGCGCTGCCCTTAATCTTGGCCACCGCAGCGATATCGGTAATATTCAGCGCCGGATTAGTAGGCGTTTCCAACCAAATGAGCTTGGTATTATCCTGCACCGCGGCCGCAACGGCTGCGGTGTCACTGGTATTTACGATGGACATCTCCACGCCCCACTCGGTGAAATCATTGAGCAGGCGGTAGGAACCGCCGTAGGCGTCATTGCCCAAAATGACGTGATCGCCAGGGCGCACCAAGATCCGAATCAGCGTATCGGCGGCAGCCATACCGGAAGAAAACACGCGGGCATACTCAGCGCCCTCTAGCGCCGCTAGAGTGCGTTCGAGCGAGCGCACGGTGGGGTTTGCCACGCGTCCGTATTCGAACCCGCCGCGCAGCTGCGCTAAGCCGTCTTGCGCAAATGTGGTTGAGGCATAGATCGGCACATTAATTGAGCCCATGTGGGGGTCGGGGTGGTAGCCGCCATGGATGGAACGGGACGTAAAGCCTTGAGCGAGGTTCTGCGTGCTGCGTTCAGTCATAGCACCACAGTCTAGACTAAGCTGTTCATTTCTAACGGAGAGATGAGCATTTATTTTCACACTCTCGGACGCCACAATTCATCACACTTTCAGGTTCGCCCCTTACAATGGGCGCGGTTCCTTTTGTACTCGACTTAGAAAGAACAATGACTACGCAATTCTTAGCCTCAGCCGCTTCCACCAAGGACTCGGCCGTCGAGTCCGTCTCCAACTTTTGGAACGATGAGACGGTGCAAAGCTGGCTTATCGAGCGCCCCATTCGCATCGCCGTCATCCTTATCCTGGCCGTAGTTGCCCACTGGCTCCTCCACCGCATTATCAACAAGGTGGCTGATAACAGCATCAAATCTTCTGGGCTGGATAAGCAGCGCTTCCGCGGAAAATTCAAGAGTCGGGCCAACCGCCCCGAGCCCACCCAGCAAGAAGAGGCCATGCGCCATACCCGCGAAACCCGGCGCGCTTCCCGAATTAAGACGCTAGCTGGAGTGGCCCGCTCCGCCGCCGCCATTTTCGTGTGGGTATGGGCCGTTATTGCCATCTTGGATGAATTAGACGTTAACGTGGCACCGCTTATCGCCTCTGCCGGTGTTATCGGTGTTGCCCTTGGTTTTGGCGCCCAGGCGCTGGTGAAAGACTTCCTATCCGGAATTTTCATGCTCATTGAGGATCAATACGGCATCGGCGACGTGGTTGACCTAGGCAATGGCGTCTTCGGCGATGTCGAGTCCATCTCCCTGCGCATCACCACGGTTCGCGATATCGACGGCGCCCTGTGGTACGTGCGCAATGGCGAAATCCTCCAAGTAGCCAACCACTCCGATGAGTACTCCGTTGCCCGCATCCAGATTCCTGTGGGCCTTTCCAATGACCCAGAGGTTGCCGGCGAAGTCATCGAGGACGCTGTGAAAGAAGCGGCACAGGACGATAAGGTGCGCAAGCTCATCCTCAGCACGCCCCGGGTGGATGGCATGTCCGGCTTCGAGCCGGATTATGTTTCCTTCCGCGTTTCCACCAAGACCCTGCCGGGCAAGCAGTGGGACGTTCAGCGTTTCCTCCAATCCCGCGTGCTCAATGTCATGCATGCTAAAGGTATTACTACCCCCTACCCGCACGGTATCGGCATTGCCGATCCCCGCAAGGAAGAAGAAGAGTAAATGGATTCAGTCTATGAGGCCATCGGCGGCATGGAAACCTTTGAGCGCCTCGTCCACGGCTTTTATTCCCAAGTCAAAGGGGACGATGTCATCGGCCCGATGTATCCCGATAATGACTGGGAAGGTGCCGAACAGCGACTTACTTGGTTCCTGGCGCAATACTGGGGCGGCCCCCAGCTATTTTCCGAGAACCGCGGGCACCCGCGGCTGCGCATGCGCCACGCCCCCTACCCCATCGACATCACCGCCCACGATCGGTGGCTGGAACTCATGGGTAACTCCCTCGCAGCGATCGACGCGGAAACCATCCCACCGGCCTACCGCGAGATGATCTGGGATCATATGCAGCGCGTGGCCGCCATGATGATCAACAAAGCACCATAACCGCACTGTCTTCCCCGCGCACGAGACAAGCCCGGCTCCCGCTATTTAGCGAGGAACCGGGCTTGTGGTTTATCTAGCGCGCACTACGAACGCAATGCTTAGTCTTCCCAGTCAAAAGCCTTACGCACAGGCTCGGAGACCAAACGGCCACCGCGAGTCATTACGCCACCCTCCAGGCCTGGGTAGCGCTTGATGGCGGCGTCTAGGCTGTCGTTAGCCACAGCACGGATGTACGGCAGGGTCGCAGAAGACAGCGCACGGGTCGAAGTATTGGCCACTGCACCCGGCATATTTGCCACGCAGTAGAACAAGGTGTCATGCACCTTGAAGGTCGGCTCATCGTGGGAGGTCTTCTTGGAGTTCTCGAAGCAACCACCCTGGTCGATAGCCACATCGACGAGAACTGCACCCTTCTTCATCTTCTTTACGGTTTCCTCACGCACCAGCTTCGGTGCGGCAGCGCCTGGAATAAGTACGGCGCCGATAACGAGGTCGGCTTCCTGCAGTTCCTTGTCAATGGTGGCTGGATCAGAGATCAGGGTGCGCACACCGCCAGCGTATTGATCATCGAAGCGCTGCAGCACGTGCGGGTCAAGGTCGAGCACTGTCACCTCGGCGCGCAGACCGTGGGCCATAGCAACGGCGGACGCGCCAACCTGGCCACCGCCAATGACCACGACGCGTGCCGGCTGGGTGCCCGGAACACCGGAGACCAAGAGTCCGCGGCCACCCTGGGTGGACAGCAGGTGGTGGGTGCCCTCGATAGCAGCAAGACGGCCTGCTACCTGGGACATCGGGGTAAGAAGTGGCAACGTGCCGTGCCGGTCGGTGACCGTCTCATAAGCAATAGCGGTGGTATTGGCCTCAACAAGCGCCTCAGTCAGCGGTCGGTCCGCCGCAAGGTGCAGGTAAGTAAAGACGGTAAGGTCCGGACGCAGGTACTGGTACTCAGACTCGAGCGGCTCCTTGACCTTCAGCAGCAGTTCCGCCTGCGCCCAGGTATCTTCCGCAGTGCCAACGATGCTGGCACCGGCAGCCTCATACTCGGAGTCTGGGAAGGACGCACCTTCACCCGCACCGGTCTCGATGAGGACCTCGTGGCCGTCGTGAACGAGAGTCTGAGCGCCGCTCGGGGTAAGAGCCACGCGGTTCTCGTTATTCATGATTTCTTTAGGCACAGCAATACGCATTACACAATCTCCTTGCGGGTGGAGTAAATTACATCGACCACGTAAGGGTAACGCAGGACACGTTTGCGTGCGGCGCTATGTTCATAAAATCACAAAGCGGGGGTATCAACGCAGCGAGCCATAAGGTAAATGTGCTGCTCAAAGGAGTATTTCCCCATTTGGTCAGAAGCCCCCTCCCCCTAATGTGGACCACTTTCGGGCAATCTCGCCAAACAAGACGCGCGCACCGGTCCTATTAAACAGAACCGACGCGTGGCTGCCCGATATCTCGCAGGCCAGCGAAGCTAGAACAGCGACAGACGAGTAGAACGGTAGATGCTGCCAAAGGGGGCGTCGAGACGCACCCAACGGCTTAGTTGAGCCACCCGCAGGTGCCGCGGCACGTCCATTGGGGCGGAAAATCCGGGGATAAGGCCCAAGTTGGTGCAAGCAAAAATCATGCGCATGGGAATTTCCACCGTGGCACCATCGCCCTCTACGGTAACGACGGTTTGATTCAAAAGACTGGACGGCGGGCCCATGGGGCCAGAAAACTGCCGGGTCAGCTGCTGTCCTTTATCGGATAGCTCGCGCACCACTGTAACCGGCAAGGTATCAACCACACTGTAGCCGGTGGCCGGCGGAAGTGCCCCAGGCCACGACGGATCGCGGGCAGGTCCCAAATCTAACTTTCCGCTCGATTCGTGCTCGTCGAGCTGCTCAGCCAGCGTAGCCGCAGAAACCACTGCCCCATCGCGGGACGCGACGCCCTGCACACGGCGGGAGGCAACCACCTCGAAGGGTGTGGTGACAAAGACATCGACGACGTCGTCAGTCAGCTGGCGCAGGCGGACCGAGGCACCCGCATCCAAGCCAACTGCGCGCGTGACAAGGGCCCGAAGGCCGGGTCCACCGCTTCCGATCTCTAGAGTTTCGGTGACCATGCCTTCGGGCCCTGCCTTTCTCATCTTCGCTCCGTTCCGCGGTTAATTGGCCGCGGTATTTTGCAGAATATCCTTTTCCTGTTCCGTCAGCGGACGAGGAGTCTGCTGCTGACGATCAATGACTACCTGCACGCACTCCACGGTTGCCGCGACCTCGCCCTGGTCATCCTTGACCTGCTGGGTGGTGGTAAACGAGGTGGTACCAATCTGCGAAATGGTAGTTTCTACCTCCACCGTAGTGGTGTCCTTAAACTCCATCGGGCGAAGGAAGTCCACATCGAGGTGGCGCACGAACGCAATGAAGTCAAGGCCTTTGGAATAGATATGTTCCTTCGCAAAGGCCAAGCGCGCTTCCTGGGCGAGCTCGATGTAGTTTGCATTCATCATGTGGCCGTACATATCAAAATCCGACCAGCGGGTTTGAATACGATACGTGTGCACACTTGGGGTTGCCATCATTCTCCTCAGTAAATGCTTCAGCTACTTAGCGGGTCAGCTTGCGGTGGGTCACGCGAGAAGGACGGGCTGCCTCTTCACCAAGGCGGTCGACCTTATTCTTCTCATAATCGCCGAAGTTACCCTCAAACCAGAACCACTGACCTTCTTCCACATTGCCTTCCCAGGCCAAGATGTGGGTACAGGTGCGGTCCAAGAACCAGCGGTCGTGGGAAATGACCACGGCACAGCCCGGGAACTTCTCGAGCGCGTTTTCCAGCGAGCCGAGGGTTTCCACATCCAAGTCGTTGGTCGGCTCGTCAAGGAGGATCAGGTTACCGCCCTCTTTCAGGGTCAGCGCCAAGTTCAAACGGTTGCGCTCACCACCGGAGAGCACCTTGGACGGCTTTTGCTGATCCGGGCCCTTGAAACCGAAAGCGGATAGGTAGGCACGCGAAGGCATCTCGTTTTGGCCCACGTGAATATAATCCAGGCCGCCGGAGACGACCTCCCAGACAGTTGCCTCGGGGTCGATATTCTCACGGTTCTGATCCACGTAAGACAGCTTGACGGTATCGCCCACCTCGACGGAACCGGCGTCCGGCTGCTCCAAGCCAACGATGGTCTTAAACAGGGTGGTCTTACCCACGCCGTTCGGGCCGATAACGCCCACGATGCCATTGCGCGGCAGGGTGAAAGAGAGGTCCTTAATCAAGGTGCGGCCATCAAAGCCCTTCTGCAGGTCCTTGACCTCCACGACCTTATTACCCAAGCGCGGCGGGGTAGGAATCTGGATCTCTTCGAAGTCGAGCTTCTTGTATTTCTCGGCTTCTGCAGCCATCTCCTCGTAGCGCTCCAGACGGGCCTTGTTCTTGGCCTGGCGAGCCTTCGCACCGGAGCGTACCCACTCCAGCTCGTCCTTCAAGCGCTTGCGCAGCTTCGCGTCCTTCTTGCCGGCAACCTCCAGACGCTCCTGCTTCTTATCCAGGTAGGTGGAGTAGTTACCCTCGTATGGGTAGAGCTTGCCGCGGTCAACCTCACAAATCCAGCCCGCGACGTGGTCGAGGAAGTAGCGGTCGTGGGTCACGGCCAAGACAGCGCCCGGATAATCAGCCAAGTGCTTTTCCAGCCACTGCACAGACTCGGCGTCCAAGTGGTTCGTAGGCTCATCGAGCAACAACAAGTCCGGCTCGGTAAGCAGGAGCTTAGCCAGCGCTACGCGACGGCGCTCACCACCAGAAAGGTTGGTCACCGGGGCATCGGAAGGCGGGCAGCGCAAAGCTTCCATTGCCTGCTCAATCTTGGAGTCGACCTCCCATGCATCAGCAGCATCGAGCTCTTCTTGCAGCTTGCCCATTTCTTCCATGAGCTCATCGCTGTAGTTGGTGGCCATCTCTTCGGCGATCTGCTCGAAGCGCTGCTTCTTTTCAAAGATTTCGCCCATGCCCTCTTCGACGTTGCCGCGCACGGTCTTCTCGTCGTTGAGCGGCGGCTCCTGCTGCAGGATACCCACGGTGGCGCCCGGATCTAGGAAGGCCTCGCCATTGGAAGGCTGGTCCAAGCCGGCCATGATCTTCAAAATGGAGGACTTACCGGCACCATTGGGGCCGACCACGCCAATCTTGGCACCTGGGTAGAACGCCATTGTTACATCGTCAAGGATGACCTTATCGCCAATTGCCTTGCGCACGTTTTTCATCGTGTAGATGAATTCGCCCACTTTTACCCCTTTGCAAAAATTTGGGAGACGTATTTATCTACACAAACACTACATCAGAACCACCGCTCGAGTGCCTCGGGTCAGGTACGCCCGAGGCGATCAAGCCAGGGAGGAAACGCTTAAGCGTTCACTGGGGCGGATTCTGCCTCGGCAGCCTCCTCTTCCACTTCGGCGTCGAAGGCATCTTCTTCCCCACCGCGTGCAGCTGCGGCTCGTTCGGCAAGGTAGCGGTCCGCTGCGGTATCGGCAGCGGTGTCTCCCTGCCCCGCCTGCTGCGACGGCAGGCTGTGGTCCACGTCTGGTTCGATAGCATTGTCCCCCAGCTCTGGGACCGCGATATTTTCCTGGTTGTACTGCGGGACGAGGCGCTTTGTACCGATAACGTGACGGTTCAAGTCCAGGCCCACGTACTGCGCCTTAATATACGTGCGGAAATGATCGGCACCCTGGTCATCACGCCATTGTTCGGTAACGAGAGACCCCACGATGACTAGAGGCATGCCTTTTGCCAGGGATTTGCGCACGTTGATGGCGAATTGATTCCACATCTCGACGTCGATATAAAGGTGGTCCACGTCGCGCCACTGCGGGGCCTTGGCGTTTGGCCCTTCCATATTGTCCACACCGGCATCGGCTTGGCGGTCCGGAATCCGGCGCGAGGAGGCGACGCGCAGCTTGGCTTTATAGGCCCCAGTGGAGGTTTTGGTCAAGATTGGGTCGCGAGTAAGGCGACCGGTCAAGGTAATTGGGTATTGGGACATGGTGCTAGAAAATCCTTTGCTGGATAGTTGGGTTGGCGAGTGTGGTTTTCCTCGCTCGTTTGCACATCCTGATGCCCGCGCACAAGCCACACCATGCCGGCGACCCCAACCCTGTGAATAACTTGTTGTATCCGTCAACGAAGGACAGAGTTTGGGGAGATTTTTAAACGGTTATCCACAGGCTAGCGCCCGCGGAAGCTCGATTCATCGCCGTGTCCCATATCCTGCAGCATCGCGTTATAGCGTTCCAATTCGGCATCATCGTCCGCATCCGCCTGCATATCATGGCGGCGGGCGGTAGCACGGTCATCGCCCAGCCAATCCAGGAAGAGCTTGCCAAAGACGATGACCAGCGGGAACTGGCCAAAGCCCCACGCAATGCCGCCGCCCACGCGCTGATCTTGGAGCAGATCCTGATCCCACGGCAGGTCCAAATACTGATAGAAGTCGGCACCCAGCACGCTTTGCAGCTGCATGAGATATACACCAGCAAAAAGGTGGAACGGCATGGAAAGGAATAGCACGGCCAAGCGGAATGGGGTAGATCGACGATTGGGAAGCGGGTCCGGCCCGATGATTTCCCAAAAGTAGAAGCAGCCAGAAACGATGAACGCAAAGTTCATAATGAGGTGGCCTGCGTGTTCCGAGATGGCAAATTGATACAGGCTCGGGAACAAATACAACACGTACAGGAAAAATAGGTACTGCACGAGATTGACAAACGGATTGGTAATAAACGCGACGACCTTAGATTGGGTGGCCGCCAGCGCATAGTCATGCAGGCTCGGCTGACCCTTTGGCCCAGGCTCAAAGGCCTCCATAAGCAGGGTCAGTGGTGCACCAAGGACGAGCAGAAGCGGTACCGCCATCGACAAAATCATATGTACCAACATGTGCATCGAGTACATCGCTGGCATATAAAGTCCCAGGCCGGTAGACATCACGAGGGTCATACCCAACGCGCCGCTCATAAACCATGCAGTACGTCCCTTATTCCACGTCAGGCCACGCTTATGCACGCGGTAGACGCAGTAGCCATACGCCGCGGCCAAGAGCAGGCCAATGGTGCCGAACATGATGTCAAAGCGGAACATGGTCCACACATTGAGCACCGTGGGCTTTTCAAAGAGCTCATAGCCCATCAAAATCTGCATCGAGTTGAGGTTCGGATCGCGCGGCGCTGGGGGCACGGTGCGACCCAGCGTAATGGCCACGCCAATGGTGCCGGCCATAACCGCTACTTCCACAATGGCGATACGGATAAAAAGGCGCGGATCCTTGCCCAGCTGCGGGATGGTGAGCTCGCGGTGAGCAAGGCCGAAGATTCCCAGCAAAATCGTGAGTACGAACTTAGTGATCAAGATGATGCCGTAGGCAGAATCCACCAAATCGGAGATATTCATGCGGATGAGGGTGTTGATCAAGCCCGATACTGCCAGCACCACAATGGCCATGAAGGCAATGCCGGAGTAACGCTTTACCGCAAAGGCGAGATTGGGGCCAAGGCGCCGACCATGGGCGATTAGCGCCATGAGCCCGCCTACCCACAGCATGACAAAGACCAAGTGCCACAGGAGCGAATTGGTGCCATAGTCGTGGTCACCACCAGCCGCGGAATGGCCTTCCATGCCGATGGGCACAACCTGCAAGATGGACAAGAAAAGCAGCACCGGCTGCATCGACCAGCCACGACCGCACAGGCCAAGAACGCCCACGACAAGGGCGATGAGTACGGAGATTCCCCACACAATGGTGGTAGAAATTTCCGTCAACGCCATCTTCATAGTGGAAGGTTCAAATACCTGAAAAAATGGCGCTCCGGTGAGATCGGACATAATGAGCGGAATTTCCACTAGCCCCACGGCCGCCACACCAAAGGAAGCCCAGGTACCTGTGCGCGCGGCGATGTGGCCGTCGACGGACAAGGGGGCGTCGATAAGCGCAGCGTTGTCTCCACGCGGAGCAATGAGGAACGACGAGGCGAGGA
The DNA here is from genome assembly GCF_030229765.1 of Corynebacterium nasorum. Lineage (NCBI taxonomy): Bacteria > Bacillati > Actinomycetota > Actinomycetes > Mycobacteriales > Corynebacteriaceae > Corynebacterium > Corynebacterium nasorum. The sequence goes on along the minus strand of NZ_JASPGY010000007.1, from coordinate 4,888 downwards.
ACGAGCCGATGGACAAAGCCATGAGTATCCAAGCCAAGCCGCGAAAGAGCGGCAGGCCAAAGGTGGTAATGCGGCCGGGGTCCGGAATTCCCAGGGCCGCTAGGGAATCAGCGAGGAGAAACAGGGAAATGAAACCAGCGATCAAGCCGGCAATAAGCATCGCTGCGACATAAATTCCCCAGGAAGAACGAGGTTTCTTCCCCGCTTTATTTACACTGTTAACCTGCTCATTTGCCATAGTGCGCATTGTATAGCGCAACCTAGTTCCCCACCTAACACACATTTTGTCTTTACATGTGCCATGATGGAGCTTATGGACACCCGTCAACTTCTTTATTTTCGCGCCGTTGTAGACAATGGCTCTTTCACGCACGCTGCCGAGTCCCTCGACATGACCCAGCCGTCCCTGAGCCTTTCCATACGAAAGCTAGAAAAGGAACTTAATGCCCAGCTCCTTTCGCGCGGGCGCTCCGGCGTCTCCACCACGGAGGCCGGCGATTATGTCTATGAAACGGCCGTCAAGGTTGACGCTTTACTGAACGAAACCCAGCGCCATATCAGCGAAATCACCGGCGACAAGGCCAGCACCGTTTCCCTCGCCTCCGCCCCCATTTTGAACTGGGAATTTACCCCTTCCGCCCTGGCCGAACTGAAGCGGATTTACCCCACTGCCACTATCTCGCTGGACGACGCCGCGCCGGCCACCGCCATCAAACGCCTGCTGGATGGCCAGGTAGACCTAGCGCTTTTGCCGACATCCGACCCGAAAGCCTTCCTCCGCCGCTACGCCCACGAGCTCACCATCCACCAGGTGGCCACGTTTGATTACTCCGTCGCCCTACCCCAACGCCTTGCAGGGCTTGAGTCTCCCGTCTCGCTCGCGGACCTGCGCGGCGAAACCTGGCTCATTCCGCCGCGCAGCCGCGAGCTTCCTGAGCTAGCAGAATTCTATAGCGACCTGTGGAATAGCCGCCCTGGCCTCAAGCCAGAAAGGACCCAGGAGGTAGCCAGCCTCAATAGCGCCATTCCCATGGTCTCCAGTGGCCTAGGCGTAAGTATCGTGCCCAATTGCGCACCTGCTGTGCAGCCACAGGGCATTATCAACCGCCCAATTTCCGATGAGCTGCCGCACTACTACGCCATCGTGGCCTACCGCACGGATCGCGAGCTGACCGCTGCCGCCCAAGACTTGGTAGACATCCTGCGCGCCCCGCAGCGCACCCTGGCTTAGGTTTCCCCGCCGTCGTGGGCTACTATGAGTGGGTCATAAGCCCCCATAGCTCAGTGGATTAGAGCAGTGGGTTTCTACCCCATGTGTCGCGGGTTCGAATCCTGCTGGGGGCACCGCGCGAAGCCTTGAGGCGCCGAGTTTCTCGCCGCTTCAAGGCTTTTTGTTTACGCTAGGTCTCACCATGCCCCATCCCGGAAAGGATTAACCATGTCGCTTCCCGCCCCCTCCCGCACCTCCTATGCCCTCGTCACGGGAGCCAGCCAAGGCATTGGCAAAGCCATGGCACAGGATTTCGCTGCCCTGGGTTATAACGTCATCCTCGTGGCCCGCCGCCGCGAGTTACTGGAGTCCATTGCTGCGGAGCTCGAGCAGCGCCACAATATTGACGCCATCGCCCTACCGGCGGATCTCGCCGTGGCTGACGACGTCGCCCGCGTAACCGACACCATCGCCACCCACGAGGTGTCGATCCTGGTTAATTCCGCCGGCATCGCCAGCTTCGGCCCCTTCATGGACCAGGACTGGTCCTACGAGACCACCCAGTTTGAGCTCAATGGCACTGCTGTCCATCACCTCACGCGGGCCGCCTTGGAACACATGCTGCCGCGCCGCAGCGGCGCCATTTGCAATGTCGGCTCTGCCGCGGGCAATATCCCCATTCCCAATAACGCCACTTATGTCTTCACCAAGGCCGGCGTTAATGCGTTTACAGAGGCCCTACACTACGAGCTAAAGGGCTCCGGCGTATCTTGCACCCTGCTCGCCCCCGGCCCAGTGCGCGAGGCCACTATCGCCGAAGAAGACCAATCAATCGTGGACAAGGTAGTTCCGGATTTCTTGTGGACCACCTATGAGTCTTGCTCCCAAGAAACAATTGCAGCGATGCGCCGCAACCAGCGCCGCGTGGTGCCAGGGCCCTTGTCGAAGGCTATGAATACCCTCAGCCAAGTGCTGCCCACCCCGGTAATTGCACCGCTGGTGGGCAGCTTCTACGCCAAGATGGGCTAAGCCCCGGCGTCTTCTAGATCCTTGTTTTTGAGCACGCTGTCCTCGCCGCGTGCTCGTTTGCGCTCTACCCAGAAGTCTGCATTCCTGATTCCCAAGGCCTCGGGGTCGAACTGCGGATCCTTGCCAGCCTTCTTCTGCTTCTCATAGTCTTTGAGTGCCTTGATGGCAGGAACCTGGAGGAAGAGGATGGCAATGATATTAAGCCATGCCGTCGTGCCAACGCCGATATCACCGAGCGCCCACGCCGCCCCCGGGCTGGTGGTAGCACCGACGATGACGGAGACAATAATCAGCGCGCGCAGCACCCAAATCAGGCCACGGCGAGCAGCGCGGGAGCGTACCCACCGGTTGAAATAGGTCAGGTTAACCTCGGACATGTAGTAGTACGCTAGGACCGTCGTAAAGGCGAAAAAGGCAATGGAGACCGCGATGAAGGTGGGTCCCCATCCTGCAAAGACGCTATCGAGACCGGACTGCACATAGCCAGGCCCCACCTCAACGCCTTCTGGCAGCGAACCGTGGTAGACCACTTCACCATCCTCGGAGCTACCGCGGAAGACGGTGTACATATCCGTAGAAATGATCATGAACGCGGTAGCCGAACAGACAAAGAGCGTATCGACGTAGACCGCAAAGGACTGCACGAAGCCCTGCTTAGCTGGGTGGGAAACCTCAGCGGCTGCAGCGGACTGCGGACCGGTGCCTTGACCGGCCTCATTGGAGTAGATGCCGCGCTTTACACCCCACATGATGGCCGCGCCGAGCATGCCGGAGAAGCCGGCTTCCATATTGAAAGCAGATTTGAAGATAAGCCCGAAGACCTCTGGAATCTGCGAGAAGTTCATGCACATGACCACCACAGAAATCACAATGTAGATAACCGCCATAAAGGGCACGACGATGGTGGCGAAGTTCGCAATACGCTTCACGCCACCGATAATGATGATGGCCAAAATGCCCGCCAGGACAACGGCCGCCCAGGTAGAGTTCACGCCCCACGCGGTATCGGCCGCGGCAGCTACCGCGTTGGCCTGAATTGCGGGAAGGAAGTAGCTGGTTGCCAGGATCATGGCGACGGCAAAGACGATTCCGTAGACCACCATGAAGGGTGCAGCTTTAGTGTGCTTGTAGGCCTTCTCGATGTAGTACGCAGGCCCTCCGCGGTATTCGCCGGTGTCCTGGTCCTTTTCCTTGTAGATCTGGGCCAACGTACATTCGATGAACGAGGTGGACGAGCCCAAAAGCGCCACTGCCCACATCCAGAACACGGCACCAGGTCCACCGAAGGCAATGGCCGTGGACACGCCGGCGATATTACCCACACCCACGCGGCCAGATAGCGAGACCATCAAGGATTGGAAGGAAGAAACGCCGTCTGCGGATTTTTCTCCGTTCACGATCTGTTTGAGCATGTCCGGAATGCAGCGCACCTGCAAACCGCGTGTCACCACGGTGAAATAAATACCCGCGCCGAGGCATAAAAACACCAAGACAGGGGACCAAATTACGGTATTGAGGGCATCGAGAAAGTTTGCCATCTGCTCTCTCCTAAGTCTGTCGCACCTCCCGAATGAAGAGCGATAACCCAGAGTATGCCCTAACTCACACTACGATATGAGGCAAATCACCAATTATTTTTATGCAGAACAGAAACACACTCACGGGAAGGCCGCCCTACCCAGTGACAATCACCCCTCCAGAACAACCCCGCCCGTACCCCATCTAGGGGTAAAAGGAGGCGGGAGTAGAATGGGCCGCATGCCACATTCCGACATTGCCGCAAAGCACGACCGCCTCGTTTGGATCGATTTGGAAATGACCGGCCTGGACCCCGAGCGCCATGTCATCGTCGAGGTCGCCGCCGTCATCACCGATGGCAATCTCAACATCCTGGGAGAGGGCATCGATCTGGTCGTCCACGCCACCGAGGAGGAGCTGGCACAGATGGATTCCTTCGTCACCGAGATGCATGCCAATTCCGGGTTGGATAAAGAAATCCGCGAGTCCACCACCTCCATCGGCGAGGCCGAAGATGCCGTACTTGCGCTCATCAACGAGTACTGCGATCCGGAGCACCCCGCTCCCCTGGCCGGCAATTCCATCGCCACTGATCGCACCTTCATCCGCACCTATATGCCCCGGCTCGATAGTGCCCTGCACTACCGCATGATCGACGTGTCCACCATCAAGGAGCTTGCCCGCCGCTGGCACCCGCGCGCCTATTTCAACCAGCCCGATAAAGGCATGGTCCACCGCGCACTGCAGGACATCATCGAATCCATCCGCGAGCTAGACTTCTACCGCCGCAGCGTCTTCCGCACCGATGAGGGCCCTACCTCCCCCGAGGCGGAACAGATAAAGGCGGAAACCACCGCAGATTACCAGGCGTTTTTGTAATTTAGGCGGCGTGAGTTAACCTATATCTCGTTGCTTTAAAGCAGCGATGGTGGCTGTAGTTCAGCTGGTAGAGCACCAGGTTGTGATCCTGGGTGTCGCGGGTTCGAGTCCCGTCAGCCACCCCAAGTGCCCGAGCCTTGCGCTCGGGCTTTTTCAGTTTTCTACCTGCATGCTCGGGTTAAGGGTCAAAATGTGTGTCTGGCTCGGCGTGTCGCGGGGGTTAGATTTGGCCTTTTTGAATGCCGATTGAGT
>NZ_JASPGY010000006.1:0-197679 GCF_030229765.1 Corynebacterium nasorum | reverse complement strand
TCCTTAACATCCTTCGGAGTCCAACGCGTCACAACTACCTCCCGGTCGAAGTGGCGCATTCACCCCTTGACAGCACGCTGTTGACGGCGAAATCGCCATTAAGCGCAACCGCTATTTCGATCTTTCCACCCCGAACAAGAAGGTCAACTACGCTCTTGCTGCCAAACACCGAGCCCTAGCCGGAATTAAAGGCTATGAAACCGACCTGACCGCTCTTCCCGCCCAGGAGGTTATCGGGCATTACCGCAGGCTATTCCACATTGAAAATGTCGTATCGGATGTCGAAATCAGACCTGAAAGCACGCCCAATCTATGCGAGGAAACAAAACTCGATCACAGCACATCTCAATATTGTGATGGCAGCACTAGCCGTGACCCACCTGATGGAGACCCGCAGTGGTCACTTCATCAAACGCCTCGTGAGAACACTCAAGAAATACCGCAGCTTTCAACTCGTCGTTGGCGGCGAAACCATTCACGCCGCCGTACCATTCCCGCCCGACCTCACTGCCACCATCCAAGTAATCACCGGCCGCGAACTTCCGCACAAAATTGGCCTAAGTCAGGTTAGAAGGGAATCAGCACACCGTCTCGTGGGATTCGTGCTCTGGGTGCTCAATCTGGATGGTGGAGTGCTCGATACCGTGTTCGCGCAGGGCCTGCTGGGCGGCATCCAACAGCGGGCCGGTGCCGACGGTGCCGTCGCGCACGATATGCACGGTCGTGAGCACGTTCACGCCGTCCAGGCTCCACAGGTGCAGGTCGTGGATGTCAGCAACGCCCTCGACCTGCCGCAGCGCGGGCTCGATCGCACTGGCGTCGAAGTCCGCCGGGACTTGCTCGAGCAGCACGCTCGCCGAAAGCCGCATGAGCTGCCAGGCGCGCGGCAGCACCATCGCCGCGATCGCTAGGGAGGCGATCACGTCCGCCGCCACAAACCCCGTGGTCAGTACCACAATGCCGGCCACGATTACTGCGACCGAGCCGAGCATATCCACTAACACGTGCAAGAACGCGCCCTCCACGTTGATCGAGGATTTGCGGTGCCGGTGCAGAACCCACGCCGATAGCGCATTCGCCACCAGGCCGATCACCGCGATGATCAGCATCGTTTTTCCCTGCACTTCGGCCGGGCTCTGCAGGCGGCGCACCGCCTCGACGACAATCCACACCGAGATCGCCAGCACCATCACTGCGTTCGCCAGTGCAGCAAGCACCTCCACTCGTCGGTAACCGTACGTGGCCTGAGCCGATGCTTGTCGGCGCCCAACCAACACCGCTAACACCGCGATGATCAACCCCGCAGCGTCGGAAAGCATGTGCATCGCATCCGCCATCAGCGCCATCGAACCCGCCAACCAGCCGCCGATCAGCTCCGCGAAGAAGACGGTGCCGGTAATGCCTAGCGCAATCAAGAGTGCGCGCAGCGGCGTGCTGGAGTGATCGTGGTCGTGGTGCTCGTGTGCCATGCACTCAGCCTATCCCCGTCGACGCTTATTGACAATTAAATGAAAATGGATGGCGGTAAGCGCAGCCACTGAGGCCAAGTCGGCCTGATTTAGGCCATTGTGCAGTTGTCCTTTGAATATGTAGAGAAGCTGAAACAAGAACACACATAAACTAATGCAACTGCATGTCAAAGAAGCGGCCGCCGGGTGGACGCGAGGTAAATATAAAACTACTTTTGTATAAATTGATATAGAAAAGCGCCGCGACCCGTAGAACGTGTTAAAAGGAGGGTCGCGGCGCTTGTACCAAAAGAAATTACTTTTTGGTCTCACCCAACAGATGGCACTGAATCATGTTGGTGTTACCAGCGATTCCTGGAGGGGTACCAGCAATGACGACAATCATGTCGCCTTCCTCGTACCTGTCCATTTCCAGCAATGCATCATCGATGGCTTCCATCATGTCATCGGTGGACTTAACGTGCGGGCTCAAGAAGGTCTCAGCACCCCACGTCAAAGCCAGCTGGGAGCGAACCGCTGGGTCCGGTGTAAACGCCAACAGCGGAAGCTGGGAGCGCAGGCGAGCCACTCGCTTAGCGGTATCGCCGGAGGTAGTAAAGGCTACGATGGCCTTTGCATTGAGGCGCTCGGCAATGTCGCGGGCGGAATAGGACACCACACCACGCTTGGTGCGCGGAACGTGAGTCAGCGGTGGCACCTTGCCACCATCTTCAGCATTAGCCACGATCTTGGACATGGTGCGCACGACGTTCTGCGGGTCAATACCCACGGAAGTCTCACCAGAGAGCATAACGGCGTCAGCGCCATCGAGAACGGCGTTAGCCACGTCGGAAGCCTCTGCACGGGTCGGGCGCAGGTTAGAAATCATGGAATCCAGCATCTGGGTAGCCACGATGACCGGCTTAGCGTTCTCGCGAGCAATCTGGATAGCGCGCTTCTGGAACAGCGGCACGCGCTCCAGCGGCACCTCAACACCGAGGTCGCCACGGGCAATCATGATGGCATCGAATGCCAGCACGATGGACTCGAGCGCGTCTACTGCCTCAGGCTTTTCCAGCTTGGCAATGACCGGAACGCGGCGACCCTCTTCGTCCATAATCTCATGGACCTTATCCACATCTGCTGGGGAGCGGACAAAGGACAGTGCCACGAGGTCAACGCCGAGCTTCAAAGCGAAGCGCAGGTCAGCGATATCCTTCTCCGACAGGGCCGGCACGGAGATATCCATGCCAGGAAGGGAAACGCCCTTGTTATTAGAAACCGGGCCACCCTCGGTAACCTCACACACGACGTCATTGCCGTCGACTTCCTTACAGACAACGGCGACCTTTCCGTCGTCGATAAGCAGGCGGTCACCCGGCTTGGCGTCCTTGGCCAAGCCCTTATAAGTGGTAGATACTCGGTCGTGGGTGCCTTCGATATCGTCCACGGTAATGCGGACGATTTCACCGTTATCCCACTGCTCCTCGCCGTTAATAAAGCGGCCAAGGCGAATCTTGGGGCCCTGCAGGTCCGCCAAAATACCGACGGCGCGGCCGGTCTTATCAGTAGCCTGGCGCACCCAGTTGTAATTCGCCTCGTGGTCCGCGTGCTCGCCGTGAGACATATTCAAGCGGGCTACGTCCATGCCGTCTTGAACGAGGCGCAAAATGCCATCCTCGCTAGCAACGGCAGGGCCGAGAGTACAGACAATCTTTGTTCTTCTATCCAGCATTATTGGCCTATTCCGTCGGGGAAACTGAACACTCCCCAACCTACTCCTTCGTATGGATTGCGGCCACAATTTTGGACCCCCATTTTCCGAACGGACACTCAAAAATGCCCTAGCCCCCACACAATCAAACCTATTCGGAAATACCGGGGTAGAACCTACGGTGATGCAGAGTCCGAATGCTGCCCCTCAGGTACCGCGCTACCATCGCCACGCCCGTTACTATCGCGGCGCTCGGCCCAATACTTAGGATCTACCTCTGCGGGAGATTCTGGGCCTTGGCGGCGCCTATCAAGCAAGAAAAAGACGACCGTAGAGATGATGAAAATCACCAGGGAGACGATGATGTTCACGCGCAGCCCGAAGATATGGGTAGCTTCATCGGAGCGCATTCCTTCGATAAAGAACCGGCCCAACGTATAGCCCATGACATAGAGGGCAAAGACTCGTCCGTGCCCCAACTTCCATGCCTTGTGCGCCCACAAGAGGAATAGACATACAAGGACGTTCCACACCAGCTCGTAGAGAAAGGTCGGATGCACCGAAGTCATAACCTCACCCGTGGAGTGCCCGGAAACCGGCGCATAACCGCCGTTGTCATTGACTCGGTAGTAAATATCTAAAGCCCATGGAACGTCGGTCGGACGCCCGTAGAGTTCTTGGTTAAACCAGTTGCCTAGCCGCCCAATCGCCTGCGCGAGGACCAGGCCCGGGGCCACGGCATCAGCGAAGGGGCCGAGTGGCACCTTCTTCACTTTGAAAAGTATCCACAAAGCCAGCGCGCCGAGAGCAACAGCACCCCAGATGCCAAGGCCGCCATTGGTAATCTTTAACGCATCCGCAGGGTTGCAACTATCGCAGAAGTACTTCTGATTATCGGTAATCACGTGGTAGAGCCGCCCGCCAATGATGCCGGCTGGGATAACCACGATGGCAGCATCCCACACTGTGTCTGGGTTACCGCCGCGAGCAGTATAACGGCGCAAGGTCATGCGCAGGCCGACGATAATGCCCACGATGATGCATAGCGCGTACGCACGGATGGGAAGTGGTCCCACCTGCCACACGCCCTGCGGCGGAGACGGAATATTTGCAAGAATTTCTGTGTGCACGTAGCCAGTGTGCCTTATCCCCCACCCCGCCAGCTAGTCGGGGTATTACTCTATTTTGCGCGCGGGGCACGCTGGGTGCTGGCCGGCGGCCACCAACGACCGAGCCAGCGCTGTAGGATCTTGGGCCGCCATGACTGATTCGCCGACGAGCACCGCATCGGCGCCCCGGGAAGCATAATGAAAAAGGTTGCGCGCGTTGTTTACCCCACCTACTGCAATGCGCAGGATGGATTCGGGCAGGCCCGGGGCAATATCGTTGAACGCGTCACGGTTAATCGCGTCCGAGGCTAAAGACCACGCATTGATGGAAATAACGCTACTTCCGGCCTTAATAGCGCGGTCGACCTCCGCACAGTTGCGTACCTCGACGATGGCGGTCATACCGAGAGATTCCACGCGGTCTAATAGTGCCTCCAAGCGAGCTTGCTCCAGCAGCTCTACTTGCAGCGGAATAGCATCGGCCCCATAACAGCGGGCCTCATGAATTTGGTAAGGATCCACGATGAGATCTCGTGACATCATGGGCACATCAATCGCTGCGCGGGCAGCCGCCATGTCTTCCAAAGAACCGTGGAAGCGGCGGAAATCAGTCTGGCACGCCATTAGGTGTACGCCGCAGTCCTCAAAGGTGCGGGCCCATTGCGCCATGTGCTCCGCAGAGCCAACATGTGCAATCTCGCCGCCGTAGGGAACGGCACGCTTGAGCTCCGTGATAACGGAGCAGCCGGGGCGCAAGAGAGCTGCGCGCACATCCCGGGGGGATTCCATGTCACGCGAGCGTGCCTTTACTTCCTGGAACGACACACGGGACTCCCGCGCAGCGACGTCCTCTAAGACTCCTGCTACTAGGTGGTCAACAGCAATGGGCGTAGGCATCAGCACCTCCCTCCACGGGCGATTGAAATCACACTTAGGTTAACCCGCTCACGTGCAGTTGCGGAAATTGCACAGGCTACGGGGCTATTTTTTATCCATATCAGTGGGATCGATATCACTATCAAGCGCGTCCCACATCACGCGGCCAGAATCAGAGGAGGTTTCCAAATCCTCCTCCAATTTCGCTTGCCGCGCTGCCGGCGTCTCGTATTTGCTAGATGCCTTCACTTTATCCTCGCCTGGGTTGCGCGCTAGCATAACCGCACCAAAAAGGGCCATTGCCGCTCCTACCAGGGCCAGAATCGGCCCCCAGGCATGCACCTCGGTGGAAACGACTGTGGCCCATTGAGAAATTTGCGCGGAATCTACTGCATTCTTATTAGCCGAGGCACCTTGCAGGATCTTCTGCGCGCGCTCAGCATCCGCGCCCGCCGTCAGCAAGCTAACCGGGGTCCATGCACTGGCCGCTGCTGCGAGGGCACAAATAATGCCCACTACGCGCCTACCGATGCGGCGCAGAGCCAACCCTGCGACGGCGCCGGCAACCAATACTAGAGTCAAGGCCATAATCTCTAGCGACCATGCCGAACCTATGATGTCATTGGCGGCGGAGCCGGTCTTATCATCTTCGCTGGCAGCAACCACCCACGTGGCACGGGAAGACAGCCACAATACGATGGCTCCTACAGCGATAAGTAGCGGTCCAAGGCGTTTAGCCTTCACGATTGTCCTCCTAGGAGATCTGTGGCGTCAAAGCACGTGCGGTCACCGGTATGGCAGGCGCCGCCACGCTGCCGCACGGTCAGCAGGATAGTATCTCCATCACAGTCAAGGCGAACGCCCAGCACCTCTTGGGTGTGGCCAGAAGTCTCACCCTTGACCCAGTACTCATTGCGCGAGCGCGAAAAATACGTGGCCTTGCGCGTGGCAAGGGTATGCGCCAAAGCATGGTCATCCATCCATGCCATCATCAGTACCTCACCGGACTCAGCCTGGGCAATGGCCGGCACCAAGCCTTGGTCATTGCGCTTGAGCTGCTTGGCGATGCCCCCATCTAGTTCATAGTCGGCCGGGTTACTCATCGGCGCACCTCGTAACCTGCGGCGTCTAGGGTGTCCTTTACGTCGCAAATTTCTACCCCACCAAAATGGAAAATGCTTGCGGCCAAAACGGCATCGGCACCGGCCGCAACGGCCGGTGGGAAATCCGCGGCGCTGCCCGCACCGCCAGAAGCGATGATGGGAATAGTCACTGCCTCGCGCACGGCATACAGCAGGTCCACATCAAATCCTTGCTTGGTGCCATCGCCATCCATCGAGTTGAGGAGAATCTCCCCTACTCCGAGTTCCTCGCCACGGCGAGCCCACTCAATGGCGTCAATTCCGGCCGACTTCGTGCCACCATGCGTGGTGACCTCGAAACCGGAGGGCGCAAACTCCTCCCGGCACCGGCGGGCATCAACGGACAGCACGATGCATTGGGCCCCGAAAACCTCGGCCATTTCGCGCAGCACTTCCGGATTCTTAATCGCTGCCGTATTTACGGAAACCTTATCTGCACCGGCACGCAGTAGCTCCCGGACGTCGTCGACGCTGCGTACCCCGCCGCCAACTGTTAGTGGGATAAATACCTGGTCCGCAGTGCGGCGTACAACCTCTAGCATGGTTGAACGCCCTTGCTTTGAGGCAGATACATCCAAAAATGTAAGCTCGTCAGCGCCTAAGGAGTCATAACGCGCGGCCAACTCCACCGGGTCACCGGCATCGCGCAGGTTTTCAAAGTTAACGCCCTTGACCACCCGGCCTTGGTCCACGTCTAGGCAGGGGATAACACGTACGGCTACAGCCATATCGGCCGCCTCCTTTGTGAGAATGAAGTCTTAGCGGTGAAAGGAACCGCTATGACGGGACAGGATGTCCACGATAGTGGCATGGACCTGCGGGGTACCTGCGACCAAGCCACGCGACTGCGCAGTCCACGGATTTCCTTCCGGATCAGTCACTACTCCGCCGGCGGTTTGAATTTGCAGTGCACCAGCGGCGTTATCCCACGGGTGTGGGGAGAAGTTAATCGCGCCATCAAATACGCCCTGCGCAACAAAGGCATTATCCAGCCCCACTGAACCGGTCATCCGCGGGCGCAGGCCGGTTTCGCGCAGCTCGTGGAAGATCTCAGTGGGCAGATGAGAAGAGCAGCCCACGTGTCCGCGCGCTTCATCGAAGCCCATCGCGTCCTCCCCACCGCCGAAGCCAGTAGCAGGCCCGCCTACTGAGCGGAGAGGAGAGCCATCGCAAGTGACCAAACGTCGCCCCAATAATGGGAAATCAGACACCGCTACAACAGGTGCGCCCTTATGGATGAGCGCCACCAAGATGCCGGCTAGGGGGTTTCCGGCGGAGTAATTTGCGGTGCCATCAATCGGATCTACCACCCACACGGTATCTAGCACGCTGCCGCCGGATTCTTCTCCGTACACCGAGATGCCGGTCATTTGAGTCAAAATATCCCGCAGCTGTTGCTCGATGACGAGATCTACCTCGGTGGCAAAATCTCCCTGCCCTTTAAATCGGGCGGGCTGCGCACCAAGGCCGGAACGAAAAATGGGTTCTACTTGGTCTACGGCCGCCTCCGCGAAGGCCACCAACTCGCGGGGTTCCATCATGGCTTAGTTGTCCTCAGGGTCGAACGGGTCAATGGTTTCTTCCGCCGGCAGCGGCTCTACCTCGGCCACTGCTGTGAGAGCTTCTTCGAGGCTGAATTTCCCCTCGTAGAGGGCTTTTCCAATAATGGCGGAATCAATGCCCTCATTTTCATAGAGAGCAAGCTCGCGCAGGTCTTCCACGCTAGAGATACCACCGGAGGCGGTGATTTTAGCTTCCGTAGCCATGGCGACCTCGCGCAACAGCTCGATATTCGGTCCGCTTAGCGTGCCGTCTTTAGATACGTCTGTCACCACAAAGCGCTGGCATCCGGCAGCATCGAGGCGCTCGAGCACCTCCCACAGGTCGCCGCCATCGGAAACCCAACCATTGCCCGCAGTGCGCCACTCGCCGCCTTCCTCGCGCACGGCGAGATCCACGGCAACCTTATCGCCATAGCGCGCAAGGATATCTTCTATCCATTCCGGCTGTTCAAGAGCAGCGGTGCCAATATTAATGCGCTGCGCGCCGGTAGCCAGTGCTTGCTCTACTGCGGCATCGTCTCGGATGCCGCCACTAAGTTCCACGTTTATGCCCAGCTCTGCGGTGATATTCGCCATCTGCTCGTGGTTGGAACCGCGGCCGAATGCCGCATCCAAGTCCACAAAATGCAGCCATTGCGCGCCGTGGGACTGCCACTTCAATGCGGCATCGCGCGGCGCGCCGTAGGAGGTTTCGGTGCCTGCTTCGCCTTTGTCCAAGCGCACCGCTTGACCTTGAGAGACATCAACTGCGGGCAAAAGCGTAAAAGTCATAGTCACCATCCTACCTAGAGCGTGCGCATCCAGTTTTCCAAAAGCTGTGCGCCAGCGTCCCCGGATTTTTCCGGGTGGAATTGGGTCGCCCACAAAGCGCCATTTTCCACCGCCGCGACAAACCTATCACCCGCGTGCTCGGCCCAGCTGACCAAGGGTGGACGGGTGACTTCCGTTTCCAACTCCCAGCGGCGGACGCCATAGGAATGCACAAAATAGAACCGCTCGTCTTCGGACAAGCCTGCAAACATATCGCTGCCGACGGGAACCGCAACGGTATTCCACCCCATATGCGGCAGGACCGTAGAGTGAAGTTTTTCAACGGTGCCGGGCCACTCGCCGCAGCCGGTGGAATTGATGTTGTGCTCCACTCCGACGTCGAAAAGCACCTGCATACCTACGCAAATACCCAGCACTGGCCGCTCCCCTGCCAGGCGCTGGCCGATGACCCTTGGCCCCTGAACCGCGTTTAGCCCGCGCATACATGCGTCAAAAGCGCCAACGCCGGGGACAAGCAGACCGTCTGCGTCCACCGCTGCTTTGGGATCCGCAGTCACGGCAACTTCCGCGCCTACTCGCTCCAGCGCGCGCTGTGCCGAGCGCACATTGCCCGCGCCGTAATCCAATAATGCGACCGTCTTTGCCATGGGCTATACCTTACGCATGCGACGCAGACGCGTTCGGATATCGTTGGTTTCACTCACGCGGGTGCGCCCAAGGATAAAATCTGCCAGCGTCATTAGTACGCCAACGCCGAGGATAGCCACACCGGCGCCAAACGCCCCCGCGTAGCCGTAGCCGGCAACCAACGCACCCAAAAGGGTCGAGCCCAAGCCGGTGCCGCCATCATAGAAGATATTCCAAATGGCCGAAGCCTCCGAGACACGCTCGCGCGGTAGACGGTCAAACATCGACAACAGGGCTTCATTTTGGGCAATGCCAAAGGCCCCGCCGAATAGGAAGGCACCCAGCACAAGCCACCACACGGAGCCGTCGAGGTAGAGCGGGACGGCGATGGCGAGCACACCCACAATGGCCATGATCTGGCTGGGGATATACAACCGGCCGGGAGTGCCCACGCGGTCTGCCACCATGCCGGCGAAGTAGCGGAAAATCATGGCCGCGCCACCCACGATGGACAGCATGATGCCGGCAAGGCTGGCGCCACGCTCTGCATCTAGTTCCTGCACCGCCGGCGGCAGGAAGGACGACACGGCGCCGTAGCTCATGGAGAAAGTCGTTAACGCTAGTGCAGGCACTGCCACCAGCTTCCACGTGGGAACGCGGATTAGGTTGGGCTCGTCTTCGGTATCAGAAGCCAGCGTGACCTTTATCTTGGGAATGCGCAAGCACAAACCAAAGCCCACGAAGCCAATGATGCCGGCAGTGATATACGTCGAGGCATAACCCAGCTTTTCCGCCATGACCAAGCCCAAGGGCAAAAAGACCATTTGGCCTAGTCCCGTAAACACACCGATCATGCCGGTGGCCTTGCCCAAAAGGCGAACAGGTGCCAACTCGGCAATAAGCGCAGACTCGGAAACGGTCAGCGCGCCAAAGCCCACCCCGCGCAAAGCGGAAAAGAGTAGGACAACCCAAGCATCTGTTCCCAAAAGATGTCCGAAGGCGGGAACGCCCAAGGTAAAGGCGGAAAGTGCCATCACGCGGCGATAGCCCCAACGGCGCAAAAGCCACGGGGAAATGATCTGCGTAAGCACGGTAAAGGCCATGAAGATGCCGGTGGATGAGCCCGCCAAAGTAGCTGAGCCGCCGGAATCAATGACAGCGAGCGGCACCACCGGAAGGAGGATGGACCAAGCGCCGAAAGCAGCGGCAATGGCCATCATAGTGGCGGTATAGCCCGGGATCTTCCAAATATTAGTCTCTTGGGTTTTGCTCACTTACCAAACGCTCCTACCATCCACGAAATTGCTGCTACCACGGTAATTGCGGCCAAAAGGGAGGCTACTACTGTCATTGCCTTCGACCCCTGTTGGTAGGCAGTCCATGCACCGCCTACTAACATGCCTGCCACGAGGAAAAGAACCAAGATCATAACATGCATGCTTTTTAGAGTGCTCCCTTCGTCGAAGGAATTCCAGTCCGACGGGGGTCGGGTTCCACGGCAGCGCGCAGCGCACGCGCCACGGCTTTAAACTCCGCCTCCGTAAGGTGGTGCGGATCGCGCCCATAGCGCACGTTGAGGTGCAGCGTTATCGCAGCGTGGGCAGCAAGCGTTTCAAAAAAGTGGCGGTTAATCACCGTGGCGTAGTGGCCACCAATTATGTGCCACTGCAGGTGCTCTGGCTCGCCGTTCATCACGAAATAAGCGCGGCCAGAAAAATCCACCACCGCTTCAACCAACGTTTCATCCATGGGCAGTAGCTGGGAGCCGAAACGACGAATGCCGGCCTTATCCCCCACTGCTTCCTGCAGTGCGGTACCGAGCACGATGGCGGTATCTTCCACGGTGTGGTGGGCATCGATCTCGGTATCACCCGCTGCCTGCACGGTGAGATCAAAGCTGCCGTGGGTGGCAAACGAGGTCAGCATATGATCGAAAAAGGGCAGGCCGGTGGAAATATCGCTGCGTCCCGTGCCGTCTAGGTCGATGACCACGGAAATCTGCGATTCAGAGGTAGACCGCTGGGCGCGTCCTACACGGTTGCTCATGGTTCGCTCCTTTCTCCTCCGGCCGGATTATCCGCTACTACTGTATCCGCAAGGTCCTCAGCTACTGCCAAAAAGGCCGAGTTTTCTTCCGGCAGGCCCACGGTCATGCGCAGGTGCCCGGCAATCCCGACATCCCGGATGAGTACTTCTTTATCCAAGAACTGCTGCCATACGCGCTGCTGGTCAGCAAAGCGGCCGAAGAAGAGGAAATTGGATTCACTAGGCAGGACCGTATAGCCCAGTTCCCGCAAGCGAGCTGCCACGCGCTCGCGCTCGCTGGCGATCTTTTCCACGGTGGCGAGCGTATCCGCGCTATGGCGCAACGCCACTGTCGCCGCAGCTTGGGAGAGCACAGACAGGTGATACGGAAGTCGCACTAACATGACGGCTTCTACAAAGGCCGGATCTGCCACAAAATAGCCAAGGCGGCCACCGGCGAAGTCGAAGGCCTTGGACATGGTGCGCGAGACCACCAACTTTGTGGGGTATTTATCCAGCAGCGTCACTGCGGAGGGCGAAGAGGAGAATTCGCCGTAGGCTTCATCGACGATGAGGATTCCCGGCGCGGCGTCGGCAAGCGCGGCAATATCGTCCAGACTAGTCACCCCGCCGGTGGGGTTATTCGGCGTTGTCACAAAGATGATATCCGGCTGGTGCCGCGCCACGGCCGCCAGAGCCCGGTCCATGTCTATGCGGAAATCCTCGTCCCGCGGGCACTCCACAAACTGCGTGTAGGTTCCGTCCGCAAGGATGGGGTGCATGGAATAAGACGGCGTAAAGCCGAGCACGCTGCGGCCTGGGCCGCCAAAGGCCTGTAGAAGCTGCTGCAAAATCTCATTCGATCCGTTCGCCGCCCATACCTGCTTATAACTAACCCCCACCCCGGTCTGTTCGGAAACGTAATGGGCCAAGGCTTTACGCAGCTCTACGGCATCGCGTTCCGGATAGCGATTGAGCGTGGAGGCAAGGCGCTGAGTCTCCGCCACCAAATCAGCAACGAGCGCTGGAGAGGGCGGATAGGGATTTTCATTGGTATTGAGTTGGTAGGCCACAGTGAGTTGCGGCGCACCATAGGCGGACTTGCCGCGCAATTCCTCGCGCAGGGGAAGATCTGTCAATTGCGTCATTTAGTTCTCCTCGAATCGGGCGCGGATTGCTTCGCCGTGGGCAGGCAGCCCCTCAGCCTTAGCAAAGGCGATGACCTGCGGGGCAATTTCTTCCAGCGCAGCTCGGTCATAGTTAATGAGGTTGACCGGCCGCATAAAGGTGTGGGTAGACAGGCCAGCCGAAAAGCGCGCCGTGCCGGAGGTGGGCAGCACGTGATTGGAACCGGCAGCGTAGTCCCCGAGTGGCACAGGGGCGAAGTCCCCCACAAAGATGGCACCAGCGTGCTTAATCCGCTCAGCTACCGTGCCGGGTTCTGCGGTGTGGATCTCCAGGTGCTCGGCAGCATAGGCATTAGCCACCGCAATCGCTGCGTCCAGGGAATCGACCACCACAATGCCGGATTGCTCGCCGCCTAAGGCCGCGGCCGCCCGCTCCGCATTAGCGGTAGCGCCGTAGCGCGCCTCCACCTCCGCGTTCACCCGCTGAGCGAGGCTTTCTGATTCCGTTATAAGCACACTCGCTGCCATCGGATCATGCTCGGCCTGGGAGATAAGGTCATAAGCCACATACACGGGGTTTGCGGTGTCATCGGCGATGATGGCAATTTCGGTCGGACCTGCTTCTGCATCTGTCCCCACTACCCCGCGCACCAAGCGCTTGGCTGCGGTAACGAAAATATTTCCCGGCCCCGTAATCATGTCTACTGGTGCAAGCTCGGCATCATCATCGCCGTAGGCCATCAGCGCAATGGCCTGGCCACCGCCTATAGCCCACACCTCATCTACGCCAAGCATCTGGCACACAGCTAGCACCGTGGGGTGCGGTAGACCGCCGAACTCCTTTTGCGGGGGCGAGGCCACCACTAAGCTTTCTGCGCCGGCCGCCTGCGCCGGCACCGCGTTCATGATCACAGACGAGGGATAGACAGCCTTGCCTCCCGGCACGTACAAACCGACGCGCTCGATGGGGCGAAAGACCTCGGTCACCGTGGCGCCCCGAGCCAGTTCGGTGGTATGTGCGGTCGGCTTTTGTTCGAGGTGGACCTTGCGGACGCGCTCAATCGAGGCCTCAATTGCTCGGCGCACCTGCGGATCTAAGCCAGCAACGGCCTTGTCCAATTCCGCTTGCGGTACCCGCAGGTGGCGCGGGCGCACGCCATCAAAAAGTTCGCTGTAGTCCAGTGCCGCCGCGGCGCCTTCTTGACGGACGCGATGAACCATTGGTGCCACTTTGTCCACTACAGCGGCGACGTCGATGCCGCCGCGTGGCAGGACTCGCCGCAGCTGGGCAGGGCGCAGCTCTGTGCCGCGCAAATCGATGGTTCGAAGCATTTCCGGCTCCCATTATTCTTATCGGATTTCTATTATTAAACCAATATCCTAATGTCCAAATGCCAGCGAGGGGGCGGGTTTGGACGATAGACTCGGACTCAACACAGCTTTAAGGTGGTGGCAGTGATGAGCGAGAGTGATCCTTCCCTTCTGCTTGCGCATGTCCGCGCCATCGCCCGCGAACATGGCTTGTCCTGCTGGGCGCTACCCTCAGGCGAACTTTTAGTACCCCACTCAGCCGGCGGATCTACCTTCATCTTTATAGACCAACTAGAAGAACCGGTACTCCACCTACACACCAGCCCCCGCGGCGGCGTGGACCTCAGTGAGATATCCGAACTAGCGCATGTGGCCAACGAGTGGAACCACGATTGCCTCTCACCGGCGATAGTGGTTGATTTTGACCAGCCTGAGTGCGTAAGCGTATCCGGTCATAGTTATCTACCGGCGGATAACTCCCCGAGCCGGGAACAGCTCGCGGCGTTTGCCTTACCGGCACTGCGCAATGCCGAGGTCCTCATGGACTTGCTCGCCCAATCCCATCCCGGCCTCGTGCGCGAAGCCTCACCGCAGCTAGCCCCGCTTGCCGACGCCCCCTTAGAGCCCTTCACCCTCGATAGCCTGGCCGAAATCCTGCCGCTTATCGGAATCCAACGCTTCCAAAGCGACGGCGCCACGGCTATCTACGCGTGGGTCAATGATGTTCTCTTTTCCTTCGCTTTAGACAACGGCCCCAGCCTTATCATCAAGGGACATTGGGACCCCAGCTTGGAGGAAGCGGAATTTACCCGCCTATTCCTCATTTGCAATGACTGGAATCGCGCCCATCACGGCGCCGTTGCATTTTGCCACCACACCGCCGAAGGCCTGCAGGTGCGGATGGATGCCACCACCATTGCCGCCGCCGGCCTAACGCGGCCCCAACTCTTTAGCGCTATCGGCCGCGGCCTTAAACACATCCTGCACGGAATCGATGACATCGCGCAGGAAGTTACCGGCGCCTCCCCCGTAGAATGGCCCTAGGCGCGCGGCTTACCAATCATCATCGGAACTCACAAAAGCCGTGGACCAGTAGGAAAACATCGCCATAAATGGCGCCACCGCCCAAGAGATGGCCGGGGAGAATTTCGGTGCAAATTCTACGAACTCTCCTGGGTTTTCGGGCGGATGCGTGGCGGTGACCCCGCCAAATACGTAAAACGAGGCCGCGCCTGCCAAGGCGCACACGCCGACCCACAAGAGCATCGACAAGCCCCGCCCTTGCCGTCGCATATATGCACCCAAGCCCAAAAGCAGTCCGAGTAGGCCAGTTATGAGGGCAAAGGTAATGAAGGCGATGAACTGGGCGCTGCCCATCGCTTCGATGGCATAACCGCCATCGTCTACCTCGTGGCCGGCAAGCGTCGGACGGGAAAGCCCCCACAGCGCACCTGCCACGCCAAAGACCAAGAGCGCACACGCGAGTAACCCCGCACCAAAACCTAGGGTGCGGGGTAAGCGGCGCTGGGAAAGAGACAATTTAGTTGCAGAAGGTCCAGTTGCCATTCTCGCGACGGAAGCGAACCGTAGAGGTCTCATTGCCCTCAGAGTTAGACACGCTCACGGTTGCAGAAGCATCGTCACCGTTGACCACAATGTCGTTAACAGACTGCAGCTTGGTCGACTGCGGGATGGACTCCAGCTGGCTAGCGAACTTCTCCACCTCACCGTTGCCGCCGCCCTGCTGGCGCATGGTGTTGGCGTACTCAGCGAAGGACTGGTTCGGCAGGCTATCGACGTACTGCTGGTACTGGCCAAACTCCTTGGCCTGGCCTTCACGCACGGCTTGGCAGGCGTGCTGCGGCATGTAGTTGAAGTATTCCTTCACATTATCGATTTCGTGCTGGCCGCGGACCAGCTGCTCGATGGCCTGCTTGTCAGCATCATTTGCGTCCTGGCCACCTTCAATCGGCTTGATGTCCTTCGCCCCAGCGAAAGGATCCTCGCCATTATTTAGCGGGTTGGCCATCTGATCTGGGCCCTCGCCAGGGGCGCCCTCGCCGTCTTGGCCCTCTGCACCAGCAGCGCCGTCCTTGTTTTCGCCGTCCTTGTCTTTATCCTTATCCTTGTTTTTGTCCTTGTCCTTATCGGCGTCTTTGTCCTGGGACTTGTCTGCAGACTTATCCTCAGAAGACTTGGAGGCAGTGGTGGCGGCAGCCTTCTTAGAATCGTCGTTGTTGTCATCCGAACCACATGCAGCCAGCGCCAAGGGGGCAACCAGCGCTACTGCGATAAGGGACTTCTTAGCAGGGGTCAAAAAGGACAAGGGAAAACTCCTGAATCAATCTTGCGAATGTGAAGCGCCTTAAGGCAGCTTCTTTTTGTCTTCGCAATACTAACAACACCACGATGGAAATGACATTGATACTCCATTAAAGGAACCTGTGAGCTACCGGCCCGCTAGTCCTAGTCCGTACAATCACCAAGGTGCATATCAATCGCGAGAGTATTATCGACGCCGCTATTTCCTTGCTTGATACCTATGGGCTGGGCGACGTCACCATGCGCCGCGTTGCATCCTCCCTCGGCGTTGCCCCCGGCGCGCTTTACTGGCACATTGCCAATAAACAGGCGCTCATTGCGGCTTTGGCTGAGTACATTATCTCCCCCGTTTCTGGGGAGTCGCTCGAGGAGCTCAGCCTCAGCCTGCGCGATGCGCTACTTGCCCACCGCGACGGCGCTGAGGTAGTCATTGCCGGTCTCTCCCTGCCTCAGGCCCCCGCCTGGGACTACCTCTTATCCGTCTTTTGCTCTGCCGCAGCGCGTGGTGCCTATGAAGCCGACAGTACCCACCGCGCCGCCGCCCTATCGGCCATTCACCTCGTACTCGGTGCCACCTTGATGGAACAGTCCCAACGCCAGCTTGCAGAAACCACCGGCGAGGCTCCTGGCTCTAATTATCGCGACGACCTCCATCGCGGCATTCGCATTATTCACGCTGGGCTTACGCACGGCACTGGAGACTAAAAAGTGGTTATGCTCGTGGGCATGAACACTCCCGCCATGGACGCAGTCCCCACGCCCACCGAGCGCTACGGCCGCCAAATCTGGCCTGGCAAACCTACCCCACTGGGATCCACCTTTGACGGATCCGGCACCAATTTTGCCCTATTTTCTGAGGTTGCAGACAAGGTCGAGCTCTGCCTCATCGACAAAGAAGGCAGTGAAGAGCGCATAGAAATGTCAGAGGTCACCGCCCATGTGTGGCATGTCTACCTCCCCAATGTCACCCCTGGCCAGCGCTATGGCTACCGCGTTTATGGCCCCTATGAACCTGAAAACGGCCTGCGCTGCGATCCTTCCAAGCTCCTCGTAGATCCATATGCCCGCGCCTTCGACGGCGAATTCGACGGCGATGCCTCCCTATATTCCTATGACATCCACGCCGAAGAACCTGGCACCGGCCGCAACGAAGAAGATTCGCTGGGCCACACCATGCTCTCCGTGGTCATCAACCCTTTCTTTGACTGGCGCAGCGACCATCGCCCGCACATTCCAGACAACGAGAAGGTCATTTACGAAACCCACGTCAAGGGCATGACTATGACCCACCCAGACGTGCCGGAAGAACTGCGCGGTACCTACGCCGGCATGGCGCACCCCGCCATCATTGACTACTTCAAGGAGCTCGGCGTCACCACCGTCGAGCTCATGCCCGTCCACCAATTCTTGCAAGACGATCGGCTGCGCAACTTGGGCCTGCGCAACTACTGGGGCTATAACACCTTCGGCTTTTTCGCCCCGCACCATGACTACGCCTATGCCAAAAAGCCAGGCGAGGTGGTCTCCGAATTCAAGACCATGGTCCGTGCCTTCCACGAGGCAGGCATCGAGGTAATCCTCGACGTGGTTTATAACCACACCGCCGAAGGCAACCACATGGGGCCCACCATTGCCTTCCGCGGCATTGACAATGGCGCTTACTATCGCCTCGTCGAAGGCGATGAAGCCCACTACATGGACTACACCGGCACCGGCAATTCCCTCAATGTCCGCAACCCACACTCGCTGCAGCTGATTATGGATTCCCTGCGCTACTGGGTTACGGAGATGCGAGTCGATGGCTTCCGCTTCGACCTGGCGGCGACTTTGGCACGGGAGCTTGACGACGTCGATAAGCTCGCTACCTTCTTCGACCTTGTCCAACAAGACCCCATTGTCAGCCAGGTCAAGCTCATCGCCGAACCCTGGGACATTGGCCACGATGGCTACCAGGTAGGCAACTTCCCACCTATCTGGAGTGAATGGAACGGCAAGTACCGCGATACCGTGCGCGATTTCTGGCGCGGTGAGCCCGCTACCCTGGGTGAATTCGCTTCCCGTCTGACCGGGTCTTCGGATCTTTATGCCGATAATGACCGCCGCCCCACCGCTTCTATCAACTTCATCACCGCCCACGATGGCTTCACCCTGCGCGACCTCGTGTCCTATAACGACAAGCACAACGAGGCCAATGGCGAGGACAATCGCGACGGCGAGTCCTTCAACCGCTCCTGGAACTGCGGTGAAGAAGGCCCCACCGATAACGAAGAAATCCGCAAGCTGCGCCGCCGCCAGGTGCGCAACTTCCTGACCACTCTCCTACTCTCCCAAGGCACTCCGATGCTCTCGCACGGCGATGAGTTCGGCCGCACCCAAGACGGAAATAATAACGTCTACTGCCAGGACAACGAGCTGGCATGGATGGACTGGTCCATGCTGAAAGAAGAAAAGTCCGCCGCCATGCTGGGATTTACCAAGCGCGTGCTGGCCATTCGCAACCACCACCCCGTATTCCGCCGCAAACGCTTCTTGGCCGGTGGCCCGCTAGGCGCGGATGTAAAAGAACGCGATATCGCCTGGCTGGTCCCCTCTGGTCGCCTGATGACCCAAGACGACTGGGACCACGATTTCGGCCGCGCTCTTATGGTCTACCTCAATGGCAATGCCATCACGGAGACCACCTCCCGCGGCGAACGTATCACCGATGATTCCTTCATCATGATATTCAACTCCCACGACGGCGAAATCGAGTTCACCCTGCCTACCAAGGATCTCGGCGCCACCTGGCGGCTGATGGTCGATACCGCCGATTCCGGCGGCTACCCCGCGGAGGAAACCCTCATTGAGGCAGAGGGTACGATCACGGTGCAACCGCGTTCAACGCTGATCTTGCGTCAGGTTGAGCCGCCCGTTTTTGACTCCTAGAGAAAGGCCCCTCGTGTCATTTCCCGCGCACGGCGTACTCATCGATGTCACAGCGGATAAACTCGTGCTCCACCGCACGCTGCTGGCCACCAGCCTTGGCGCCCCCGCCACGCAGGATATCCCGCTCGATTCCATCGACACTGTGCGCGTGAATGAACCGACCGCCACCGGCTTTGGCGCCCTCGACCTTGGCGCCGCCGGTTCCATCGCTTTCGCCCCGCACCAAGACCCGCAGGCCGTCGCCCGCGCCATCGCCGCCGCCCAGCGCGGCGAGGCCCCCTCCGCCACCGCCACCATCCCGGGGCTCGATTTCACCGCCGTGGATGTAGAAACGGCCAATGATAACTGGGGCTCTATCTGCCAAATCGGCGCGGTTCGCTTCCGCGATGGCCAAGAGACCGACTCCCGTTCCTGGCTGTGCACCCCTCCGCCGGGCCTAGAGCACTTTGCGGATATCAACGTCTCCATCCACGGCATAACCGCGAGCGATGTGGAAGGGGCGCCAGCTTTTGCCGACGTCGCCAAGGAGCTCTTCGACTTCCTCGGCGGCGACGTACTTGTCGCGCACAACGCCCAATTCGATTCCACCGCACTGCGCTCCGGCCTGCTTGCCGCCGGCGCCGAGGTACCCACGGTGCCGCTGGCATGCTCCCTCGCGCTAGCCCGCGACGCCTCTAAAGCCAAGGTAATTTCGGTGCGCAATCACAAGCTGCCCACCGTCGCAGCCCACCTTTCCGCTCCGGATTTTAGCCACCACGACGCCACCGAAGATGCCCGCGCAGCCGGCGAAATCATCGCCCGCTTGGCAGAGCGCTTCGGACACACCGGCAGCATCCGCGATCTATTCACCGCCCGCGAGTTCACCCTTGGCCGCCTCGAGTCCACGGCCGTCCTTCCCGTCCTGCGCGCCCACACGGCCCCGACCTCCGGCGCCGACCTCGGCGCAGGCACCGACTTCCGCGACCAAACCCGTGCGGCCGGCTCGGCAAAAAAGAAGTCCGGTGGCCCCGCCCCCTGGCAGTCTGTCGCCACGCCGGATACTATCCCCGAGCCCAATCCAGACGCTGATCCGGAAGGCGCACTTTATGGCAAGCATGTCACCCTCACCGGTGATTTCGAGCCCTATGACAAGGGGGTGCTGTGGCAGGGCATCGCCGAGCGCGGCGGCCAGGTAGCCAAAAACGTCACCAAAAAGACCACGCTGCTTATCGTGGGCGAATGGGCCAAGAAAACCTCCAAGGAAAAACGTGCGGAGGAACTGCAGGCCAAGGGCCAAAAAATCGACATCTGGCCGGCCGATAAGCTCTTTGCCGAACTCCAACTCGACGCCGAGCCGCCCTTTTAATTTTCCCGGGAACCAAACGGCGGTTTCTCCAGTCCAATAAAGGCGACTGCACCCTACCCCACTGGAGAGCCCCGTCGTGACCGTCGCCCTGCGTTCGCCGCGTCCTACCACCGCAAACCTGCTGCCTGCCCTCTTTGCCCGTTCCTGGCTGAAAGAACAGCGGCTTTCCGACGACGGCTTTTGCGATTCCCTTGCCACCATCCAGCTCTCCCCCAGCCTGTCCATGGCGCTTGTCTTTCCAGGCAAGCGTAGCTTTCGCCGACTAAGCCACCGCGGCTTGGCAGACATGGACATTTCCACGCGCCGGGCGTGGAACCACGCCTCACATAACCTGCAACGCGCCGCCCTCGATTCGCAGGGACTGCGTTTCTGGACTCGTCCGGCTGCCTGCGAGCTCCCTTCCGCCTCCCACCTCGGGGGCCTACAGGTTCGCTCCCACGGCGCACCGATTTCCTCCTGGATCGCTCACCCAGAAACATTTACTGTGCTGGACAAGCACATGCGCCGCCTCCTGCGTTCGCACTCGCTGACCTACCTTGTCCCAGACTCCGCCACCCTCTTCGTTTTTGCCCGCCTGCCGGACACCTATGCCTGCCAGCTGGCTGCCGATGCCGTCGCGCGCGTGCCCTACCATCGCACCGTGCTCCACCCGCGCCCGCTAGTATGGTCTAACGGATTCCCGCGGGAGTTATGAAAGGAGCACCATGCCGGAAAGTAGGATGTCGCGGCTAAGCAACCAGTACCACGACTGGGCGCGCAACCACCCCACCGCTGCGGGGGACTTCCGCACCGCCATCGAGGATCTCCTCAATGACGCCGGCATCATCTTCGACCGCGTTTCTACCCGCGTCAAGACTTGGCCCTCGCTTAAGGCAAAGGCCAAAAAGCGCCGCGAGAACGGCGATTTTGTCTACCCCCAGCCGTGGCAGGAGATCCACGATGTGATGGGGGTGCGGGTCACGCTGTTTCACTCCACCGCGATTCCAGAAGCGCTGAGCGTTTTTGGTGAATCGTTTAAAGTCGAGCGTTCCGTTGATAAAGCAGCCGAGACCCGCATTTCCGGCGGCTTTGGCTACGGCTCCCACCACCTCGTGCTCACCGTGACCGAAGATAGCGCTGCCGCAATGGAAGAGCTCGCGAACTACGTAGGTTGGACCTTTGAGGTGCAGATTCGCACCGTTCTGCAGCACGCATGGGCGGAGTTTGAACACGATATCCGCTACAAGCAAGGGCCCAACCCACCCTCACCTGAAGTGGACCGCCTCTTTACCTTGGCCGCGGGGCTTATCGAGCTTGCGGACCAGCAATTCGACGAGATTGCTGCACTCAAGGCCCCAGGTACGGAAACCGATCGGGACGTCGAGCTTACCGCCGAGACCCTACCGGGCGTGCTGGCCATTATCCTGGGCAACCGTTTCCCGCTCTCGCGCTCGGAGCACTACCGATTCTTGGCGGAGTTATTGGAGCAAAACGGCGTGCGCCACTTGAGCCAGCTCGAGCAGCTGCTTGACGATACTGCCATTGCCCACGTCCACGACGCCATGCGCTACCGCTTTCGTCCCGGCCAGGTGCGGCTTATCGACGACTTGCTGCTCAACAAATTTGGCAAGCAGCATATCGAGGCCACCGCCGAATCCGGCGACCGCCCGGGCCGCAAGCGTCGGCTTACTGCGCGCCTGAAGGCCTTGCGCGCTGCCCACTAGTTTCGGCTGATTATCGGAAACCGCCGCGGAATTTCTCCATATCGCGTCGTTCCTTCTTCGTCGGTCGGCCCGCCCCGCGTGGGCGCACGGGTACCGACGGCATAAACTCCTTGGGTGGAGGCGGCGGCGCATGGTCCGTGTAGCACGTACGCGCCACGGGTGCGCCCACGCGCTTGGCCACAGTCGCTAAGACCTCAAGGTCATGCTCGTGGTGATTGCGCCACACGCGCACACGGTCGCCCGGCACCACCTGCTGGGAGGGCTTGACAGCCTCGCCATTTATCTTGACATGCCCGGCGCGCACGGCCGTCGCGGCCGCCGAACGGGTCTTAAACATGCGCACGGCCCACACCCAGGCATCAATCCGGACGGGGCGGCCGCTAGGTTGCGGTGCCGGCATCTAATACTGGTTGTGGTTCTCGTTGACGATTTTCTGGATCTTCAGCCAGTTATAGCCGCCACCGACTACGGCGACGATGGCACCCACCAACATCCAGGCCCAGAAACTTGCCGCAGATAGCACGCCCAGCACTGCGCCCACGCCGAGGCCGGCAACCACGCACACAACGGCGTTGCGGGAGTGCTTGCGCACCTGCTGCTTGCGCTGCGCAATGGGGTTATTCGGTCGCTGCTGCATACTCATGTTCAGGATCTTACCTCAACCCACGCGCTGCCAGCTTCTGCCGCCGCGAGCTGGCCCTGCGAGATCGCTGCCAGCGTTGCTTCCAGCTCTTCCAGCCCACCTGGGCGCACGGCCACGGTAAAGGTTACTGCGGCCGCGTAGGCGGTATCGGTTATCTCATAGCCGCGCCCGCGCAGGTCCGCCTCCACCCGCCCGGCAGTTGCATGTGGGCACTCCACGGCATAAAGCTCCCGGCGCGCCCGGGTTACCGCACGCACCTTTTCCATGGCCTCACTCACCGCGCCACCATAGGCATGCACGAGGCCGCCGGCGCCTAACTTGATGCCACCAAAGTAGCGCACTACCACTGCGCAGACATCGAGCATGCCGGAGCCTTTGACCACATCCAGCATGGGTTTTCCGGCAGTGCCGGAGGGCTCGCCATCATCGGAGGAGCGCTCCACCGGGTTTGCGCCGTCGACGTGATAGACGTAGGCGGAGCAATGGTGACGGGCGTCGGGAAAGCGGGTGCGGGCGGCGTCGATAAACGCGCGGGCCTCTTCCTCATTGGTGACGCGACCGATCAAAGTAATAAATCGGGAACGCTTGATTTCAATGTCGTGTTCAACCTGGCCTACGGGGCGACGATAAGAATTTTGCATTAGGCTACGAGGAATTCATACTCGGGGGTGCCGGGCTTGAGGTACTGCACCGAAATCTTGGATTCACCCATGCGTTGCAGCAAGCCGTCGAGGTCCTCGGCGCGGCTAAGCTGCAAGCCTACCAACGCAGCACCAGTTTCCCGGTTATTGCGCTTGAGATACTCAAAGAGTGTGATGTCATCGGTCGGACCCAAAATCTCGTGCAAAAAGTGGCGCAGCTGCCCGGGCTCCTGCGGGAAGTTCACCAGGAAGTAGTGCTTGAGGCCCCGGTGAACTAGGGAGCGCTCCATGATTTCTGCATAGCGCAGCACGTCATTATTGCCGCCTGAAATCACGCATACCACCGTCGAGCCCGGTTTCAGGTCCAGCTGATGCAGGCCCGCCACCGACAATGCACCGGCCGGCTCGGCAATGATGCCCTCATTTTGATACAGGTTGAGCAAGTCCGTGCACACCGCGCCTTCGGACACGGTGTCAAAGCTCAGGCGCTCGCGATTGGCGTCCAAAATCTCATAGGGCAGCGCGCCCAAGCGCTTTACGGCCGCGCCATCAACGAAGGGGTCGACCGCATCCAGCGTGACTGGGCCCCCGTGGTCAAATGCCGCTCTTAGCGACGCCGCCCCTTCCGGCTCCATGCCCACCACCCGAGTATCCGGTGCCATATCCGCCAGATAGGAGGTGATGCCAGAAATCAGGCCACCGCCTCCTACGGGAACGACAACGGCATCGGGCGACTTGCCCTTGGCCGAAAGCTGCGCGAGAACCTCTGCGGCTACGGTGCCCTGCCCGGTGATGGTATCGCGGGCGTCGAAGGGCTCGATGAAGGCGGCGTCGCGCTCGGCGGCGTCGGCATGCGCGGCTGCGGCTGCCTCATCGAAGTTGGAACCAACTACCACCAGTTCTACTTGGTCGCCGCCGTGAACCAGGATGCGGTCGCGCTTTTGCATTGGCGTGGGCTCTGGCACAAAAATCTTGCCGGCGATTCCCATTGTGCGGCAGGCATAAGCCACGCCCTGCGCATGATTGCCGGCCGAGGCCGTAACAATTCCCCGGTGCCGCTGCTCTTGCGGCAGATTCGACATCCCGTTTAACGCGCCACGAATCTTATAGGAGCGCACGTCCTGCAGATCCTCCCGCTTGAGGTAGACCTCGCAGCCCGTCTCGGCCGAAAGCCGGGCGCAATACTGCAGCGGAGTCGGGGCGATTTCCGAGCTAATCCGTGCCTGCGCCTGCTGGATATCGGATGCATGGATGGTCGAATCAGTCATGTCTTGACAGTCTACCCATTCACTGGAAATTCACTGGCCTTTAGTTGCACCGTTACCTACGTAGGCAATAGTGGACATAACCACAAGAAAGGAAATCTATGCTCAAACGCATCTCTCTCTGCGTTACCTCCTCGCTCGTCCTCGCCTGCTCCCCTGCCGCGCATGCCCACGTCGTGGATAACGTGTTGGAGCATTCCGCGCCCACCGCTGCGCTGCAGCTTAACCCCATCGGTTCTCATGAATCGGGTGTGCTGGGCAAATCGGCCGCCGAAATCGTCGCTTATCACGCCGCGTCCCAGCGCATCCTCACCGTCAATGCGCGCTCCGGCGAGGTCGATATCTTAGATGGTTCCGATCCCTCCCACCCGCACAAGATCGGCGCCATCTCCGCCGGTGGTAACAGGGAGATTAACTCTGTGTCCGCGCGCCCCGTTGGCCTGGCCGCCACCGCCGTGGCAGCAGGCCTCGTCGCACCAGCTACAGCTTCTGCCACAGAAGAGTAGCCAAAGCAAATCTCGGCTGAGTGCCAGGCCGAGGTCGACAAGGCCAAGGAAGAGCACGTCAAGAAGATCGAGAGCGGCGAGCTCGGTTCCTCCGCCCGCACCCCGCAGGAGCTTATGCAGGGCCTTGCCAATGGCTACGGTTCTTCCGAAATGCCCAAAGAGCCGGACTGCGTAGCCAAGGAGGCGGAGCAGCACCAGATCGAGGCACTTGAGCGTCTGCCTATTTGGGGCTCTTCCACCCCCGAAAAGTTCCTCGAGGTCATGAGCTGGGTGACCGTGGCCGCCAGCCTCGTGGCTGCGCTGCTGCAGGCCTTCAACATGGTTGCCACGGTAAACCCGGCTGTGCTGGAGCCGATGAAGAACGCCCTCAAGCAGCTGGGCGTGCGCTTCTAAACGCCACAGATTAAGCCGCTCCGAAGTTTCGGAGCGGCTTTCGGCGTTTTTAAAACAGTTCGCGGGTAGCGATGTCAGCGCCTTCTACCAAAGATTGCAGCTTCGCCCACGCAATCTGGGGGTGCAGGCGACCGCCCAAACCGCAATCGGTCGACGCGATAACATTTTCAGGGCCTACTACCTCGGCGAATTGGATGATGCGATCTGCCACGAGGCGCGGATGCTCTACCGCGTTGGTGGAGTGCGAAACCACGCCTGGGTAAATCACGGTGCCTTCCGGCAGCGCGTGGTCCTGCCACACGCGCCATTCGTGCGCGTGACGCGGTGACGCGGCTTCGAAAGAGAATCCGCCGACCTCGGCCCGCAAAATTTCCTCGATGATATCTGCAAATGGGACGTCGGTTACGTGCGGGCCGTGCCAGGAGCCCCAGCAGATGTGCAGGCGCGTTTGTTCCTTGGGCAGGCCGGCGATGGAATCATTAAGGACATCGATGCGCTCACGAATGAAGCCACGGAAGTCCTCTACGGTTGGCTCCGGGTTGATTTGGTCCCAGGCCTCGGCCAGGTCGGGTGCATCGAATTGCACAGTGAGCCCGGCATCGGTGATGGCTTGGTATTCAGTGCGCATGGCACGGCCGACGTCGGCAAGCAGCTGGTGCTCATCGTCGTAGTAACGATTGTTAAGGCGCGCAGCCGAACCGGGGGAAAGGGCGGCGATGAAGCCTGGGGTGCCGGAAGGTAGGGCGTCGGCAAGCAGGCGGACATCGGCGGCGACCTCATCTTGTCCGATGTAGGTTACCGGGCCGGTAAATTCTGGGTTTGCCACCTTGGCTCGGCCGGTGAAGATGCCAGAATCCGGGTCGTTGTAGGCCTCGGAGAACAGCGCGCGGTCGCGGCGGTCAATAAACGACGTCAGCCGCGGCTCCCCCGGTTTCGAGCGCACTACCTCAGCCGATTCCCAGCGGTCGGTATCCGTCATCGTCAGCCCGCCCAGGCGGCTAAATGAGTAATTCCACCATGCGCCATAGTCCACAGCGCCCGAGGTGATATGGCCGTATTCGCCCTCGTTAATGATATCGAGGCCCAGATCAAGCTGCCGCTTGACGACGTCCGCCACCGCAGCCTCCAAAATCCCCTGGAACTCCGCGGCCGGCAGCTCCCCGCGCTTCAGGTTGGCCTCCAGGAGCTCCGGGGTGCGCGGCAGCGAGCCGACATGGGTAGTGCGAATCTTACAAACCATCAGGTTTCCTCCATCAAAATAGACTGTGCTGTCTATATTAGTGGAGGGGGTCGCCGGCCACCGAAATTAGATTCAGCCTAAGATGCCCGCGCCCATGGTGGCTTTGAGATCGCCCATGAGGTTGCCGGAGCGTTCCACGCGCAGGTGGTCGCCGAGGATCATGGTGGTGGACTCGGAGCCGTCGACAAGCTCGAGATACACGTCCGACTCGCCCTGGTTTTTGAGCAGAACCTGCTTGAGCCGGGCAATATTTTCCATGGTGCACTGGTCCGTGCGCATAGTCAGGCGCAGCGGCAGGCCCGCACCCCCGCCCGGGCCGAGGTCTGGGACGCGAATATCGGAGCAGAACAGGGAACGCCGCTCATCGCGAATCTTGACGTTCACGCGCGCCAAGATGATGTTGTCCTCCACAATCTGTGGGGCGACGAGAGAGTAGACCTTGTTGAATACCAAGATTTCCACCTGTGCGCCGTTGTGGTCTTCCACCGTGACAATGGCCCATGGGGAGCCATCGCGCTTGGAGAAGCGGCGGTCCACGCCCGAGATGATGCCACCGATGATGAGCTCTTGGCCGTTGCGCACCTCATCGTTAAGGATCTTAGTCAGCGGGGTATCCGTTTGCGCGGCCAGCGCCTCTTCGAAGCCATCGAGGGGGTGGCCGGACACGTACAAGCCAAGCATCTCGCGTTCGAGGGCAAGCTCGTGCTTTCGGTCCCACTCATCTTCTGGGATATCCATGGCAAAGGCATTGGCGACCTCGTTATCTTCTCCTCCGCCGATTCCGGCGAAAAGATCGAACTGGCCCTTATCAGCGGCCTTCTTGGTGGTTTGCACCGCATCCACCGCGTCTTCATGAATGAGCATGAGACCCTTGCGCGGGTGGTTCAAGTCATCGAAGGCACCGGCCTTGATGAGCGCTTCTGTTACGCGCTTGGTGCAAGCGGTCAGCTCGATCTTGTCCAGGTAGTCACCAAACGAGGTAAACGCGCCCTTGTCGTGGCGCGACTTAATGATGGATTCCACCACTTCCGAGCCGACGTTGCGGATAGCGCCCATGCCGAAGCGGATATCCTCTCCCACCGCCTGGAAGTCTTCTTCGGATTCGTTGACGGAAGGCGGGAGCACCTTAATGCCCAGGTGGCGGCAGTCCGAAAGGTAGATGGCAGACTTGTCTTTCTTATCGCCCACCGAGGTCAACAGCGCGGCCATGTATTCCGGTGCGTAGTAGGCCTTGAGGTAGGCCGTCCAGAAAGACACCAGGCCATAGCCCGCGGCGTGGGACTTATTAAACGCGTAGGACGCGAAGGGCTCGATGGTGCCCCAAAGCGCGTCCATGGCGGACTTTGAATAGCCGTTTTCTTGCATGCCGCCCCAGAACTTGTCGTACTGCTGGGCCAACACTTCGGGTTTTTTCTTACCCATCGCCTTACGGAAGCCATCTGCCTCGCCGGCCGTGTAGTTGGCCACTTTTTGCGAGATACGCATGATCTGCTCCTGGTAGACGATGAGGCCGTAGGTCTCATCCAGGATTTCCTTCAGGGGCTCTTCCAGCTCCGGGTGAATCGGGGTGATTTCCTTCCGGCCGTTCTTGCGGTCCGCATAGTCCCAGTGGGCGTTGACGCCCATCGGGCCGGGGCGGTATAGCGCAAGGGAGGCGACAATATCTTTAAAGCCGGTTGGCTTCATGCGTTTGAGCAGCTCTTGCATACCGCCGGAGTCGAGCTGGAAGACGCCCAGCGTATCGCCGCGTGAGAGCAGGTCATAGACCTTGGAGACTTTGGGGTCGTCGGCATGCAGCTGCTCCAGGTGGATTTCTTCGCCGCGGTTGCGCTTGATGTTTTCGATGGCATCGCCGATAACGGTGAGGTTACGCAGGCCCAGGAAGTCCATCTTCAGCAGGCCGATGGCCTCACACGCCGGGTAGTCCCAACCAGTAATGTAGGCGCCGTCGGCTGGGCGCTTCCACATGGGGATGTGGTCCATGAGGCGGACCGAGGCCATAATCACCGCACAGGCGTGCACGCCCGCCTGCCTGACGACGCCTTCCAAGCCCCTAGCCGTGTCATAAATCTTTTTCACATCCGGGTCGGATTCCACCATCTGGCGAACCTCGGTGGCCTCAGAATAACGCTCGTGATCCGGGTCCGTGATGCCCTTAAGCGGAATATCTTTGGCCATGATCGCAGGTGGCAACGCCGCGTTGATGCGGTCGGCCATCTGGAAGCCAGGCTGGCCAAAGTGCACCTTGGCGGAGTCTTTAATGGCCTGCTTCGTCTTCACCGTGCCGAAGGTAATCACCTGCGCCACCTTGTCCTCGCCCCAGCGCTCGGCCGCGTAGGTGATCATTTCGCCGCGGCGGCGGTCATCGAAGTCGATATCGATATCGGGGGCGGACGGGCGCTCGGGATTCAAGAATCGCTCGAAGAGGAGATCATGTTCCAGGGGGTCGATATTGGTAATGGTCAGCGCGTAAGCGACAAGCGCGCCGGCCGCCGAACCACGGCCTGGCCCCACACGAATGCCCACCGAGCGCGCGTGCTTGATGAGCTCGGCCACGATAAGGAAGTAGGACGGGTATCCCTTCATCTCAATAACGGAAATCTCATACTTCGCGCGCTCGATGTACTCCTCCGGAACATCCTGACCGGGGAAGCGAGCTTGCAGGCCCTCCATAACCTCGTGGGTGAGCCAGGAAGTTGGGGTGTGGCCCTCGGGGACGTCGGCAATAGGCATGCGATCGTGGGTGTGTTCTTCCCAAATCTCGCCATAGTCTTGTACACGCTCGGCAATCCACAGCGTGTTATCGCAGCCATCTGGAATCATATCGTCCCAGGTCTCGCGCATCTGCGCGGCCGATTTAATGTAGTAGCCGGTGCCGCCGAACTTGAAGCGATCAGGGTCCATAAAGGTCTTGCCGGTCTGCACGCACAACATCGCCTCGTGCGCCGGCGCCTGGGATTCCAAAACGTAGTGGCAGTCGTTGGTCACCAGCGGCGGCAGGTCCAGCTTGCGGCCGATCTCTAATAGGCCATCGCGCGTGCGCTTTTCGATGTCCAGACCATGGTCCATCAACTCCAAAAAGAAGTTATCTTTGCCGTAGATGTCTTGCCACATGGCCGCAGCCTCAAGCGCCTCATTGAACTGGCCTAGGCGCAGTCGGGTCTGGACGTCGCCCGAAGGACAGCCGGTGGTGGCAATGATGCCGTCAGCATGCTCCGCGATGAGCTCAGCATCCATGCGCGGCCACTTGCCCAGCTGGCCCTCATAGGAGGCCAACGAGGACAGGGTAAAAAGGTTGCGCAGGCCGGTGGCGTTTTCCGCAATCATTGTCTGGTGGAGGTAGGCGCCGGAAGCGGAAACATCGTCGCGCTTTTGGTCCGGTGTGCCCCACAGCACGCGCTTTTTATTGAAGCGAGACTCCGGTGCCATATACGCCTCGATGCCGATAATGGGCTTGATACCGGCGCCGGTCATGCGGCGGTAGAAGGCATCGGAGCCGTACATATTGCCGTGGTCGGTCATGCCTACGGCCGGCATTTTCTGGCGGACCACCTCGTCTGCCAGCATATCGACCTTGGCCATGCCGTCCAGCATGGAAAACTCGGTGTGGTTGTGCAGGTGGACGAAGGAGGAGTTTTTGGCCATGCGGCTCATCATAGCGGGGCGGTCAAAATGGGCTATTATTTTGTGATGCTCTACACGCTGGCCGCCTACATCATGTGGGGATTTTTCCCCGCGTTCTTCCCTCTCTTGTTGCCGGCATCGCCTTTAGAAATCCTGGCCCACCGCGTGCTGTGGACCGCGGTGTTGGTCACGGGATTTTTGTGCCTCGCCGGCCGATGGCGTGAGTTAGTGCGCATGGACAAGCGCACGTGGGGCTGGCTCGCGGCCGCGGGAGTATTTATCACGGCCAATTGGGGCACCTACGTGGTAGCGATTAATAGCAACCACGTAGCCGATGCAGCGCTGGGGTACTTCATCAATCCCCTCGTATCAGTTGCCCTCGGCATGGTGTTTTTGAAAGAGCGGCTGCGGCCGTGGCAGGCCGGCGCGGTGGGCGTTGCGGCCATCGCGGTGCTGTATTTGACGTTCTTTACCGGCCAGGCGCCCTATATTTCGCTGTTATTGGCCTTCAGCTTCGGGATTTATGGGCTGCTCAAAAAGCAGGTGCGGGTATCCTCGGCCGTCTCGGTGGCAGCGGAGGCGCTCGTGATGTCACCACTAGCGGTGGGCTACATCCTGTGGCTAGAAAGTAGCGGCCAGGGCACCTTCGCTAGCGAAGGAACCGGCCACGCGCTGCTTTTGGTGAGCGCCGGCTTAATCACCGCACTGCCGCTTCTTTGCTTTGCAGAGGGCGCGCGGACGCTACGCTTATCGACGATCGGCATGCTCCAATACCTCACCCCCATCATGCAAATGCTATGGGCGCTTTTCGTCACCCACGAGCACTTTTCGACCCACCGGTGGATCGGTTTCGGCATCATCGGCTTAGCCGTAGCAATCTACGTGGTCGACCTAGTGCGCATGGCTAGGAGCGCTTGAGTTCCTCGCGGGCAGCGCGAGCACGGCGTCGGGCGGCCTGCTCTTCCTCCGCTTTTAGTGCCCAGCGGGGCATCACTGCGATAAGGAAGATGCCATAGGCACACACGATCCCCGAAAACACCAGCGTCATCGGGGTGCCGCCGGAAACGAGGCCAATAAGCAGTGCGATGCCGGAGACCACCGCCGCAACCCAGGCGGCGATATAAGCAAACTTGTAGTTGGGCATCCACTGCGAAAAAGGCTGCTGCGAGAACATAGGTCTAGCCTACCTAGGTAGGGCTAGTGTCAACCAGATCCGGCGGGGGCTCTTCCCAGGGGTTGACCCAGCGCACGCCGCGGGCCGTGCGCTCGAAGCGGCCGTTGCGCGGCGGGCCGGTGCGATGATCGTCATTGCGGCCATTGTGATAAGCGCAGGCGGTGGTGAGGTTCTTCGCGTTCGTCCACCCGCCGCCGGCCCAGCTGAATATGTGGTGGACTTGGCACTCATCGGCAGGCTTGTGGCAGCCCTTAACCGGGCAGGTGGGGTTTTCCGCCGCAGCCATCATAAACTGCTTCCAGGTCGCCCCGCGGCGCATGCGGTACAGATTCACCGGACCTTCCACGGGATGCAGCAGGGTGACAAACCCCTCCTCTGCCAGCGCGCGCTGGGCCAATTCGGCACCGGTTATCTGCGCGCCGTTGGTCATAGTCAGCACCACATCATCACTGCCATGGGCCACGCCGACCAATTTATCTAGTGGCACCACAACATTAGTGCGCACGGTAGTGGTAGAGGCACCGGTGCGGAAGAGGGAGGCGACGTCGGCAAGCGAGCCGGCATGCTGGTGAAGTTCCGCAATGAGCGCGGAAGGACCGGTGATAGAAAGCGTCCACGGCTTTCCGGCGGCGCGGCGCCGCAGCCGCACGCCAGGCTTGTGCTCGCGTGGCGCGCGCATCCTGCGCAGCTTGGTGCGGGCACGCCTTTCCATCTCCCGCGTATCGCAGGCAAGGTGGGTGAGCTCGGCGCGCAGGGCCCAGGCGCGAGCTTGGGTGGGCGCGCGACGCGCATGCTTTTCGATGACCTCCAGCGTCGGCAGTGAATGCCTGTTAAGACGCGCCCCATCCACCGCGCGCCGTTGGCGGCGGCGAAAGCTGGTGGGGCCGAAGTAGACCTGCGCGAGCTGCGCAATAGAGTCCGCTGCGGCATCGGGCATGCCGGCGGCGGCAAGGTCGGCAGCAGAAACGGAGGCGGCCTCGGCGAGGATATCCATTGCCGAGTTCAGTGCCGCGATATAGGCCCGAATATGTTCCATGCCCCTGATGCTAAAAGCGCTGCGGGGGCACTGCGCGCTGCGGGAGCACAGAAGGCGAAATTAGCTGGGAGGGCGGATGGCGAAGCTGCCCCAGGCGGCGTCGGCAGGCGCGGGTTCGACGGCGGCAACGGAGGGGGTGGAGGCGACGTCGGCAAGCTGAGCGCCCGATCCCCACACCACAACTGCGCTAACCGCGCTGGGCCGCTGCCCATAGGAAGCATCGATGCGGTCGAAGGCGCGCTGGATGACGCCGGCACGGTCCTCACCAGCTCTCGGTTCGGGGACGTCGATGGGGGCGGTGGAGCCAATGAGGATGGCATCCATGCGCGGGGCCGCTGCAACGGCGGCCGCGGCGGCTACGGGCGGTAGTTCCTCGTCAAAGGTAACCAGGGCGTAGGCAGGCTCATTGGGAATGTCGCTGCCCGCCACGCGCGCAATATACTCCGCGCGCGATTCCCCATCGGGGCCCAGCTGGTCTCCTTGCACCTGCGAGGTAGCCTGGGTCCCCAACGCGCCGCAGAGAGCCAGCGCCGCCAGAAAAAGCACCGCGAGCACCGCCAACGCCGCTAGCCGACGCCGCCGGTAGACCTCCCTCATCCCCGCAGCACCTCCAAGGCATGGTCAAGATCGGCTGGATACGGTGCCTGAATCTCAAACCATTTGCTGGTGCCGGGGTGGGTAAAGCCGAGTTTTACCGCGTGGAGCCACTGCCGCTCGAGTCCAAGGCGCTTGGCCAGGTTCGGATCGGAGCCGTACATGGGATCGCCCACGCACGGGTGGCCGGTGGCAGACATGTGGACGCGGATTTGGTGGGTACGGCCGGTCTCTAGGTGCACCTCGATGAGGCTGGCCTCACGAAAGGCCTCGATGAGGCTGTAATGGGTGACGGCCGCTTTGCCGTCGTCAAGCACGGCGAATTTCCAGCCCGACTTGGGGTGGCGGCCGATGGGCGCATCGACGGTGCCCTCAATGGGATCTGGCAGGCCTTGGACCACAGCGTGGTAAGTCTTTTTCACGCTCCGATTCTTAAAGGCATGCTTGAGCGCAGAGTAGGCGCGCTCCGAGGAAGCCACGACCATCACGCCAGATGTACCCACATCGAGGCGGTGCACGATTCCCTGGCGCTCGGTCGGCCCGGACGAAGCCACGGTATAGCCGGCCGCGCGCAGCCCGCCGATCACCGTCGGCCCGTCCCAACCCACGCTGGGGTGCGCGGCCACGCCCACCGGCTTATGCACGCAGATGATATCGGCATCGCTGTAGAGCACGTCCATGCCTTCCACGAGCTCTTCGCGCGGCAACAGCGGCTTTTCTGGCTCCGGTAAAAGCACGGAAACCACGTTGCCGGAGGTCAAACGCTCGGATTTGCCCAATTCTTGGGAATCGATGGTGACGCTGCCTTCGGCACATAGCTGCGCGGTGGCGCTGCGGGAGAGGCCAAGGAGCTTGGCCAGGGCGGCGTCGGCACGCATGCCTTCTAGCCCTTCGGGGATGGGGAAGCTGCGCATCTGCCTATTCATGCTCGGCCTTCCTTTCCTCCAGCACCATGGTGATAATGAAAAGCACCACTCCGCAGGTGATAGCCGCATCTGCGATATTGAATACGGCGAAAGAGCCAACCGAAATATAGTCCACCACATGCCCGAACCAGAAGCCGGGGGCGCGGAAGATGCGGTCGGCAAAATTACCCAGCGCACCGCCAGCAATGAGCGCTAGGCCTACTGCCTGACCGGAGTGGGTAATGCGCGGGGCGGCTACGGCCACGCCGAGCACAAAGACCAATTGGATGGTAGTAAACAGCCACGTAGATCCCTCCCCGCCCATGGAAAAGGCGGCGCCAGGATTAAAAAGCAGCGTAAAACGGAACCAGTCCCCAATCACCGGCAGGGGTTCGCCCTCGTTAAGGATGGAGAGCATTACCTGCTTCACGGCTTGATCCACCAGCGCCACGGCAATGACTACTGCGGCGATAAGTCCTGTCTTGCTCCTTCGTTTTTGACTCACCCGGTCTATTCTAAACGGGAGCGTCCGGTATTTTGGTAAGCGTGTTTCGAGTCAAAGTTTTTGCAGCCCTGACCACAGCCGCCGTAGCGCTTACGGCGTGTTCCTCTGAAAAGCCAGGCCCGGCGGTGGAACAACCCGTAGGCCTGACTATCGACGCCCCACGCGTCACCGTGGACAATCCCGGAACCGGAGAGAAAAAACTCCTGGAATACCGCGATATCGACTCCACGCAGGACCTAAACTACCGCGTTACCGAGGGCTTTGCGCAGGACCTGCTCAAAAAGTCCGCAGCTGAGAAGTTTCAGGCCTCCGACGTCGATTCCACCACTACTACCCTGCCGCTATCGGCCAAGGTAGAAAAGGCCAGCGAGGACGTCGAAGACCAGCTACCAGCCAGCCGCAATGCCTTCGTCACGGCCGGAACTCCAGAATCTACCGGAGATAAAGACGTCTCCTCGGCGGAGGGATTCCAATTTGGCTGGCGTGGCCAGGACACCGGCCAGATGAATTCGCTGCGCTTAGCTGCGCCCCAGAATGCCACGGATGATGCCCGCGGCTCCGTCGAACAGGCGATTATGAAGCTGACGGCCCTACCCGTAGTTTTCCCTACCGAGGAGGTGGGCAAGGGCGCGAGCTGGTCGGTGGATTCGCGCGTGACCGGCGAGTCTACCCTGCTGCAGACCACGCGCTATACGGTCGATTCCATCGATGGCGACCGAGTGAAACTAAACGTAGAGGTAGAACAGCGGCCCTCGCTAGGCGCACTGTCCTTTGAAGGCCAGGCCCAAGGCACGGAGCTGGAGAACAAAGAGCTCAAGGTTTTAGATTCCAGCACCAAGTCCAAGGGCAGCATCACGGTGGATTTGAGCAAGCCGCTGCCCGTAGACGGTGACGTGTCTTTCGACACTAAGGTCATTTATGGTGCCACCGGCTCGGAGCTGCGCGTGGTGCAGTCGAGCCTGACGGAGCTGAACTTTTCCTAGTTACTCGGCCGGGGCTTCTACAGGAGCCTCTGCCGGGGCCTGCTCGGCACCGGCAGCGGGGGCATCGCCTTCCGCGGGTGCACCGTCGCCCTCGGCCGGAGCCGGGGCAGGTGCGGAGGCGCCGGCGCCAGTGTCGGCACACATTTCTGGAACCTGCTCTGGCGGCACCGTATTTTGAATAAGCGTGCAAGCCCACGCCTTGGAAAGCTTCCAGGTGCCATTTTCATACACAAACTCCACCTGTTCCGCGGTCTGCTGCTGGCCGTCAGCGGTGGTGAAGTTCACGGTGGTAAGCACGGACTGCGGGTCATAGCCCGGCAGTACAGGATCCACGACCTCGAATTCAGCGCCGGATTCCGCCTTGGACTTTGCCATAGTGTCAAAGATTTCCGGCGCGGTCTCGCCGCCTTGCACGGTGGAGGTCTTTTCTTGCTCGGAGGCATTGGGGTCGGTGGCCTTGGCCAAAATTGCGTTTAGGTCGGCCGGGGACGGCAGCGCGGGGGCGGCGGAATCGCCGTCCGAGGAAGCGGATTCCTGTGCCTCGGTGTTGGCGGCGGCGGAATTGTCCTGCTCATCGTCGGAAGAGCAGGCGGCCAGGGCGGTAGCCGCGGTCAGTGCGAGGCACGCGGCGCTAAACTTGCGGAATTTCACTTCTAACTCCTCACGTGTGGGGTCCAAACTCCCATCAGTTTACAGCTGCACCACCCTATTCCGGATTGCGCCCGCCGCGTGGACGCGGATTTCTTTAACCTTAGGTACATGACCCGAATTGCTTTGATCGCCACCGGCGGCACAATAGCGTGTACCACCGCGGCCGATGGTTCCCTTGTTCCCACCGTCTCCGGCGCGACCCTAGCCGCAGATATCGACGCCGTGGTAGTGGAGTTTCGGCAGCTCGACTCCTCCTCTATCACTTTGGCGGACCTCGATGAGCTCATTGCGGTGGTTAATTCCCAAACGTCGCGGGAGGACATCGACGGTGTAATCATCGCCCATGGCACCGACTCGATGGAAGAGACCGCGTTGGCACTGGAGATTTTCTGTAGCGGTGCAAAGCCCATCGTGCTTACTGGTGCGCAGCGTTCCCACGATCACCCCGCGGCGGACGGCCCTAGCAACCTGCGCGATGCCCGCGATCTTGCAGCCAGCGGGCGCGCCGGGGTATTCCTCTGCTTTGGGGGAGCGAGCATTCCGGCGCGCGGTGCGCGCAAGTGGCACACTAGTGACCTGCACGGGTTTGAATCCTTAGGAGTCCCAGGCACTACGCCGCGCCTAGCTCCTGCCCCGCTGGCGCCGCATCCGGTGGAGATCATCCCAGCCTATCCGGGGGCCGGGCGCCTGCTGGTTGATGCCGCCGCCAATTCCCCTACCGGCGGCCTCATTATCGAGGCCATGGGCTCGGGCAATATGGGCGAGGACATGGGCCGCGCGCTTGCCGACGCCCTCCGCGCCGGCCTCCCCGTCGTCATTTCTACCCGCACGCCCTACGGCCCAACTGCGCTGGCCTACGGCGGCGACGGCGGTGGCGCGAGCCTTGGGAAACTGGGCGCTATTAACGCCGGGTCTTTCCGCCCGAGCCAGGCGCGAATCTTGCTGGCAGCGGCACTGGCCACTGGCACCGACCCAGCTGAGCTATTCCGACAGTAAATGCTTAGTCTTCGGCGGTGAGCCAATCCTGCCAATCAAGCGAGTCGAGCGGATCCGCCGGCACGAGCGCGGGGTCATCGGCCGCGAATGACTTGGTACGGCCGGGCCCCGTGGCACGGGTTTCAAAGCGCACGCTCACTACCCCATGCCCGGCGCCCTGAATCCAGCCGTGGCCGTATTCGGGGTGGAATACGTCCTGCGTTGCGTGCCACTGGTTATCGGTTTCTTCTTCCACCGTCACCGTCGGTGTCGGTACTGGCGGCGTAACGTCATCGCTCACCCCGGTTTCATAGTCCGTATCTGCCGGTGCGGGCCGCACGATTTCGCGGTCCAATTCCGGGAAGAGCACGTCCTGGCGGGCGGTTTCTAACCCGGAATAGCTTACTCCCACTAAGCGAATGGGCCCGAGCTCATCGGGATAGCGGGCGAGCTTGAAAGCGGCGGCGGTGAGCACGGCGGCGTCGTCAGTCGCGTACGGCAAGGTAGTTGAGCGTGACTCGATGTGAAAGTCCGCCATGCGCAGCTTCACCGTCACGGTGCGTGCGCCACGCCCGTCCTTGAGCAGCCGGCGGTGCGCGCCCTCCGCCGCGCGGGCTATAGCTGCATCGACCTCCGGCACGGTTAGCAAATCCTTCGGGTAGGTGTGCTCGGTAGAAATCTGCTTAGAAATAGCGCGCGGCGCTACCTCTCGGTCATCAATACCGCGGGCCAGCTGCCACAGCTGCAGACCTACCACGCTGCCGATAGAAATCTCCACTTCCTTGCGCGTCATCGCCGCGAGCTGTCCAATGGTTTCCACCCCAATGGAATTCAGCTTCGCGCCGGTCACTGGGCCGACTCCCCATAGCTTGTTCACCGCAAGCGGGTGCAACATCTCAAGCTGGCGCTCGGCCGGGATGACGAAGGTGCCATCGGGTTTCGCCTCGCCTGAGCCAATCTTGGCAAATTGCTTACCCGAACCCGCACCGATGGAGCACGGCAGCCCCGTCTCCTTACGGATGAGCGCGCGCAATTCATCCGCCCAGCGCTTGACCTCATCCGCGCTCGCGCCTTGCAGGGCGGCGGGTTCCATAAAGGCCTCGTCGATGGAAAGTTGCTCGATGACCTCCACGTGTTGCGCGATGATGTCGAATACCCGGCGCGAGGCAGCGGAATAGACCACTCGGCGCGGCTGCACCACTACCGCGCGCAGCCCAACGAGCTGCTGCGCGCGGTACATCGGCATGGCCGAATGCGCACCGTACACGCGCGCCTCGTAGGAGGCGCCTGCCACCACGCCGCGCCCGCTGGTACCGCCCACCAAAACCGGGCGCCCCTGCAGCGTAGGCCGGGTCAGCTGCTCGACGGAGGCGAAAAATGCGTCCATGTCGATGTGTAGAACCCAGCGTTGCATGCAGCCCAGTCTAATAGGCGTCCCCCAGAGCGTTTATGTGCCGTTAATTAAAGCTTTGATTGCTTTCCATCTTCGGGCCACTCCCCTGCAATGTCACGGTTTTATCTTTTACGGGTCCTTTTTAAGGAAGGCATTTTCTAGATATGAACTCACCACACGTAGTCTTGCGCGGCAGAAAGCGCGAATTCGCCGGCAATAAGGCCTGCCCCGAGACCAATCTCCGCGGCAAGTCCACCGTTGACTTGGTAGCTAGCACGTGGTGGCGCACCCGAAAGACCGCACATGCCCGCTAGCATCTTTGTCTTTGCCGATCTGCACCTAGGCCACCCTGACTCCCCTGGACTGCGCTGGGCCCTTCAAGAACTTGAGGCTGCCGCCAATAGCGGTGCTACGGCGTGCGTGTGCCTAGGCGATATCATCGACCGTAATGCCACAGCGAGCGAGTGTGTGCCCCAGGTCCGCACCGTTTTGGACCGTGCTGTCGAGCTTTTCAACGAAGTCCACTTCATTTCCGGAAATCACGATACTCACCATGAGCTAGACTTCCCGCCCGAGGTCACCGTGCATAGCACGCAAGTACATACCTTTCAGATTGGGGAGACCACAGTGCTTAGCGCAGCGGCCGCAACCGATCCGGACCTGCGCCGCCTCCAGCTTCCGCCGCGACCCAGCGACGCACCCTTTCTTGGCCTCCTGCACTCCTCCGTCACCGGCGAGTTTTCCCACGCCATCTGTCTACCACTTTCTGTAGACCAGCTACGGGCTTGCGGTGCCGACGCCTGGATCCTTGGACATGTACATTCGCCGCTCACGCTTGCCGACGCCCCCTTCATCGGCTGGGTCGGCATGGGCAACGGCTTACTCTTCGACCCCGATACGTGCCACGTCACACGATTGCCTAACTA
Organism: Corynebacterium nasorum; assembly: GCF_030229765.1. NCBI lineage: Bacteria > Bacillati > Actinomycetota > Actinomycetes > Mycobacteriales > Corynebacteriaceae > Corynebacterium > Corynebacterium nasorum. The sequence continues at coordinate 158,218 of NZ_JASPGY010000006.1, read as the reverse complement.
GATTCGTTCCCCACAAAGTACACCTTCACGCTTGCTTGCATGCAAGCTTGTATGCAAGATGGATGCATGTCCAATGAACGAATGCAGCCCGCTGCGGAGCGCGCCTATGACTTCGTCAAAGAGAAGATCATCGACGGCTCCTTCGAGCCCTCGCAGATGCTTTCCGAGGCCTCCCTGGCTACCGAGATGGGGATTAGTCGCACCCCAATGCACGAGGCTTTCCTGCGCCTAGAGGTCGAAGGCTTCCTCCAGCTCTATCCCAGGCGAGGTGCACTTATCGTGCCGATTAGCCCGCAGGAAATCCGCGAGGTTTATGAGGCGCGCTTACTCGTAGACAGGCACTGCGCTGAGAAAATCTGCGCCATGCCTGATGCCGAGCGCGCGGACATCGCTGATCAGCTAGACGCGACCATCACGGAACAAGACACGGCGTTGGATGGCGCAGACCTACGCGCCTATGCCCAGCTGGACGCACGTTTCCACCAGATCATCATGGATGGCGGGGCGAATAGCCTGCTGGCGGGACTGGGACACCAGTTGCGCGAGCGCCAACAGCGTTTTACCGCCACAGCCATTGGCCGCAACGTGGCCCGCGCCCGCACCTTCGTGGATCAGCACCGCACGCTTGCCGATGCCCTCCGCACCGGCGACCTCGACGCCTACCTTTCTGCATTGGATACCCACCTAACCAACTCGAGGAATCAACTATGACCGAAAAGTTTGCCAAACACTCATGGTTTCCCGTCGCCGGCAGCATGGTTGCCGTGGCGTGGGGAGGCAATGAGTTCACCCCTCTCCTAGTTATGTACCGCGAGCAATCACACTTCTCGCAGGTCACCGTCAACGGGCTCCTAGCCGCTTATGTGCTCGGCATCGTGCCTGCACTGCTTATCTCTGGCCCGCTTTCTGACTACATCGGCCGCCGCCCCACGATGCTGCCTGCCGCACCACTATCGCTTCTAGGTTCCTTCCTTCTATCCATCGCACCGAACGAGCCACTCGTCATCGCCGTGGGCCGCATCATGTGTGGCTTAGCTCTAGGCATCGTCATGGCGGTCGGCTCCACGTGGGTGGCGGAGCTTATCACCCGCGCCGGCGGCGACCCCGCCGCTGGACCGCGCCACGCTTCGATGTGCCTGACCCTCGGTTTCCTCATCGGGGCTGGCCTCGCCTCGGTGCTGGCCCAGTGGGGGCCATGGCCTACCCACCTAGCCTATATCCTGCACATCCTGCTCACCGTCGCCACCGCTATCTGGTTGATGAAGACACCGGAGACTCGCCCGCCACGTGGCGCTACGGTAAAAGACACCTTCCTTGACTTGAGCATCCGCGACATGCTGCGCATGCTGCACATTCCCTCCGCAGCACACCGCCGCTTCGTGCGCATCGTCTTGCCGGTAGCACCGTGGGTCTTCGGCTGCGCTGGTGCCGCCTACGCGCTCTTGCCCCAACTTTTGTCCAAGTCTGCCAGTGAAGCACCCATTGCTTTCTCCGGCCTCATGACTGTTATCACCTTGGGCTGCGGCGTTGGCGTCCAAATGCTCGGCAAGGTCATTGACACCAGCCGGTCCGCCCGTGCTTCCGCGGTGGCAATGGGAGTTATCACCGTAGGCACCATCCTCGGTGCGGTTGCCTCTAGTACCCGTTCGCTGCCGCTCGGTATCGCCGGCGCAGCCGTCATGGGTGCAGGATATGGCCTAGCCCTTGTCGCCGGTCTATCCGAGGTCCAGCGCATCGCCCGCCCTGAAGAACTCGCTGGCCTCACCGCCGTGTACTACTCGGTGTCCTACACCGGCTTCTTTATCCCCATGGCCTTCAGCGCGCTCGCCCCGCTGCTCGGCTTTACCACCCTATTCCTCATTGGCGCCGTGCTTGCACTGTGCTGCCTAGTTAACGCGGTCCTCGGCTGGCGCGCTCACCTGCCCGGTCCAGTCCGCTAAGTCCTATCACTCATAAAAATTGCCCAGCCACGCCGGCTGGGCAATTATTTTTAGGTGGCAGCTAGCGCGCTACTGCTTGACGACGGTAGCGCTAACCCCCTTAACCACCTCGTGCACGCCCTCGCCATCAAGCGCCTCGGTGGTCACTTGGAAGTCGGTGGCGAGTACTTCACCGGCTATATGGTCGGCGTGACGCTCAGCCCATGCCTTCTTCGCCTCCGGTACGGCAAGTACGGCCGCGATGCGATCCGAGACCTCGAACCCAGAAGCCTTGCGGGCATCCTGGAGGCCACGGATAACGTCCGCCGCCCAGCCTTCAGCCTCGAGCTCTTCGGTCACTTCAGTATCGAGTACCACAAGGCCATCGAGCCCTTCGATACGCGCGGTCGACTTCGGGTTCGCTGCCTGGAGGCGCTCCGTGTACTCATCCGGACCAAGCACAATATCGCCGTCAACCACGACCTCATCGCCGCGGCGCTCATAATTGCCCGCCTTGAGGTTCTTGATGGCGCGCTGCACGTCCTTGCCCAAGCGCGGGCCGGCGACCTTGGCGTTGCAGACTACCTGGAAGGTGCCCACCGAATCGACATCATCGGTAAGCTCAACTTCCTTAACGTTGACCTCGTCGCGAATGATATCGGCAAAGTCCGCCAAACGCTGTGCCCCTGCAAGAGCCACCGTCAGCTTCGGCAGCGGCAACCGGTTGCGCAACTTATTGGACTTGCGCACCGACGATGCCGCCGAGGCCACCGCACGGGTCGCATCCATCGCAGACACCAGATCTGCATCGGCTGGGTAATCCGCGGCCTGCGGGAAATCCGCCAAGTGCACAGAACGCTCGCCGGTTAGCCCGCGGTAGATAACTTCCGCCACGTGCGGCAAAAGCGGCGCGACCACGCGAGTCACAGTTTCCAACACGGTGTACAAGGTATTGAAGGCCTCAGGATGGGCTTCCTCGCCCTCCCAGAATCGCTCGCGCGAGCGACGCACGTACCAGTTGGTCAAAACGTCTGCAAACAGGCGTACCTCTTCGGTTGCCGTAGCGATATCGGTATCGGCAAGCGCCGCGTCCACCTTAGCTACGACATCGTGGGTTTTGGCCAAGATATAGCGGTCCAAAACATGCGTAGAGGTGGTGTCGAACTTGGCTTCTTTTTCCGCGTAGAGCTGCAGGAAAGTATAGGCGTTCCAAATAGGCAAGATAGCCTGGCGCACGCCCTCGCGGATGCCCTGCTCGGTCACGATGAGGTTGCCACCGCGCAGGATAGGCGAAGACATCAGGAACCAGCGCATGGCATCCGAACCGTCACGGTCAAAGACTTCATTGACGTTTGGATAATTGCCCTTGGACTTGGACATCTTGAGGCCATCGTTGCCCAGCACGATGCCATGGGCTACGACCTTCTTGTATGCCGGACGATCAAACAGCGCGGTGGACAGCGCGTGCATCACATAGAACCAGCCACGCGTTTGACCGGAGTACTCCACGATGAAGTCAGACGGCGAGTGGGTTTCAAACCACTCTTTATTCTCGAAGGGGTAGTGCTTCTGCGCGAACGGCATCGAGCCGGACTCGAACCAGCAGTCCAATACGTCCGGCACGCGACGCATCATAGACTTGCCGGTTGGATCGTCCGGGTTCGGGCGCACCAACTCATCGATGTGAGGGCGGTGCAGGGACTCCGGGCGGACGCCGAAGTCACGCTCCAGCTCATCCAAGGAGCCGTAGACATCCATGCGTGGGTAATTGTCATCATCGGACATCCACACCGGGATAGGCGCACCCCAGTAGCGGGTACGCGAGATATTCCAGTCGCGCGCACCCTCGAGCCACTTGCCAAACTGACCGTCCCGAATGTGCTCCGGCAGCCACTCGATCTCATTGTGGTTGAGCTCCACCATGCGATCGCGGAACTCGGTTACCTTCACAAACCAGGCTGGCAGAGCCATGTAGATTAGCGGCTCACCCGAGCGCCACGAATGCGGGTAAGAGTGCTCGATGGTCACGTGGCGCACCACTCGCCCAGCGGCCTTCAAGTCCTTGATGATGTCCTTATTGGCATCAAAAACCAGCTGTCCCTCATACGGCGGTACCTGCGAGGTGAACTTGCCGTCCTCGTCCACTGGGATAACCAGCTCGATATCGTACTGGTTAGTGGTATTCATATCGTCTTCACCAAACGCCGGAGCCTGGTGAACCACGCCGGTGCCATCCTCGGTAGTGACATAATCAGCGACCAATACCTGGTAAGCATTGCGCAAATCCGGGAAGAAACCAAAGATCGGCTCATAGGTAAAGCCCTCGAGCTGCGCGCCGGTGAAGGTCTCCAGTACCTCGGCCTCACCTAGTTCCTTTTCCAAGGTAGCCAGCAGGTTTTCCGCCATGATGAAGGTACGACCGGAAAAATCGCCCTCGGTGGCCCTAAAGAGCACGTAAGAGACCTCTGGGTGAACCGCCAATGCCTCATTAGAAGGCAAGGTCCAGGGGGTGGTGGTCCAGGCGAGGAAGGAGGCGTCGGCAAGCGCGGGGTGCTCCGCCAGTGTCTTTTCTGCCGCGCTTCCCTCACGAGCGCCGTCCACAGGGAAGGTAACCGTCAGGGTCGGGTCCTGACGCATCTTATAGGAGTCATCCAGTCGGGTCTCCTGGTTGGACAGAGAAGTATGCTCTGCCCAAGAGTAAGGAAGGACGCGGAATCCCTTGTAGATCAGGCCTTTGTCATAAAGCTCCTTGAACGCCCACATGACCGATTCCATGTAGTTGATGTCCATGGTCTTGTAGCCGTTGTCAAAATCCACCCAGCGGGCCTGGCGGTTGACGTATTCTTCCCACTCGTCGGTGTATTCCAACACGGACTTTGCGCAGTATTCATTGAACTTTTCCAAGCCCATGTCCTCGATCTGCGCTTTATCAGTAATACCCAGCTGCTTTTCCGCTTCCAGCTCGGCGGGCAGACCGTGGGTATCCCAGCCGAAGACACGAGGCACGTAATTGCCAGCCATGGTGCGATAGCGCGGAACGATATCTTTTACATAACCGGTCAACAGGTGACCATAGTGCGGCAAGCCATTAGCAAAGGGAGGGCCATCATAGAAGATGTATTCTGGGCAATCCTTTGTCTTTTCTAGCGAAGCCTGGAAGGTATCATCCTGCTTCCAGTACTTCTGAACTTCCTCTTCCATATCCGGGAAGCGACTTGAGCCTCCGGTCATGTCAACCTTGGGGTAAATCTTTTTCGCCATTACAATCCTTCACTCATCACTCGGTGCAGGGACGCGCCTGTCAGGCTCGCGGTACCACCCTGCTTGAGCCCGAAGGCTCCGCTTCGTTTCGGTGAAGGAGTTGACGGTCCCACCCGTTCAGTTCTACTAGGCCGCACTGGCTGTTCTTCTGAATTGCTCCCCGGTGATGGCCGGATCACTGCATGTAGCACAAAGTATAGCGCCCCAGAATCTTCGTGCACAATAAGTTATCCACAGGCTAAAAATTTTCCCTTGTGGGGGCTTGCGCGGGGCAATAAATTGTGAGTCGTGAACGCGCTAGATACTTACCTCGCAGCCATGGCACCTGGGATGGACATCGTCCTTGGGTGCGCAGGCATGTCTGAGGACGACCTCTGCGCACGGGGCGCTGCCGAAAAGACTGCCCGCGAGCTGGCCTTGTTAAAGGAAGCATACTGCGGCACGACCAAGTTCACGGGGAAACGTCGCCGCGCTATCGAAGGCGCCCAGCACAATGGGCATTCCATTGTTGCCTTATCCATCATTGAAAAGTATGCGCGGAAAATGCCTACGCTTTTCGACGCCTGGGTTCTCCGCGAACAACTCTGCACCACCAAGGCCACAGCAGGGGCGCTGGAGAAGCTGGCTCAGTCCAAAGTCCCGAAGAAAAAGCGCACTGTGAAACCGGGCGTGCGCATCATCCGACGCAAAGATGCTCCGTGGACGCTTGCGATCGATGGATCGTCTTCGTTTATCGCGGATTTGCACGCAGCGGTAGAAAACCAGAATAAAAAGCCGCTAGAGGTGGTGGAAGATACCTTCTTCGGGGACGATAGCGCGCAACGGAGCACCGTAGTAACCAATGTCATCGTGCGACTGGAAGATTACGTACGCATCGTCAACGGTGACGGTGAGGAAATCACCCTGCAGATGACAAACGGGGCAACGCTTTCGGGTGCGCAATACTTGCGCCGCACGTTAAAGGAACATGGACTCATCACGCTGGTCAGCCCCTACGAAGGCGCGGTGAACCTGTATCGCACGGAGCGCTTCGCCAATGCTAAACAGCGATTGATGGCGGGTGCAGAAAATCCTGTGTGCCCGTGGCCGCGGTGCGCTAAGCCAGCCGACGAATGCCAAATTCACCATTTGGAACCCTGGCTACACGGTGGATTGACCAATATCGCAAACTTATCCACAGCCTGCGCCTACCACAATGGAGCCAACGATGACGATCCCAATGCCCCACCGCTACGCGGGCGACTTAGCCGCACGAATGGGCAGATTCGGTGGCAGCCCCCTGACTGCTAAGACAAGACCGCGAAATAAGGCGCCTCGAGCGCCTTTTTGGCGTGCTATTTTAGTTCTCGCGTAAAGCCTCGCGCAAGGAATCTTGCTCAGGGTGTTGTGCTGCCCGGGCTTTATCGCTGCGATGCTTATGCGCCCAATCCAGAATAAAGCACACCAGACCGAGGCCAGCGGCGGCGAAGACGATATACAGCGACCAGTCGGCACCCGAGATGACGAAGTTGACCAAGGCTACGAATGCCACGAGGGCGAGAACTAAGGCGGCAACAAGCACAATGGTTCCTTTCGGTTAGGTCGGGATAGGGCACCACGGTCTAAAACAACAATAGCGCCCCCGCAGCGGTGGCGGGGGCGCTAGAGAGAACGCGGTGGCTTAGTTATTGCCAGCTTCGCCGTTCGGTGCGGCGGTGCCGCGAGTAGCCAGCTCTTCCAGCTGAGACTCGAGCAAGGTTTTCAGGCGAGTGCGGTACTCGCGCTCGAAGGTACGCAGCTCGGAGATACGAGCCTCCAGTGCGGTCTGCTGCTGCTTGACCGTGTTCATAACCTCGGTGTGCTTGCGCTCAGCATCGGCCTGCAAGGAAGCAGCCTTCTCCTCAGCCTGACGGATTTGTGCCTCAGCACGGGAGGACGCATCGGACTCGGTCTGCTTTGCCTTAGCCTCGGCGTCAGACACCAGCTTCTTGGAGCGGGAATCCGCGTCCTGCAGCTGGGCATCGTACTTCTTCTGGGCGTCGGCAAGCTGCGCCTTGGAACGAGAGTCTGCGTCGGTCAGCTGCTTCTCGGCGGCGGTGCGTGCCTCCGACAGCATGGACTCGGACTCCGCACGAGCCTCGGAGGTCAGGCGGTCTGCCATCTCCTGTGCCAGACCCAGAACGCGAGCGGCCTGCATGTGGGTTTCTGGGGTAGCCAGACCATCTGCAGCCTGAGCTGCACCAGCGCCTGCAAGGCCTGCAGCTGCAACGCCGGCCTTGGAAGAACCAGCTGCGGAAGCGGACTTCTTCAGCTCATCATTTTCCTTCTTGGAAGCCTCAAGGTCCTTCTTTGCCTGTGCAGCCTCTGCACGAGCTGCCTCGGCTTCCTTCTTTGCCTGTGCTGCCTCATTGCGGGCGGCCTTCAGGTCTGCAGAAGCGGAAGCGGCGGCAGAGCCGGTCTCCTGTGCCTTGGATGCCTCCGCCTGGGCTGCCTTTACCTGCTCGCGTGCCTTCTTGGTTTCTTCCTTAGCGCGGGACAGCTCGGACTTGGAGTCCGCCAGCTTGGTTTCGTACTCGGCGCGCAGCTTGGCCTCAATCTCCTTGCGCAGTGCAGCCTCATCGGTACGAGTGGACGCTGCCGTTGCGGTACCAGCGGCACCGGCGCCAGCGCCCGCCTTGGCCTGAGAGTTGAGATCGCTGACCTGTGCCTGTAGATCTTCGTTCTCATCCTGCAGCTGGGCAAGCGCATCCTCTACGAGGTCGAGGAACTGATCCACCTCGTCTTCGTTGTAGCCGCGCTTGCCAATGGGCGGCTTGCTGAACGCGACGTTGTGAACATCAGCTGGTGACAGTGGCATGTCTTCTCTTCCCCTTCAGGTTGATACAACCCCGGAGGTTCCAGGGCCTTAGGAGCTGCGGTTCAGGTCTAACTAAACCTTCCCCACAAAGGTACATGTGGTTCATAATACGGGTTATCGCGATTTATCGTAACCAAACGACCACAATAATCGACGCCCCGCCGAGTCTCAACGTTTACCACAGGTTGCGAGGCGACGGGGGTGCTAACCGAAAAATACGATTTGCAAGATTCGTGTAAGTATCGAAAGCAAAATAAATAGCACGAGCACCGATACGTCGAGGGCCACCCCGCCCATCTGGAGCGGCGGGATCAAACGGCGTAGCGCCTTTACCGGCGGATCCGTAATTACAAACAGTGGCTCCGCCACAACCATAAACCAACGTGGCGGGTTAAACTGCCGGGAGAAGGATTGAATCATCTCAATGATGATGCGGGCGATGAGAACCCACGTATAAATCCGCACGAGCAGGATAAGAATAATTCCGAGTTGTGTCACAATAACCGAGCCTATCTAATAGACCCCCGCAGGTGCCCAATCGGCACCCCGCGGGGGTCAAGAGAAACTTACCGCTTTAGCGCAGGCCGGCGGCGCGCTCGAGCTCGTGCCTAGCGATGTCCGCAGACTTCGGCACGATAGAAAAGACCTTGCGCTCGGTATCCAATCCCTTGGTGAGGTTAAGCATGCGTCCTTCCAAGCCGAAGCAGAGACCGGCAGCGAAGTCGATGAAGCGCTTTGCGGTGGCCTTGTCGGCGTCGGTAAGCTCAAAGACCACTGCGTCGCCGTCGCGGAAAGGCTCGCCCACCTTGGCAGCGTCATTGAAAGACGTCAGCGAAATAGCCACGATGGTCGGCACAAACTCTTCTTTCACCGGAGCAGGCTCATAAGACTGCGGAGCACGGCGCGGGGCGTAGGCGGAGGAGGCATTTTCGGAATAACGCGGCTCCTCGCTGTAGTAGGCATCGTCTTCTTCGATGTCCACCGGGCCCAGCCCGAAGAAATCCTTCGTCTTATCAATGAATGACATTTTTGGGTCTCCCTCTGACCTAAATTTGTACAAGTCTAAACGCGCAAAATGTGTCTAGTGTGACTCATGTGATTTACGCTGTGAAATGCGCTTTTGCAATGCTTTCAACCTACTGGCCGCGGCCCCATGATACTGGTTCCGACACGCACGATATCGCTGCCCGCAGCAATTGCTTCGGCCATGTCCGCGCTCATTCCAGCAGACAATTTCAGCGGGCGCTTCAGCGCGGCAGATAGCCGGTCGACCTCATCTCGCACACCGCGAAAGACCTCGCCCGCATCGGCGTCGAGGGGCGGGACTACCATGAGGCCAGCGAAGTCGAGGTGTTCGCTTCCTTCTACTGCTTCGACGAGCTCGTCGAGCGCGTGGCGAGAAACGCCTCCGCGAGCGTCATCGCCATCGGCAGACACTTGGACAAAGACCGGCAGGTTGCTCTCGCGTTCCCCTCGTTCCTTTGCCAAGGCGACACCCCGTTCCAAAGCCTGAGCAAGTTTGAGGGAATCAAGCGAATGAACGCTGGCCGCCCAACGAGCCACGTGATTGGCCTTTTTGGTCTGGATCTGGCCGATCATATGAAAGCGCAGCTGTGGCAGTTCAGCCGCTTTGGCGCGAGCTTCTTGCTCTCGGTTTTCGGCAACGTCACTAACCCCGAGTTCAGCAAGAAGGGCGATATCCGCAGCTGGATGAAACTTCGTCACCGGCAGTAGCTGCGGGGGCTTGCGGTCTGCTTGCGCCGATAGCCGTTCAATTTCGGCGCGAGTAGCGGCGAGATTTTCTCGAAGCTGTGCTTTACGGTCTGCCATTAGTTAGCCTCCAACCAGATCAGCCCGGCCTGGCGGCCGGTCGTGCCTTCGCGGCGATAGGAAAAGAAGTCTTCGTCTTCAATTGTGCAGCGCGGATCGGATTCAATCGCGGTGATGCCAAGCTCCATGAGCTGGCGGATCAAACCTGCGCGAACGTCAATTCCCCAGGTTCCTTTCGACGTCCGCGTCTTCGAACCGGGCAGCCGACGTTCTACATCCTCAGCCAGCTCCTTCGGCACCTCGTAGTTTTTGCCGGAGGCAGCTGGGCCCATAACCACCTGGATGCGCTCGGGCTGAGCGCCGAGTTTCTCCATTTCGCGCACGGTATTGACGATGATGCCGTTGCGGGCGCCCAAGCGGCCAGCGTGGGCGGCGGCGATGACACCAGCGGCGACGTCGACAAGCAGAACCGGCGTGCAATCTGCAACAAGGACGCCCAGCCCAAGGCGGCGCTGCGTGGTGACAATCGCGTCGGTGGCTGGCACAGGTTCATCCTGTGGACCATCGATAACGGTGACTGTCTTGGTGTGTAGTTGTTCCATCCACACGATATCGTCCACGCCGGTCACGCGTTTTAGGCGATCTCGATTCGCAGCAACCGCGGCGGGGTCATCGCCAACATGGTGCCCTAAATTAAAAGAGTCATATGGAATAGCAGACGCCCCGCCGGCACGGCTGGTAAAGACCATGCGGACGGGGCGTTTGGTGCGATGTTCCTCGTTTACTGGCATGCACACCAGCGTAGCGCTTTGCGCTTAGCGCATGAAGGAAGGCACGTCCAGATCGTCGTCGCCATCATCATTGCGGCGCTGGGATGGGCGAGACAAACGGTAGTCATCACGACGCTCCTCGCGGGAGAAACGGTCAGAATTGGTGAACAGACCGGTAGATTCTGGGCGGCGCTCCTCGGCAGGGCGCTCTGGGGTGTAGCGCTCCCGCTCCTGGCCGGCACGCGGCTCGTAGGAGTGGCGCGGGGAGTAATCATCTTGTACCGGCTCGGCCGCACCAGGCTGTGCCGGAGCCGGGGTGACGGGCTCTGCGGCCGCGCGCTGGCGATTGTCAAAAAGGGACCCTGGCTTGCGCTGTTCCTGCTGCTTCTGCGGTTGTGCAGCGGCCTGGGTCATATTGGCCTCGGCATCAAAGCCGGTGGCAATGATGGTGATGCGGATTTCATCACCCAAGGTGTCATCGATGATGGTACCGAAGATAAGGTTGACGTCTTCGTCAGCGCGCTCCTCCACCATGGAAGCCGCGGCATTAACCTCGTGCAGGCCAAGGTCGGAGCCGCCGGCGATGGACAACAGCACGCCCTTGGCGCCTTCCATCGTCGATTCCAATAGCGGGGAATTAATGGCCTGCTCGGCAGCGGTCATGGCGCGATTATCGCCGCGGGCAGAGCCGATACCCATCAGGGCAGAACCAGCGTCGGACATGACGGAGCGGACGTCGGCAAAGTCGACGTTGATCATGCCAGGGATGGTGATCAGATTGGTAATACCCTGCACACCATTGTGCAGCACCTCATCGGCGGCGCGGAAAGCCTCGACAATGGAAAGCTCTTCCCCACCGAGCTGCATCAGGCGGTCATTCGGAATAACGATAAGCGTATCGCATACCTCACGCAGCTCTTCGATGCCGGCCATAGCCTGGCGGGTACGGCGGGCACCCTCGAACTTGAACGGACGGGTGACAACGCCCACGGTCAACGCGCCCATCTTCTTCGCGATGGATGCCACAACCGGAGCGGCACCGGTGCCGGTACCGCCGCCTTCGCCAGCAGTCACGAAGACCATATCGGAGCCTTGCAGGGCGTCTTCGATTTCGGATTTATGATCTTCTGCGGAGGTCTTGCCCACCTCAGGGTTAGCGCCGGCGCCAAGGCCGCGGGTGGCCTCGCGGCCGATATCCAGCTTGGTATCGGCATCAGAGAAGATGAGGGCCTGAGAGTCAGTGTTGATGGCGACGAACTGAACGCCCTTGAGGCCTTCTTCGATCATGCGGTTGACGGCGTTGACGCCGCCACCGCCGACGCCGACGACCTTGATATCCGCGAGATTGTTATTGGAAGAGATCATGTGAGTTGGTCTCACCTTTCGCTACTTTAAGTCTGCACGTGCATTAAACGAGGAATGTAATGCGGTCCGCCGAAAGCGAATCGCGTTCCTTTCCATCTTTAACGACAGCCGTGTAATTTTCACGCACATTTTGCGCGTGTCGAGACCCTCAAGTTGCACTTTAGGGTTGTTCACCTGCGGTTTTGTTAGTCACACCCGCACCATCCGCCCCACATTGGTGCCAGAGAAAAAGGCCCCTGCAGCGCACGCGCTTAAGCGGCGCTGCAGGGACCACAGAAGGGTAAAAAATGCGTCCGGGGCCACCCGTCCCCTATCCGCGGGTGGTCACCAACTCAGGGTTGGAAATATTCCACTCGCGACCTTCCATCTTCAACACGGTGGCAAAGGCACGCGCCTTGTCATCATCATTGGAGTCGCTCGCACCCCAAAAGACGCGGCGGCCATCCTTAGTGGTAAAGACGAGCGAGTATTCATCGGCCACATCAAGGGTTCCTACTTGGTTGCGCACGTCATCCGATAACGCAGCGATCGCGCGCACCGCGTCTTGGGTTTGGCGGGAGCCGCTATCAACAGAACCAGTAACCTCAACCGCGCCGGCGGGAGGCTCCGCGGAGGTAAATTCCTCGCCCTTATCATCAATCAGGAAAGGCTTATTATCGCGCTTTACAAAAGCCACAGCCTTGTGTTCGTCCACATTGATAGTCAAGGTAGAGGGGAAATCGCGCGAGACAGTTACCGAATCAACCCAGTCCAATCCAGCAACACCGGAGGCTGCCTTGCCTGCATCTACGCGCAGGAGGTTTTCTCCTTCGGCAACCCCAGCGGCCTCCTCTACCTGCGCGGCATCAAGCTGGTGGGTACCTTCCACCTGAAAATGGCGGACTTTTAAGATGGGCACCGTCCACACTACGACGGCAATGATCAACGCTACTACAACGACAACTGCGCTGATCCCGGCAATGAGCTTGGTGGATACGCGCACTAGCTCGCCCGCAATTCATCGAGAATTTCTGCCGCGACCATAGTTACCGAGCCAGCACCGATGGTCAGCACGACATCGCCAGGTTCTACGAGCGAAACAACGTCGCGGGCAGCGGCAGAAAAATCTGGTTCGAAGATGACCTGCATGTCACTTGGCATCTTATCGGTAATGATGCGGGAGGTAATTCCCTCCACAGGTTGTTCGCGCGCGCCGTAGATGTCGAGGACTACGGCGGCGTCGGCAAGCGAGAGCGCTTGGGCAAACTCGGCGTCGAATTCCATGGTGCGCGAGTACAGGTGCGGCTGGAAGCAGGCGATGACACGGCCGCCGTGGCCTTCGGCCTCAACCTTTGCCCGAGCGGCGCGCAGAACTGCAGCAACCTCGGTGGGATGGTGCGCATAGTCATCAAAGACGCGCACGGGCTTTCCCTGCTTGTCGACGCTCCCCCGGTACTCAAAGCGCCGGCGCACACCGCTAAAATCAGCCAATCCCTCAGCAATGGCAGCCGGGGCGCCACCGGAAAGCACACCAGCCAACAAGGCACCCATCGAGTTAAGCACCATGTGGTGTCCCGGGATCTGCAGCTCGTAGCGCACAGTTTCAGAGATGCCAGGAAGGTTAACCTTTACGGTGGTGTCCATCCCTTCAGCGGTGGTCTCCTCGCGTTCCAGCTCAGCGGCCAGCGGCACGGTAGAGGTAAAAGACTTGTCCGCTGCGCCATAGGCCACGACGTTGATGCCGCGCTCCTGCGCACGCTCGCCTGCTTGGGCGGCGTGCTCATCCTCGGCGCAGACAACAAGATAGCCGGTATCTGGGGTGACCAGGCCAGCAAAGTCATCGAAGACCTTGAAGTAAGCCTCCTCGCTGTGGAAGAAGTCGAGGTGATCGGGCTCGATGGTCGTCAGCACCGCAACATCGGGGCTGTAGCGCAGCAGGGAGGCATCGGATTCATCAGCCTCGGCGACAAACGCCTCACCGGTGCCGCCGTGGGCGTTGGTGCCCGCGCGATTGAGCTGGCCGCCGATGGCAAAGGAAGGATCGAGACCTGCGTGTTGCATCGCACTCACGGTCATCGACGTCGTGGACGTTTTGCCGTGCGTGCCGGCTAGCAATACCTGCTTGTGGCCTTCCATCAATGCGGCGAGCAAATCGGAGCGGCGGATGACGGGGATATCGTTTTCCTGCGCGGCTACTAGCTCCGGATTGTCTTGCGGAATGGCAGCGAAGGAAGTCACCACGACGGTCGGCAGTTCACCCGATAGGCGCAGGTTTTCGGCAGCGTGCCCGATGGCGATCTTCGCGCCCATGGTGCGCAGCACCTCCACCGGGGTGGAGTCTTTTACATCGGAACCGGTAACCACGGCGCCGCGCGTGGCAAGAATTCGCGCCAGCCCCGACATGCCAGAGCCACCAATGCCGATAAGGTGAACGCGGTGGAGATCGTAGTGTGCGGGATCAGTCATTTATTTTTCCTTCCTTCCGGCGGCGGTTTCGGCCTCGGACACGCGGGCAGCGATGCGGTCTGCGATGGTATTGGCCACGTCGCCGGCGCTGGCGTGGGCGGCGGCATGCGTCATCGATGCTAGACGTTTAGGGTCATCGAGAATGCCGCGCACCTCAGAGATAAGACGCTCAGGGGTCAGCTCCGCATCGGGAACCTGGATGGCAGCGCCCGCCTCGACCACTTCACGGGAATTGAGCGCTTGTTCACCGTTACCATGCGGCAACGGCACGTAAATCGCTGGCAGCCCTGCGGCAGATACTTCGGCAACGGTCATAGCACCGGAGCGGCATACGACGAGATCGGCTACCGCAAGGGCCGAGCCCATATCCTCGATATACGGCAAAGCAGCGTAGTTCGGATGTGCTGCGGGCTCGTCATTCTTCTTGCCATAAGCATGCAGGAGCTGGAAGTCCTTGGCTAGGTCTTCCACTGCCCCAGCAACCGCGCGGTTGATGCTGGCTGCGCCTTGGGAGCCGCCGGTAATGAGGACGGTGGGAAGCTCGGCCAAGTTCCACTTGGTGCGCGCGCCTGCAGCAAGGGTCCCCTCCGGGTCCTCCGCCAAGCTCGGGCGCACGGGAATGCCCACGACCTCACCCGGCATTCCGGAGTCCGGGTGGGCGTTGAGGCCGATGCCGCCCATTTTCACGCCGAGCTTATTGGCGATTCCGGCTAAGGCATTGGTTTCCAAAACATAGAACGGGATCCCGAGGGAACCCGCAGCAATATAGGCTGGGCCGGCCACGTAGCCGCCGGTGCCAAAGACAACGTCTGCTTCGACGTCCTTGAGTACCTGCTTGGCCTCCCTCACCGCGCGGGAGAGGTTAAACGGTAGCTTGAAAAGCTGCGCGTTGATTTTGCGCGGAATCGGCACGGGGGTAATCAGTCTAAGGTCCACGCCTCGGGCGGGAATGATATCGCGCTCAAGGCCCTTTTCGGTACCGAGAGCAGTGATGCGAGCGCCGTGGCGCTCACGCAAAGCTTCGCCCACGGCAAGGGCGGGTTCAATGTGTCCGGCAGTGCCGCCACCTGCAATGACGACGGAAATAGGCGTGGAATTCATAGCCTAAAGGCTACCAGCGCCACCTATCGATAGCGGCGCTCGGCGCGCGGATAGCGGCGGCCGCTTCCAGTCACCGGGCGACCAAATTGCTCTTCGCGCACACGGGAGCGTGGCTCCTGCGGGCGGGCGTGACGCCCCCGCTGCTTCTTTTTCGGCTTAGACACCGGCTGCGGCTCGCCGATGAAAAAGAGGCGATCAAAAAACGGGCGGCCAAAGTTCTGCATTGCGGAAATCTGCATCGGCTCGTGGCGCGCTACATTGCACAGCACGCCCATCGAACCGATGGTGATAATCGCCGCGGTACCGCCGGCGGAGATCATGGGCAGCTGAATACCGGTCACTGGCAGCAGGCCAATGACATAGCCAATATTGACGAAGGCCTGGGTAACCACACCGATGGTCAACGAGGCGGCGAGCAAAGATTGGAACTGATTCTGTGCCCGCATCGCGGTGCGCAGGCCCACATATCCCAAAGCTGCAAAGAGGAAGATAACGAGCGCGCCGCCCCACCAGCCAAGCTCCTCACCCACGATGGCGTAAATAAAGTCATTCTTCGCCTCTGGCAGGTAGAACCACTTGGCGCGGGATTGGCCGATGCCAACGCCCCAGAAGCCGCCGTCGGCAAGCGAGAGGAAGCCCTGGTAAGACTGGAAACCAGTGCCTTGAGTATCGGAGATATTGCCCAACAAGGCGTCGAAATAGGTGTGGAAGCGATTCGAGCGGAAACCGCCTTTCAAGAAAATCCCGATCAACCCCAAGACCGCGGCAACGCCAATCGTTGCGGGGACTCTCCAGTCAACGCCGGCGAAAATGAGGGTAAAGACCACCACGATGGCGAAGGATAACGCCATGCCCATGTCCCCTTGACCGACGATGAGCAAAAACATTCCTGCAGAAATAAAGGAATACATCATGAAGGGGTCAGAAAGCTTCATGGATTTGTGTTCCTTGTCGGCCAGGACGCTCGCACCAAACATGCCTACGGCAATGCGCGCGAGCTCCGAGGGCTGCAAGGAAAACGGACCGAGGTAAATCCACGACTGCGAACCCACCTCTTCACGGCCGGTGCCTACACCGGGGATGAGCACCGCAATGAGCAAAATAATAGAAAGGCCCACGATCCACGGCACGCATTTGCGCAAAGTATGTGGCGAGACCTGCAGGCCCAGCCAAAAGGCAAGGAGACCAAAAAACACCATGACGCACTGCCGTAGCGCCTGGTTCCACACCCCGCCGTCCTCGGTCAATGACGTGGCCATTGAAGAGGAAAAGACCATGAGCACACCAATGCCCACGAGCGTGAAAATGATAAAGCGCAACAGCTGGTAATCTAGGCCGGCCTGCTGGCGGGCTTGCTCGCGCAGCTCACGAACGCGGTCGCCAAAGCTCTTGGAGCGCGGGCGCTGCTGGGAGGTGGCCGTCATATGTTCTCCTGATCTTCAATATCTAGCTCTAGTCGCGGGTGAGCTCCCGCGCGGCTACGGCAAAGAAGTCACCGCGTTGAGCCATGCCGGTATACATATCCAACGATGCCGCAGCCGGTGCCAAAAGGACGGTATCCCCGGCTTCGGCGTGTTGCAGTGCAGCATCCACCGCTGCATTCATGGCCGCGGCAGGGTCGTTGCTTTGGATAACGTCTACAGGTGCATGTGGTGCGTGTTCGGCCAGTGCCTGGGCGATTTCTTGCCTATCCGCGCCGAGAACTACCGCGGCCTTGATCTGGGCGGCGTGCTTGGCGACGAGCCCGTCTACCTCCGCCCCCTTCAACTGCCCGCCGGCAATCCATACAACGGAATTGAGCCCTTTTAGCGCTGCATCCGCTGCGTGTGGGTTGGTGGCCTTGGAGTTATCGATGAAACTGATACCGGAATGCTCATGAATCACAGCGCCACGGTGCCCGGCGACGGTATACGCTGCCAGCCCCTGCGCGATGGAGCGGGGGCTAGCGCCTGCCAAGTGCGCGACGCTCGCCGCGGCCGCAGCGTCCAAGACTCCTGCCAAGCCAGCGGGCTCGATACCCTCGGCGGAAGCGAGATCCTCCCGCTCCTGGGCGAGCCGAGAGAGAAGGCGGCCGGCGCTTACGCCTACCTCCCCCTCTGCAGGTTCAGCGGCGGTAAAGCCGTATAGATTAGCTGTATTCTCGGCGTAGCGCACCGCCGCGTCATCGTCCTTGCCCACGACGGCGGCTTGGCCGTCGAGCACCTTGGCTTTGGCCTGCGCATAAGCGTCGAACGAGCCATGCCAATCGAGGTGGTCTTCTGCCAAGTTCAACAGCACGCCCACATCTGGGCGCAACTGGCTAGACCAGTGCAGCTGGAAAGAAGAAAGCTCGGCACAAAGGACGTCGACGCGAGGGGTGGCGGTGAGGGCGTCGAAAAGCGAAACGCCAATATTGCCCACCGCCAGTGCGCGCTTGCCGGTGCGCTCGGCATCGGCCTGCATAATCTGGGCCAACATTCCGGTGGTGGTGGTTTTGCCGTTAGTTCCGGTGACCACTAACCAGGTGCGCGGTGCCCCGAAGACGCCGGATCGGTCCAAGCGATAGGCAAGCTCCACATCGCCGATCACCTCTACCCCAGCGTTCTGAAAAGCAACCAACAAAGGCGAGTCAGGACGCCAGCCGGGCGAGGTAATCACGAGGTCAAACTCGCTTTGGGCAGCGGAGTCAACGGAAACCGTAGCTACGCCGTAGTCCTCCGCCAACGCCTCTAGAGCAGCTTCGTTGGAATCTGCCACGGTAGTATCCACGCCGAGTCTGGTGAGCATAGCGACGCAACCGCGCCCGGATACTCCCGCCCCAGCCACGAGCACGCGACCGCGCAAGGAGGATGGCAACTCGGTCATCTGTTTTTCCTCTTTCCTCGATAAAGCTAGAAGGCGTGAGTCTTAAGAACTAAAACCGACCGCGGACAGCCAGTCACCATAAAAGATGCATACGCCGGCAATGGCGGCCATGGCGCTGAGCAACCAAAAGCGAGTGACCACGGCGGTCTCTGCCCAGCCACCGTTTTCAAAGTGATGGTGGATGGGCGCCATGCGGAAAAAGCGCTTTCCGGTGCTGCGGAAGACGATGATCTGGATAACCACGGAGACCGTCTCAATAACGAAGATGGCGCCGATGATGATCATGAGCAGCTCGGTACGGGTGGTCACGGACAGGCCAGCGACGAGACCACCGAGTGCTAGTGAGCCGGTATCGCCCATAAAGATTTTCGCCGGTGCGGCATTCCACCACAAAAAGCCCAAGCAACCGCCCAGGCCAGCTGCAGCCAGCACGGCGAGGTCGAGTGGGTCACGGACCTCATAGCACCCCGCCGCGGGCGACACCGCGCAAGAGTTGCGGAACTGCCAGAAGGAAATGAGCGCGTAGGCTCCCATGACCATCGCAGTGGTGCCGGCGGCCAAACCGTCGAGGCCGTCGGTGAGGTTTACGGCATTCGACCACGCCGCGATGAGTAGATAGAGAAAGACCAAGAAAACGATGGTGCCGATAATGGCGCCGCCCACGGCGATATCGAAGGTGTCAAAATCGCGGACGAAGGACAGGTTTGTAGACGCCGGGGTCAAGCCGTGTGCATCTGGGAACTGCAGTGCCAAGATGCCGAAGATAAGCGCGACGGCTAGTTGACCTACCAGCTTGGCGGTCTTATTGAGGCCGAGGTTACGCTTTTTAAACAGCTTGATGAAGTCATCGGCAAAGCCCAGTCCGCCCAAGCCCATGGTGAGGAAGTAGACCAAGAGACCGGAGGGGCTAAAGCCACCGTTGCCCGTCACGCGGGCGTAAATGCCCACCACAAGGTAGGCCACAGTGATGGCGAGCAAAATCGCCAGTCCGCCCATGGTTGGGGTGCCGCGCTTGCGTAGGTGCAGCTGTGGCCCGTCCTCACGGATTTCCTGCCCCTTGCCTACGCCGGAAAAATAGCGGACCAACATGGGAGTGGTAAAAATCGCGACGAGGAAGCTGAGGATGCCCGCGATAATGATCTGAGTCATTGCTAGAGGTCTTTCTCCTTGTACTGAGGACTAACGGCGATTGAGCTTTTCTGCCACGCGCCACAGGCGCTGGGCATTCGATGACTTGATGAGGACAACGTCTTTGGCCTCGCGCTCCGCCCAGTCTTCGATGCCGGCAGGCGCTACCCTAATGATGTCTTCGACCGCCGCCGCAGCGGTGTCAACATCTGGGCTGATAGTAGTATTTATACCCTGCGCCCGTGCGGCCTCGACCATCGCCCTCATATTCTCGTTATCTCCCACGGCCACGAGGTAGCCAACGTGGTATTTGGAAAGGACCTCGCCCAATGTGCGGTGGGCAGCCACCGCTTCGCCGCCGAGTTCTCCCATCTCACCGAGCACGGCGATGGCACGGGCATCCGGACGAGCGGCTGAGGTATAGGCCAGCGCGGCAATCGCCGCGTGCATGGAATCGGGATTGGCATTATAGGAGTCATCGATGGTGGTGACTCCATCGCGGCGGGTGCGTACGTCCATGCGGTGTTCGGAGGCATTTTGGTGCCCCGATAGCGCGCTGGCTACCACCTGCGGGTCCATGCCTGATTCAATGGCTGCGGCCGCCGCTGCCAAAGCATTTGATACTTGGTGCCGGCCAAAGACCTGCAGTTTTACTGGAAGCGGGTCTGTGCCCGGCGCATGCAGCACGAACGAGGGGCGGGCCACATCATCGAGCTGGATTTCACTGGCGTAGTACTGGGCGTCGGCAGCCGGCGGCTTATTTGCCGAGTAGTAAACCACCTTTGCTGAGGTGCGCGGTGCCATGCCGGCGACGAAGGGATCATCGGCATTGAGCACAGCGACCCCGCCCTCAGCGGCCGAGGGCAGGGCCTCCACAAGCTCGCCTTTGGCTTGGGCGATGTTTTCACGCGAGCCAAACTCGCCTAGGTGAGCGGTGCCCACGTTGAGCACTACGCCCACGGTGGGTGCGGTAATAGTTGTCAGGTGGCGGATATGGCCAATTCCGCGGGCAGACATTTCGGCAACGAGGAAGCGGGTGTGCTCATCACAGCGCAAAGCGGTATAGGGCAGACCGACCTCGTTATTAAAGGAACCAGGAGGGGCAACGGTATCGCCCTCTGCGCGGAAAATAGTGGCCAGCAGGTCCTTGGTGGAGGTCTTTCCGGCTGAGCCGGTCACACCGACGATCTCTAGGCCCTGCTCCGCGGTCAGGCGGCGGGTGACTTCCCTGGCAATATCGGACAGCGCCTGGACAACCGCAGCGGCAGAGCCGTCCTCGTCGTGAGCATAGATATCCGCGTTCGCAGCATCACCGGTAACGCGGCCTTGAGGCTTAACGACGACCGCCGGAACGCCGACCGGCCGCGCGGCAAGCACCGCTACAGCGCCCTGCTCAACGGCCTTTTCCGCATAGTCGTGGCCATCCACTCGGGCGCCGGGCAGGGCAAGAAACAACCCACCTTTGGTTACCTTCCGGGAATCGAATTCGATGAACCCGGTAACGCGCTGGTCTGGGTCAGAAACGCAATCGAGGCTGCCCCCGGTGATTTCGGCAATATCGGCAATAGAAAGTGGAATCATGACTACTCCTTCGCATCCCTAAGGGTATCGCGCTGTAGGGTTCCGGCCAGTTTCTTCTCGATGGCGCGTGCCATTTCTTCGCGGTCATCAAAGTGCAAGGTTTTCCCGTTAACAAGTTGGCCCACCTCGTGGCCCTTGCCGACGACGATGACGGCATCGCCTGGCTCGGCCCAGTCAACGACTTCATCGATGGCACGGGCACGAGAACCTACCTCACGAATATCGCCCTGGGGCGCGGCTTCGCGTGCACCGTCCACCACCGCAGCACGAATAGTGGCAGGGTCCTCAGAGCGTGGGTTGTCATCGGTGACCACAGTGAGGTCAGCGCGGGTGGCCGCGGCAGCGCCCATGATGGGGCGTTTTGAGCTATCACGGTCTCCGCCGGCGCCGACGACGATGCCGACGCGCCCCTTGGTTCCTTCTAGTTGGCCGCGCAGAGTATCAAGCACCGCGGCGATAGCTGCCGGCTTATGGGCATAGTCCACCACGGCCACAAAGTCTTGGCCGCGGTCGATGCGCTCCATACGGCCGGGAACAGCGACCTTTTCCACGCCCGAGAGGAACTCCGCCGGCGACTCTCCTACCGCTACGGCCATGCCCAGCGCCAAACAGGCATTGGCGATATTGAACTCGCCAGGCAGTGGCAACCGGAAGGAGAAATCGGCACCGTCATAGTTCAAGGCGACCTCTTGGGCGCCGGTAGCCTCGGTGGCGGTTTGGTGCGCAGAAATCGTGGCCGCAGCCCCCTGAGTGGCCACCGTGGTTACGGGGTGGCCAGCGCTCTCGGCGACGCCGCGCATGCGCCCGCCCCACTCATCATCGAGGCAGATTACAGCCTGCTCGGCCGCCTGTTCCCCAGCAAAGAGCTTGGCCTTAGCTTCAAAGTAGTCCTCCATGGTGGGGTGAAAATCCAGGTGATCCTGGCTTAAATTCGTAAACCCGCCCACGGCAAACCGGGTTCCGCGCACGCGTCCCAACTCCAGTGCATGCGAAGATACCTCCATCACCACGTGGGTGACGCCCTCGCTTTTCATGCGCGCGAATAGCTCTTGCAAGGTAGGTGCCTCGGGAGTAGTAAGCGAGGTAGGAACCGGGGTGCGGTTAATACGAGTACCGGTGGTACCGATAAGCCCCACGGAATGCCCAGCATGGAGCAGACCAGCTTCAAGCAGGTAGCTCGTGGTGGTCTTGCCGGAGGTACCGGTGACGCCAATGACCGTCAGTTCCCGGGTGGGGTGGCCATAAATTTCAGCGGAAATCGGACCGAGCACGGCACGAATATCGTCCACCACCACAATGGGGCGGGTCTCTTGGGCCCGGCTGAGCAGGTCGAGTCCGGCGGCGTCGGTAAGCACAGCCGCAGCCTTAGTATCGCGGGCGAACTGCGCGCCGTGTGCACGTGTGCCCGGCAGGGCGGCAAAAAGCGCGCCCTCAGGCAGACGGGAAGAATCCAGCCCGCACGCGGAGACCTCCACGGAGGCATCACCAATGACGCGCCCGCCAGAAAGCTGGGCGAGAGTATCCAATGAAACGGTCATACTAAGCTCCTATTGTGCCCGCAGGGTCAGCCGCGGTGCTGGTTTCGAAGTCGGAATATTGTCACGGTTGAGCAGCCAGGAGGCGATGTCTCGGAAAATCGGCGCTGCCGATTGGCCGCCGCCTCCATTGTCCTCCACACCGGATTTGGGTTCATCCAACATGACGGCAACGACGAAGCGCGGATCATCGGCCGGTGCGATACCGGCAAAGGTGATCCAATAGGCGGAGTTCGAATAGGCCCCGGTATTCGGATCGACCTTTTGAGCTGTACCAGTCTTGCCGGAGAGCTGATAACCCTTGAGTTGCGCATTACCGGCCGTGCCATTTTGCAGGCCAGCGTCATCGTCTTGGAAGACGGCCCGGAACATATCCACCGTTGTCTTGGCGGTTTCAGGGCTTATCACCTGGGTCTTTTTTGGCTCCTCCAGCTTTTCTTCCTTGCCGTCTGGCCCCTTCACAGAGTCAATGATGCGCGGCTCGATGCGCTCGCCGCCATTTGCCAATGTTTGGTACACGCTCGCCATCTGCAAGGTGGTCCAGGACTGGCCCTGACCAATGGGCAGGTTGGCGAAGGTGCCGCCGGACCATTGCTCCAGGTCCGGCACGCTACCGGCAGATTCATTCGGTAGTTCTACGCCGGTGGTATTACCCAAACCAAACTTTTCCAAGTACTTCGCGTACTTTTCTTGGCCCAATTTATCGGCAAGCATCAAGGTGCCCACATTGGAGGATTTACCAAAGATGCCGGTCGTTGTATAGGGCTCGGTGCCGTGCTGCCACGCATCGTTAACGGTCACACCCGCCATATCGATGGATCCCGGAACCTGGTGCACCTCGTCCGGGGTGGTCACTCCCTCTTGCAATGCGGCAGCAGCGGTAACCACCTTGGCTACAGAGCCTGGCTCATAAGGGTGCGAGACGCTGTGGTTTTCAAAGTCTTTGCCCTCATCGAGCTGATCCTCAATATTCTTGTTGGGATCTACGGTATCGGTATTGGCCATGGCGAGAACTTGGCCGGTCGCAGCATCAAGGACCACAGCCTCCGCGCCAGAAGCCTTGGAGTTGGCCTTGGCCTTCTCCAGCTTTTGCTGCACATAAGTCTGCAGGTCCAAATCGAGGGTGAGGGTGACATCGCGGCCATCAACGGTATCAACGACATCACGGAGCGTGCCGGGGATAACCTGGCCATCCGCGGATACGTCCTCGGTTGACTGGCCGTCAATGCCGGTTAGTTCCGTATCGCGCGCGGCCTCGAAGCCAAATTGGCCATGGCCATCCATGGATACCTTGCCCACGACATTCTCCCCAATAGCGCCATTGGGGTACTGGCGAATGTCTTGCCGGTCTGCTGCCACTCCGTGGTACTTATTGGAAATCTCTACGGCTACATCCGGATCGACATTGCGCACCAATACCTCGTATTGGGTATCGGCCTTGAGCTTATTAAGAATGTCTTCCTTTTCCACCTTGGAGGTCGAAGCTCCCGAATCCTCAATCATCTTCGGGATTCCCTCCGCCATGTCTTTGAGGGTCTCCTCCATTTTCTGGTTGAGGAAGCTATCGAGCTTCTTATCGTCCATACCCTCAGTCGAGCCGTCATTCTGGGCCTCGATTTCGGCCTTGTCTTTTAGCTCATCGCGCAGACGAGTAGGTGAGACGGTCAAGGACCGAGACTTCATCGTATAAGCCAAGCGCTGGCCGTCGCGGTCTAAAATCTCTCCCCTACGGGCCGGCTCAATATAGACGCGCTCGCGCTGAGTTACGGCCTTGGCGGAAAGGTCCGGACCCCATACGAGCTGCACCCAGGCTAGTCGGCCGACAAGGACAACCATAGCCACGAGCACCACGGAGACGATAATGCGCAGACGCTTGCGCATCAGCTTCTTTTGCGGCACCGCGGAGCTGGTGGTGCGGCGCGGGCGGCGCCTAGCCCTACTTGGCGTAGTCACAGTCCAATGTCACCTTCCCTATTTCCGCCACAATTTCTTGCGTGTATTGATTGTGCCCTACAAAAGTCAGAATGCCCGCGCCACCACGCGCGAGCATCATCATTTTCACCGAATATTCTTTCCTAGCTACTCCGGCTACTCGGCGCGGCTGGCGTACGGCGCACGTGCGGGAAGGTTGGGGCGCGCGTCATCCTGCGCGGCGCCGGTATTCCCGGCATCACCGCCGCGGGTGGTGCGCTGTTGGCCTTGCGGCACGGCGTTTAAGGAATCCGAGAGGCCTTCAGTATCCTTCGGGTCGCTGGAAGCTTGGCCGGGGCGGATAGGTTCTCCGTTTACGTCAATAAGCTTTTCCGTATCCGGGGTGCCTTCGCGCTTATCGACGATCTTTCCATCGCCGCCGACTTCCGCAATACCTGGCTGCTTAGGAATGGCCATGCCCATTTCATCCGCACGGCGCGCGATGTCTGCAGAAGAGCTGAGATTTTCTGCATCACGGTTGAGGGTTTCAATCTGGTTATCCAGTTGGGAATCCTGAACGGTGAGCTGTTGGATGGCAAAGGTTTGCTTGGTAGACAAACCGGACAGCCACATTGCCACAGCTACGCCGACGATGAGAAGCGTAAGCGCGATGACAGACAGGCGGGCAAACAGCCCGCTCTTCTTAGTCTGCGGCTGCTGCTGCCGGCCGCGGAAGCTAACAACCTGCTTCGATCCCAGGCGGTTCGTGCTGCGGCTGCGGTGCGGAACCCGGGTGCGGCTCGGGGCACGCTTCGTGCTGGGACGCTCACGCAGCGCCGTCGGGGCTCCGGTATCGATTCCGGTGGTGAAGTCTCGGCTGGCGCCCATGGTGCGAGTGGCCTCTCTGTCGCGGCTGTCAGTCTTTAGGTGGTTTCGACGTGGGATTGTGCTCATGGCCTGCCTCCCGGCGGTAGAAATTCTGGCATTCCCTCGAGCCTTTCGATGGCACGAACACGCACCGACGCGGCCCGGGAATTTTCTGCAATCTCCTCTTCGGAGGCCTTTTCCGCGCCTCGCGTCACGATTGTGAATTTCGGCGCGGTGCCAGGAAGGTCCATTGGCAGTCCGGCCGGAGTTGTGGACGTGGTCAATTCTTTAAAGGCCGCCTTCACGATGCGGTCTTCCAAGGACTGGTAACTCATAAATACGGCACGGCCTCCTACCGATAGTGCTTGGGTAGTAACCGGCAGCACATTTTCGATAGCCTCCAACTCGCGGTTGACCTCGACGCGCAAGGCTTGAAAGGTGCGCTTCGCGGGGTGTCCCCCTGTACGCCGGGTCGCGGCCGGAATGGCGTCGTAAAGCAGCTCAACTAAGCGCGCGGAGTTAGTGAAAGGCTCCTTACCGCGCTCCTTCAGTACAGCCGAGGCAATTTTCCCGGCAAAACGCTCATCGCCATAGGTCTTGAGGATCCGAGCCAAATCACCGTGCGAATAGGTGTTGAGCACATCCGCCGCAGTAATCCCCTGCGAGGGATCCATACGCATATCCAGCGGTGCATCCGTCTTGTACGCGAATCCGCGGTCCGCCTGATCGAGCTGCATCGAAGAAACGCCAAGGTCAAAGAGGGCTCCGGCAAGGCCGACGCTGCGGGCCAGATCAAAGTTATAGCCCTCGCCTTCCGCAATGGCACTGCCCAACTCATCAAAGCGAGCGTTGACGCCAATGAAGCGATCGCCATAAGGCGCTAGACGTTCGGTTGCGTTGCGCAGCGCCTGCTGATCGCGGTCTACGCCAATCACTCGGACATTGGGGAAAGCTTCTAGAAAATAGCGGGTGTGGCCGCCGGCGCCCAAGGTGGCGTCAACAAGCACGGCTTTATCCCCCGCCGTTTCTACTTGGGGGCGCAGGAGATCGGCCATGCGCTCGCGCATGACAGGCACATGGCCGTGATTATCAGCCACGTCATAATTTAGGTTTTCAGTAGCCATGTCTCCCCGCAACCCCCTTTCTTCGAATCCCGGACTTCCAGTGGTGGAAAGCATGCGAGTGCGTATAGGGCCCTGTCCGAGGCAGGTTTCTGATATCGGGGAAGTACACCAGAATCATCCGCCTCGGACAGAGTCCTTACACGCACTCTTGTGCAGGCTTAGAGCAAGCCCGCCAGTACGTCATCGGCATCTGCGGCCGAATAAGCATCTTCAGTTTGCGACTGGTACTCGGCCCACGCGGCCGCGTCCCAAATTTCGAGAAAGTCCACAGAGCCAACCACAACGCATTCCTTGGACAGGTTCGCGTACTCCCGATGCCCCGCGGACAACGTGATTCGACCATGCCCGTCCGGCCGCTGTTCGTCCGCACTTGCTGCCAAGTTGCGAATGAAAGCGCGTGCCTCTGGGTTGGTTCGAGAAACCGCCGCTGCCTTCCGTGCTCGTGCCGCAAACTCCTCCCGTGGGTACACGGCCAACGAGTGGTCCTGCCCCTTGGTGACCATAAGGCCACCCGCGAGTTCATCGCGAAACTTTGCCGGAAGCGTAAGACGTCCTTTGTCATCGAGCTTCGGAGTGTAGGTTCCGAGAAACATCCCGGCATCCACCTTCCTTACTCGAAAACTCCGGATTCTCTCACTTCAGAATCGAGACGTTGAAGCCCCTCTTTCCTCCGCTGCGCCCCACTCTACCCCACTTTCCCCCACCTAACCCACTTATTGCCGCGTGTCTTTCAGTTAGTCCACAATTTCCCGCAGCTAGATAGCGGTTTCTTCAGTGGGAAGAAATCCCCTAAAAGACCTTGACAGCCCACTACAGCCACCCCTTACGCACCACCCGCAACACCAATATAATGCGCCCCGATTCCCTCACCTCCCCCATATCCTGTGTTATCAAGGCGTTTTGACTGGACCTACGGGAAAGCTACCCCACAACAGCCCACCGAATGCTTCTCCGGTGGGGCGAAGTGGGGAATTTTGGTTGGATACAAAAATCCCCGGTCAACCTTTGCTGGGTCGACCGGGGTGAGCTTGAAAATGAAAAGCGCTAACGCCCCTCAAAGCGGCGGCGGAAGTTTTCCTCCAGCTTATCGCTGACTCCGCCCCTACGGACGGCAGACTTCTTTGCACGGGCACCAGAATCACGCTTCTTCACCGAATAACCGGAGCCATCACCGCGCAGCATCCACACACCAGCGGCAAACATCACTAAAAAGCCCGCGATGGAAAGCGCAATAAACCACAGGCTCTGTTGTGCGAGGGCAACACCGCCAATGAGCATGCATAGACCGACAACAACGAGTGCTACACCACGCAGGGTTACCGCGCCGCCAGAGCCACCGAACGACGCAGGCTCAGAAACGGAAGCGCCAAACTTAGGATCATCAGCAAGTAACGATTCCTCAATTTCACGGAGCGTACGCTGCTCCTGTTCAGAAAGAGACACTGTTCCTCCAACTAGGGTTTGGGCTTCGGGCGGCAATAGTTCTACTTATATTAACGCCCAGAATAATCAGTATGTTCCCTAAAAGGTAGTGAGCGCCCCCACGCAGTGACTACGCGGCAAAAGAGCCAAAAGAAGTCTCTAACTCACTTTCATCCAAGAACTGTGCAGCACGCTGCATAAGACCGTAGACAAAATCCTCGCCCGGGACTTCATCCAAGCCCGATGCTACGCGAGCGCGGGTACGCGAATAGCCCTTAAAAGATTCAGCCCACCGCTTTTCCTCCACACCTACGAGCGCTAGCCGGTCCCATGCGCTAGAGGGGAGGCGGCGACGTCGAGCCACCGCCGATGCAGCTACCCGCGCCCCCGCGGTGCGAAGGGCCGATTGGTACGCCACCTCTAAAGCTTGATCGAACCTCCCCTCAGCCGCATAACCGCGTGCGGCATCCAATAATTCTCGAGCCTGAAAGAGGAACCGCGCTCGCTTGCCGCCCGCCCGGCCATTAGAACGGGTACGCGTTGCCGAAATAATCTGTGCCATTGCCTTTGTTCTTAACTAAATAAATAACGTCGTTGGTTTTGCCCATTGACCCTAAGGAAGCCGCCGGACATTTCACCCTTAAGAATAGTGCACCTGTTCGAATTAGACAAGGGTACACCCTGCGCACAAGGTTCTATAAGGCCGATTGTTCGACTTTTTAACACCGCGTCCGAAAGACAGAGTTCGCCCCACTGTCCGCCTCTGGGCCAGACTTCTGGTGTCATAGATACTGTGAGCTTTGAAATTCGCCGCCTAACCCCGCCGGAGTTTTCCTTACTGGCCCCTCAATTGGTTGAAATCCATATCGAGGCAATGAACTACAACCCCGCCATCGTGCACAGCCGCATCTCCAGCTGGCGACGTGACTTGACGCGCCCTGGATTCAGCGCGCAGATAGCCACCCAGGACGACGGCATCGTTGGGGTGTCCTATGGGTTTCTAGGTTCTCCGGATAGCTGGTGGGACGCTGAGCTTCGTCGCGGGCTACGTTTGCTGCAAGGCGGTCCCACTGAAGAGCAGTGGGACATCGTACGCAACTACTACGAATTGGCGGAGATCCACGTATTGCCGCAATACCAGGGACACGGCCTGGGTAAAAAGCTCTTAGAGGGATTGTTATGGAATGCCCCGGCGCGTTATGCCCTATTGTCCACGCCTGAAGTACCAAACGAGGACAACGGTGCCTTCCGCCTCTATAGGTCCGCCGGTTTTTTCGATGTCCTCCGCAATCACCTCTACCCCGCCGATGCCCGCCCTTTTGCCATCTTGGGCGCTAGGCTGCCGCTGTAAACCTCTGTTATTTCTTAAGTGTCCTAGGCGGTATCGTGTGGGATGTGACTATGCAAAATATTCCTGAGCTGGCGGACATTCCCGGTGCGGTACGCGAAGAACTCGCTGCCTTTCTTGATCAACGCCGAGAGCAGGTGGCCGCAATTGGTGCCCCTGTAACTAAGGCCGTGAGCTTTTTGGAATCCTTCGTGCTTGACGGCGGCAAGCGGGTGCGCCCCACCTATGCCTGGGCAGGATACCTCGCTGCTGGTCGCGGAGAAGAAGACCCGGAGGCCATGCTCCGCGCGGCCGCTTCCCTGGAATTTATCCAGGCATGTGCGCTCATCCATGATGACATTATCGATGCTTCAAATACCCGGCGCGGCAATCCTACGGTGCACCGAGGCGTCGAAAAGCTGCACCGCGAGTCGGGATACTTGGGGGACCCAGAATTTTTTGGCACGTCCGTAGCAATCTTGGTCGGCGATCTAGCGCTGGTTTATGCGGAGGACATGTTCCAGGACTCCGGTCTTAGTGCGGCAGCTTTACACCGAGCTCGCAGCGCGTGGCGCGGCATGCGAACTGAAGTCATTGGCGGACAACTTTTAGATATCGCTTTGGAGGCGGCCGGTTCCGAATCCGTAGCGCTTGCCAATTCCGTCAACCGCTATAAAACGGCCGCCTATACCATTGAACGCCCATTGCACTTGGGTGCCTCGATTGCCGGTGCTAGCGAAGAACTTATCGCAGCCTTCCGCGGCTACGGGCAAGATATCGGCATTGCCTACCAGTTGCGCGACGATCAATTGGGTGTCTTTGGCGATCCCGCCGTAACGGGCAAACCTGCCGGTGATGATCTGCGCGAAGGAAAACGCACCGAGCTTTTGGCGCTAGCGCTTCGTCGCGCGGATGAATCCGACCCGCAGGCTGCGGCCACCCTACGCAAGCTCATCGGTCACACCTCAGATCCCCAGGAGCTATCGCGCTTAGCGCAGATTATCGCTGATTCGGGCGCACCGGAAGATATTGAGCGCCGCATCGCATCACTGACGCAATCCGGTTTGCAGCACCTGCGCGCCGCACGAGTAGATCCCGCGGTAACCGAAACCCTAGAGCAGTTGGCAATCAAGGCCACGGCTCGCCACAAGTAGGTTTTTGCCGTGTCAAAGACGTACTCCTTTCCCATTCCGCGCGCGCTACCACTGGGATTATCGGCATCCTGTATTTTGCTGTTTGCCTCATTCTCCGGCGGCGCTACCCGGAACCGCGGCGGGCTCCTTGAGGCGCTAAATATTGGCTTCTTGTCTTATGGTCACGGGCGCAATCTCGGTCTTGCGCTGTACTGGGTGGGCATTTTCCTCTTAGCTGCGGCTTGGGTACTCGCTGGGCGCACCATTATTCGCCCGCAGCTTACTAACCCTCGCCCCAAGGGCGGCTTACGCGATATCCAGCGCATCCTCTTTGCCTGGGTCACTCCCCTTGTATTTGCCGGTCCCCTGGCTTCGCGCGATGTGTATTCCTATCTCATGCAGGGCGCAATGGTCCGCGACGGCTTCGATCCTTATACCGAAGGTGCTGCTGTCAATCCAGGCCCCTTCCTTCTTGAGGTTTCCCAGGACTGGCGCAATACCACCACGCCCTATGGCCCCCTTCATTTATGGATAGGTGAATTGGTCACCGGCTTGGTGGGTGACAACGTCACCGCAGGTGTCGCCGCGTATAAGGTTCTTTCCCTATTAGGTTTTATCACCATCGCTTGGTCTATCCCCCGCATCGCTTCGAAACTCGGCGCTGATCCGGCGGTAGCTTTGTGGCTCGGCGTGGCTAACCCAGTCATCATCTTGCACCTCATCGGCGGCATGCACAATGAATCTCTCATGGTGGGTCTCGTATCTATCGGGCTGCTAGCAGCTTTGAACAGGCATTTCCACGCCGCCCTCCTCCTCGTAGGCACGGCAGTGGCGATGAAGGCCACTGCCGTCATTGCGGCACCTTTCATTGTATGGATGATGCTTCACTACTACGCGCCCAAAGGCTCTAGCAAGTGGCGGTCGCTATTCGTCTTTGTGCTTTCTGGCCTAACTGCGCTGGTAGAAATCATCGCTGCGGTAGCCCTCATCACATGGATTTCGGGAACGTCTTGGGGCTGGTTGTCTCAGGTAAGCGGCAATTCCAAGGTGATCAACCCGCTTGCGGGGCCAACCCTAGCCACTGATGTAATCTTCCCCGCCGTGCAAATCTTTATGCCGGATGCTTCCTATAACGCCATCCTGGCTGTCTTGCGCAGCATCGCAATGGCCTGCATGCTCATCGGACTGGTGGCGGTGTGGTGGCTATGCCGCAAGGACGACCGCGACGCTGTCATGGGCACCGCGGCCGCCTACCAGGTCGCCTTTGTCTTCAATGCCGTGACCTTGCCGTGGTATTACGCCTCCATCTTTACCCTGATGGGCACGTTCCGGCCGCCATTATGGCTTATTAAATTCGCCTCCGGCGTGGCCCTGTTTATCGGCGTCTCCTTCTCCGGCGATGGCAATCACCAGCTCTACAACTGGTTCTGGGTCATCGGGATGATCGTGGTGGCATGGTTTGCCATTCAGTGGATATTTGAAGGCGTGCCTAAAAAGCGGCAGCCTGAGCACGCCGGATAACCTCGCGGGCGAGGTGACCATGCAAGGCATCGATGGGGCGGCCCGGCAGT
This sequence comes from Corynebacterium nasorum, assembly GCF_030229765.1. Lineage (NCBI taxonomy): Bacteria > Bacillati > Actinomycetota > Actinomycetes > Mycobacteriales > Corynebacteriaceae > Corynebacterium > Corynebacterium nasorum. The sequence continues at coordinate 126,308 of NZ_JASPGY010000006.1, read as the reverse complement.
GAATCATCCTCAGTAAAGAGGTGCTTGAAGATTTCGGTGTCCTTATAGCCGCCGTCGGTCAATACGGTAATCGCCGCGGTCACATGCTTGGCAATGACACCTTTATCATTGAAGAAGGCCAGCGGCACCCGCTTTCCTTCTGGGGAATCCCAGGCGATGAACTTTCGGTCCTGCAGCAGGTCATAGGCGCGCGTAATGGGCAAGTCTAGTTTTTCTGCTACTTGCTGCATGCTGAGCAGTTCTTCGTTAGCGAGCAAGGTATCTAGGGATTTTTCTGCATTAGTCACGTTCTCTACTTTAACGCGGGCTAGAGGATCAGCCATACTGGGAAGCATGACTAGGTTGGAAATTGGTGACGTGCTGGAAAACCGTTACCGCATCGATCGCCCCATTGCCCGCGGTGGCATGTCTACCGTCTATCGTTGCGTGGACATGCGGCTTGGGCGAGCGGTAGCGGCCAAGGTCATGGACGAGCGCTATTCCGATGACCCAGTTTTTATCAAGCGCTTTTCGCGCGAGGCCCGCGCCATGGCTCGTTTGCAGCATCCCAACCTCGTGGCTATTCACGACTTTTCGGCCGATGGTGAGCCCATCTACCTCATCATGGAGCTCATCGATGGCGGTACGCTGCGCGAGCTTCTGGCCGAAGGCGGCCCCTTCCCGGTGCAGGCAGCCACCTCTACCCTGCGCAATGTTCTCCGCGGCCTAGAGGAGGTGCATTCCACCGGGCTCATCCACCGCGACATCAAACCCGATAATGTGCTTATTACCTCCCACCACCGAGTAAAGGTGGGCGATTTTGGGCTGGTGCGCGCCACCAATGCCGAAGCCACGACAAACATGATTGTGGGCACCGTGTCCTACCTTGCGCCAGAGCAAGTCACAGGTGAGGAAATTACCCCGGCCTCAGATGTATATTCAGCCGGTATCGTCCTCTTCGAGCTGCTTACCGGCACCGTTCCCTTTTCTGGCGATACTCCCATGGCGCATGCCACGGCCCGCTTAAGTTCCGACGTCCCCGCGCCGTCGTCGCGTATCTCTGGTGTGCCCAAGCTTGTCGACGCCCTCGTGGCCACCGCCACCGCCCGTGATCCCCGTGAGCGCTTCTCCGACGCCGGGGAATTTCTCGAGGCACTCGATGACGTCGGCCGAGAGCTCGATCTCCCAGACGTGACCATCCCCGTGCCAAGGAACGCTGCGGCAGCGCGCACGGCACAGGCTCCTACGGATTTTTCTGGCACAGGAGCCACCGAGATCTTTGAGCCCACTCGCAGCATCTCGCAGGACGAAACGGAACATCTTGACGGTGGCCCGACAGAAGTCATCCCGCCGCAGCGCCTTAGTTTTGAAACAAAACTGGATATGCCTCAGGCGAGGGCCGCTCCAGGGCCGCAGCCACAACCGCAGCCATATTCCACGGCCGAGTCCCCCCTCGAGCCGTTTGCCCCGGCAGCTGCATCTGCGCCACCACCGGTGCCGGCGTCTGTCCCTGAGCAACCGGTCCACAGCGCACAAGAAGAACCCGCCGAGCGTCCGTTGACCAACCGCAATCCGCTTTCACTAGTTCTTTTCCTACTAGTGGTAGCGATTGCTGTTGGCGCGGTGGCGATCGGCGGGTGGTGGTTCGGTTCTTCGCTTTATGGCATGACGCCGAACCTGTGGATTTAGTTACGCAGCATCTCCGCAATGAGGAAGGACAGCTCTAGCGATTGCTGTGTATTCAAGCGCGGATCTACGGCAGACTCATAGCGGCCCGGCAGGTCCACGTCGGTGATGTCCTCGGCACCGCCTAGGCACTCGGTGACGTCTTCACCGGTGAACTCGAGGTGCACGCCACCCGGATGGGTGCCCAGTTCACGGTGGACCTCAAAGAAGCCTTGGACCTCGTCCACAATCTTGTCAAAGTGGCGAGTCTTATAACCATTGGATGCGGTAAAGGTATTGCCGTGCATCGGATCAGACTGCCAAACCACCTTGTGGCCTGAGTCTTCCACTGCCTTCACGATGGCAGGTAGAACGCTGCGGACCTTATCGTGGCCCATGCGCGAAATCATGGTCAGGCGACCAGGTTCACGGTTCGGGTCGAGCCTTTCTGCGTACTCCACGGCCTGCTCTGGGGTTACCCCTGGCCCCAGCTTGATGCCCACTGGGTTGCCAATCATCGCCGCAAAATTCACGTGGAAATCTTCGATACCTCGAGTGCGCTCACCAATCCATACTTGGTGTGCAGAAAGATCGTAGAGCTTGGTATCGCCGTTATTATCCAAGCCCAAGCGCAGCATGGAGCGCTCGTAGTCCTTCAGCAATGCTTCGTGCGAGCAGTAGATATCGGCAGAGCGCAAGGTGTCATCGTGCACGCCGCAGGCATTCATAAAGTTCAGGCCGTTTTCGATCTCACGGGCTAGGTCCTGGTAGCGGGCACCAGCGCGAGATTTACGCACGAACTCACGGTTCCACTCATGCAGGCGGTAGAGATCCGCAGTTCCAGACGAGGTTAGCGAACGTACCAGGTTCATTGCCGCCGAAGAGTTTGCGTAGGCGCGGATCATGCGGGCGGGGTCGTGACGGCGCGCCTCCTCGCTTGGCTCCACGCCATTGACAATGTCACCGCGGTAGTTCAACAGACCGTTAGAATCCGTATCAGAGGAACGCGGCTTGGCGTACTGGCCGGCGATGCGGCCCAGTTTCACCACGGGAACCGAGGCACCATAGGTCAACACCACGGCCATCTGCAGCAGCGTTTTCACATTGCCGCGGATATGCGGCTCGGTATTTGACTCAAACGTTTCTGCACAGTCGCCGCCTTGCAGCAAAAAAGCCTTGCCTAGGGCAACGTCTGCCAGCTTCTTCTTGAGCGCTTCAATCTCGGGCGCAACCACGATAGGAGGCACGGATTCGAGAATTTTGCGCACGTTATTGGCCTGGGAGGGATCCCAGCTTGGCTGCTGCTTTGCATCACGCTTGATGACGTCTTGGAAGACTTCCTCGATGCCCTCAGGCAATGGTGGAAGGTCCGGGAGAACGCCTTGCGGAATATCTACTGTCCAACTCACACTGCTATTTAACCATTAAGGACCTATAGCGCGTTAGTTAAATTCTAGATATTGATTCTATTGCCCTTAGAGAGCGGAAGCACCTGGGCGCAGGCACGGAACTTGGCAAGGTTATGGCGGGCGTCGACAAGCGCATCATGATTGCCCTTTGGCACGGCGGGCAAGCTTGGTCGTCCTGCAAACTCCCAGTACTGCTTGAGCTCGCGGGTATAGCGCGGCATCCGCCTAGGCAGCCCGGCCATATCTCCCCACAACTGCGCCAATACCACGTGATCGTAGGCTCCCACCCACGCCCACAGCTCTATCGGAGTGGAACTTTGGGTCAGGAATTCAAAGACCTCCGTGCGGATGGTCTCCAAAGGTTTCCACACTGGATCCCGGGGGCTGGGCAACTTGGCTAATACATTGTCTTTTACCCAAGAATTGGCCTTTGCCGGATCAAAATCCGTAGACACAGCGTAGTACTCGCTGCCATTCTCACCGACGATGCCGATGGAGACCAATTCAATGGTCTGTCCATCTTCGATAAATTCGGTGTCATAGAAGTAGCGCACGTCTCCCAAGCCTAGCGTCGCCTTATCCGGGGCGGTAAATTGGCCCCTTAAAGAGACAGTTGTACACTTCTGGCGTGAAGAAGTCTGTGTGGTTTACTGCATTTCCCTTGTGCCTATCTGCCCTCGTGGCCCTTTGGTGGCTGATTGATATTCCGGAGCTTTTCTCCGGCCATTTCTCCACCTACTACCACATTGACCTCGACGTTTACCGCGAAGGCGGTGCCGGCTTTGGCAGCGATTTATATGCCAAAGATTACCTAGTCGGCAGCAATCGCGATGTCTCTCTCCCCTTTACCTACCCGCCGTTTGCGGCGCTGCTTTTTGTCCCATTGAGCTGGATTCCCCTCACCGCCGCAAGCATCCTCATATCTATCGCTTCCTTTGCTGCGCTTTGGGGCTGCGTAGCCCTCGTTCTGCGTGCTTTGCGCTGCCCTGGCTGGGCAGGTTGGGCGCTTTTGGCCGCAATGCTTACTGAGCCGATCACGGAGACCTTTAGCTTCGGGCAGGTCAATATCTTGCTGACCGCACTAGTGGTGGTGGATATCCTCTGGCTTAGCCCCAGCCGTGGCCGCGGCGTGCTGACCGGTATTACAATGGCTATCAAGCTCACCCCCGCAGTATTCCTCGCCGTGTTCTTTGTCCGCAGGGAATGGCGCGCATTTTTCAGCGCGCTAGGCGCCTTCCTAGCCGCGGGTCTCCTTGCCTTTGCTTGCAATCCGCATAGTTCCATCCAGTACTGGAGCGATACGTTGCGCGATTCCAACCGCATTGGCGGCCTTGCCTATAGCTCCAACCAATCTCTGCGCGGATTCTTCAGCCGCCTAGCCCCAGAACACGCCGAAAAGCTATGGCTCGTAGCTGTTCTCCTCGTCATTGCCCTCGTCTGGTTTACCATGGAGCGTCTCTCACAGGAGAACCAAGCGGTGCTCATGCTTCTGGCCGCATCAGTTTCGCTGCTGTGCTCGCCGGTGTCGTGGTCGCACCACTTTACCTGGCTCGTTTTGGCGGGAGTGCTTCTGGTGGCCCGTCGCCACTGGGGGTTTGCCGCACTAACGTGGCTGGCGCTTCTGGCTCGCGGGCACTGGCTCGTGCCTCATGCCAATGACCAAGAGCTAAGCTGGGCCTGGTGGCAGCACATCGTGGGCAATGATTACGCCATCGTTACTGCCCTGCTGGTTCTTTGTTCGCTACCATTGGCTCTACGACGGGCCGGCGCTTATCAATCCGCGGTGGAACCAGCGTCCACCCAAGGATAGGTACCTTGCCCAGCGCCCACAGTGCCACCGAGGCCGCTGCCGAGTAGAAAAAGCAGGCGCCAATCCAGAACCAGGTATTTTCCATGGGCCACGCGCCGGCCAGGCTCACCGCGTAGTCACGGTGGGCCATGAAGAACCCGAATCCCACCGTCATGCCGATGGGGTGGGCCAAGTAAATGGGCAAGGTGTGCCGGCCCACAAACTTTACGAAGGTGGAAAGCGCCGGAATATGGCTGATGATGACCGCGCCGACGATGCCCGCTGGGGTTTCGAGCGTTTGCTCTGCAAAGCGAATCAAGAGATCTAAATCGCCCCGGCCGAGGACGTCCCCACCTGGCAATGGCCACTGCACAGCTACGTCACCTTCGATAGCATTCCAGGTTTGGCGGAGGGACAGGCCCGCAATGTAGCTAATGATGGCCACGCAATATACCCATAGCGAGCCTGTGCGGAAGTTGCCCTTGAAGGGTGCTTCGGCGGCGTCGGCAAACCGCGTAATTGGTCCACGCAAATAGGCCGCCCCCACGAAAATGGGCAAGAACATAATTGCCTTGCCGATGAAAAAATAGTGGTCCTGCCAGGCTATAAAAAGCAGCGGTGCAAAACTTAGTCCTATGCCCGCCCACGCTGGCAGCTTGCGCACGGCCCACAAAAATAGATTGAACAAAATGAGCGAGTGAATAAACCAAGCCATCGTGTGCCCCAAAAGCAGGTTATACAGTAGCTCAGTAACCTGGAGATAGGGATCACCGAAAACCCAGTGATACTCGATGCGCTTGGTCCATAGTTCAACGGTCATCCACACCGTATAGGGAACGAGGAAAAACCACAGGCGTCGAGTAAATAGCTCGCTAAAAGAATAGCGAAAAATCTTGGTAGAGAAATAGCCGGATACGAGAAAGAACAAGGGTAGGCGGAGCGGGTCCAGCCATACGTTTAGGGCAGCCAACCACGTTAGCTCACCTTCTGGAACTACCAGCGTGACGTGCAGCAGCACGACGCCGATAATGGATACGCCTTTAGCGGTATCTGGCCAGGCTAAGCGGGCCTTGGGAATAGTGATTACCTCCCCTTGTATTCTGCGCCGGCGGGGTAACCATGGCCAGCTTTGAGTGAAGCCTTCACATCGGAGGCGTACACATCAACATAAGGCTTATCGCTCATCTCGGCCAAATTGCGCATCACAAAATCAGTAAAGGCACGGATCGTCTCATGCTCTTTTGGATTCATACCGCGCTCTTTGGCCCACTCATGCGGCCAGATGGCGTCGCCCACCCGCACGCCGACCTTGAAGGGGCGAGGAATCCACGAGCCAATGGGATTAGCTTTGCGCGTGTTGATCATCGCAATGGGGAAAACCGGTTGGTTAGTCTCCATCGCAATGCGCGCCATGCCTGTGCGGCCCTTATAAACTCGACCATCCGGAGAACGGGTGCCTTCCGGGTAAATACCGAAAAGATCCCCGCGGGACAAGATGCTTTCTGCGGTTTGCACAATGGCATCGCCAGCGTCTTCACTATCGCGCTCGATGGGGACTTGGCCTACCGAAGTAAAAAACCACTTCTGCAAGCTACCGACGAACCCAGGGGTGGTGAAATATTCCGACTTAGCTGGAAAGGTAATCTGGCGAGGGCATACCAAAGGAAAGAAGAAAGAATCCATCACAGCTTGGTGATTCGAGACCAAAATCGCGGGCCCTTCCGCTGGGATGTTTTCAATTCCCTCGGTCCACGGGCGATTCCATACGCGCAGGACAGGTCCGAAGAATATGTACTTAAAAGCCCAGTACCACTTGTTTTTCATCGCCAGGTCGTCCTTTGTTCGTTCTAACGGCCGCTACGGGCCAAATCGGCTACGCCAATCATACCCGCTGCAGACCCCAATTCCGCGGTGGCAACACGTGCGAGGGGGCGATGCCCTGCCCCGACAATATCTTGCCCCATGGCTTTGGTGGCCCCTTCGAGGTACAAGTCCGCGTCTTGAGATACGCCGCCGCCAAGCACTATGAGCTCTGGATCGAGGACATCGGCCACAATGGACAGGCCTTGACCTAGCCACCGGCTGAAGTCTTCCATCACCGCTACAGCAAGCGGGTCTCCCCTACGCGCTGCCTGGGTAATTTCTTTACCTGTAGGCTCCGCCGGCAACGAAGTCTCATAATGTTCACGCAGATCGGCGCAGGTATCCGGCAAGGCAGTCCCGGAGGCATAACGCTCCAAACAGCCACGCTTGCCACACGAGCACTGCCGCCCATTAGGAGACACCACGATATGCCCAAACTCTGGTGCGGTGCCGAACGCACCGCGGTAAATGGTGTCATGCGTCATCAGCGTGGCGCCGATTCCGGTTCCCACTGCAAAAAAGACCCAATCTTCCGCGCCACGACCAGCACCAAAGCGCCATTCTCCCCACGCAGCAGAATTTGCATCATGCTCCAAGCGCACGTGCATGTCTAGCTTGCGCGAAAGCGACTCCTGCACGTGGGCTTGCCGCCATGGAAGATGCGGGGCAAAGCGCACTACTTCGCACGAAGGATCCAGAAATCCCGCCAATGCGAGGCCAACCGCATCCACTGTATATTCAGCGCGCAGTTCCTCGACGATACCCACTATGTCCGCTTCCAGTTGCTCGACGTCCATAGAAGTGGGAACGGTACGGCTCGCGAGAATTTCCCCTTCCCGAGTGATCACTCCACCGCGCACGTTGGTGCCACCGACGTCAAAGCCGATAGTGAGATCGGCGGAGTTGTTCTTAAGCATGCATAACAGAATATACCGACAACCTGGTTAGGGTCACATCAGGACATCAGCCGACGCAATCGCTGGCCCATAATCCGCCAGGTCCAATGAGCTTCTACATGGCGACGCCCCGCCTGCCCCATGCTGAGCCTACGCTGCGGATTCGCCAAAAGAGACTTTACTGCCTCTGCCAGCTCCTGCACCGATGAGCCATTGACGACGACTCCGGTATCCTCCGTCATTGTCTCCGGTGCTCCGCCGGAGTTTCCGGCAATAACCGGCAGGCCGCACGCTTGGGCCTCCAAGTAGACAATGCCTAGGCCCTCAACATCCAGACCGCCGCCGCGAGTGCGCGCCGGCATGGCAAAGATATCCGCCGCGTGCAAGGCAGTCTCAATGCTCTCTGCTTCTTGAATCACCGCATCCGGGCAGTAGATATCCGCCAGTTCCTCTAAGGCCCGGCGATAGCGCCCGCGCCCGATAAGAAGTAGCTGCGTATCGGGGAATTCTCCACGTACTAAGGGCATGGCGCGTAGGAGCTGATCCTGGCCTTTGCGGGGTACGAACCGCGATATGCACACGATAGTCGGCCCGCTGACACCGAACTCAGCCTTTGCAGCTGCACGTTGCTCCGGTGTGGCCGGGAAAAGTCCTTCTACACTCACGCCGGAAGGCAAATGCTCCCACCGCGGATTCGGCCCAAATGCTCGGCGCAACCGACGCAGGGTGTATTCAGAGATATAAGTAATGACGTCGGCGTGATCACCAATGCGGCGCAGGCACTGCCTGGCGACGGGCAGCATCGACCACCCCACCTCGTGTCCGTGGGTTGTAGCAACCACACGGGTGGCTCCTGCCTCTTTAGCGGCCTTGCCCATCAAGGCAAGGGGCGCAGCTGCACCGAACCACACGATGTCAATGCCCTCGGCGCGGATAATCTCCTGCATGCGGCGCACCGTGGCCGGCGTCGGCAGCATCACTCGGCGAGGCCAACGGATAACCTTGTAGTCCACCGCGGCATCGAATTCCGCCGGCGACTCCTGAGTCGAGGCAAATACCACGACGCCGCGCGGATCTAAGGTTGCTAAAAAATCCCGGAGGTAAGACTGAATCCCGCCGATCTTGGGCGGGAAATCATTGGTTACCAGCAGAACGCGGGCCACTTAGTACCGCGCCGTTCCGGTAATCGGCATGGACTTCAACGGCACCACCTGAACAGGCACGCCATAGGTAGAGGCATGGACCACCTGCCCATTACCGATGTACATACCCACGTGAGTGACACCAGGGTAATAACCCACAATATCGCCCGGCTGCAGGTCCTCTAGCGGTACCGAGGTGCCGCCAGCAATCTGAGCCTGCGACGTACGTGGAATCGACTTGCCAATCTGCTGATACGCCCAGAACATCAGCCCAGAGCAATCAAATTGATCTGGGCCTGCAGCGCCCCAGCCATAAGGTGCACCCAGCTTCGACAGAGCAGCGGAAGCGGCACCATCAGCAACCTCGCCCAAATCCATATCAGGCTTATCGGTACCGCCGAACTGCCCTTCCCAGGCCTGACGCTGTTGCTCATCGAGGGCGTCTACCTGCTTCTCGATGTCCTCTTGCTGCTTTTCCAGCTCCTCCTTTTCCTTGAGGAGCTTCTCGCGCTGCTCTTCTAGCGCCTTCTTTTCCTCGCGTACCTTAGTAGCGGCTTCAGTAGCCTTGTGCTTTTCTCCCTCCGCCGTCGAAGCGGCGCTCGCCTTTGCATCAAGGGTGCGCTGCGCCTGGCGGGAAAGCGCGCCGAGGTAACCCATGCGCTCAACTGCATCGGAAGGATTTTCTGCAGCCAGCGCTCCCGATACAGCGGAGCGAGAATCGCCGCGGTAGCGCGACTGAGCGAGGTCATCGACGCGGCTCTGCTGCGCGGTCACGTCACCCTTCGCCTCATCCGCCCGAGTTTGCGCCTCAGCGGCTGCGCTCTCAGAATCAGAGACTTCCGCCTGTTTTTCCTCGAGCTTGATTTCTAGCTCTTTTACTTCTTCATTCTTGGCGGAAACCTTGCGCGCAACCTCGCCAACGCGCTCCACCAACGCGTCCATATCTTCCGTGGCGTTTTCCTGTTGCGGCGCCGCTTCCTGCGCAACTACCTGCGAAATCCCAGAAACCGACGACACAGCAAGAGCTGCCACGATTGCAGCTACGGGAAGTACTCGTTTAGACACGTAAGGACCCTTAGACTAAGAGGAATTTAAAAATCGCATCAATTATAGCGGGTTTTACCCCCTAATGCACAACAAAGCCCTCCCACGGAAGGGAGGGCTCTATCCGCAACCTATTAGAAGCGGACAGCGGAGTGAATCGGCATGTAGTTCATGTCGCGCTCCTGAACCGGAACACCGGAGTTCAAAGCGTCAATGATGGTGCCGTGGCCGGTGTAGATGCCGACGTGGGAAGCACCACCGTAGTAAGCGATGATGTCACCCGGCTGCAGCTGATCCAGCGAAACCGGAGTACCACCGGAGGCCTGTGCCTGAGAGGTACGCGGAATCTGCTTGCCAGCCTGAGCGTATGCCCAGCTGGTCAGGCCGGAGCAATCGAAGGCGTTAGGGCCTGCAGCGCCGTAAACGTACGGGGAGCCGATAACGGAGCGGGCTGCTGCCAGCGCCTTCTGACCAACGGTCTGCTGTGCCGGAGCTGCCTGCTTGTGGCCGGCGGCTGCGTAGTTGGTGTTCTGCTGGTCAGAAACCTGGCCCAAAGACGGAACGTAGCGGTCAATGTTCGGGACCTGGTCAATATTCGGGACGTTTTCCAGACCTGCTACCTCGAAGCGGTAGTCAGTATTAGGTACGACGACCTCTGCCGCCTGCGCTACGCCTGGCGCAACGACAGCTGCGGTGGCAGCCAGTGCTGCGGTAGATGCGATTCGACGGGTGTTCTTAATGCCCTGACGACGGTGCTGTGCCATTAGAAAAACTCCAAATCTTCCTGCGCGCCTACTTCTCTACTAAGAGAAGCTCTGACCCTGGGGGACTAGCGTTCGTTGGAAATCCGTTCCTTTAGGATTTCCTCCACTCGGCCCCTCAGTAGGAGGAGCCAGATGCGGCGCTGTAATTCTTCTGTTTAGATTGAGCACCTTTCGGGCGGTAACTCAATGTCTCGAATAGGTTACGAAATCATTACAACCGATGTCCATTCGCACTACCCAATTTTGCTTTGTTATCGGTTCGTTACCTTCCCTTGACCTAGACGAGACTTATCACCCATAGAACGAAATAAGTTCACCGCTAGCAGAACTTATAAACCTACTACCTGCATAAATATCAAAGCTCAGACCACACCGCTCAAAGCCGTATGTTCACAATGCTGACACTCAACAATTAAGCAAGTTCTAATTTGTGACTTTAGCCACTAACACATTTGATGGCCCTATTTAGCCGTAAGTTAACCCCTTCTACTCCACCGCACTGTAGCCCCTTCACGACAGTCGAACCTCCCTACATAGCCGAGCAGTATCGGCCTCTCGCCGCGTACAGATCTTTAACCGAAACCCATAGTGAAGGTCACCGCGAGACTAGAAAATAGGGCGTAACTACAAGGAACTTGAGAAAGCCCCTACAAGAAGCAGCATCGAAGCCTGACTGCCCGTAGGGACAACGCCAAACGAAAACAACAAGCCCGGCTATGAACGCCTGCCGAGGAACTCCATGGACTTCTCACGCGTTTATCGTCTAAACATTGCTCCTCCATGCTCCAAGGCCGCCCGCAGCGTAGGGGCTCCATTCCAGTACTCTTTCTGCGCTTCGGGATTACACCTCAACAACAACAGCACCTAGAGAAGTATTGGGCCAGCAAAACGCAAAACCCACCCTTGCTCCTTCAGGAGGAGCAGGGTGGGTCTATGAGCGTGTTTCGAGTAATCCTCAGGAAAAGGGCTTAGATGCGGCCGTTTTCCTCGTCCTCGCGGCGGTTAGCCTCGTTGAGGCGACGGAACATCTCCGCTTCCTCATCGTGGTTATCCGAGTGGATTTCATGGACGCGGTGCATGAGCGCCTCATCGTCAGGGCTAAAGGTGCCCTGAGTCTCGGAATCCGCCAAGCCGAGCTGGTTGAGCTGCTTTGGAACCTGAGCACCTGCGTACTCGAGGGGAACTGGGTGACCATCGGCATCAACCGGGCCGAGCGGCTGGTGAACCTCAATGAAGGCACCATTCGGCATCTGCTTGATAACGCCGGTCTCGATACCGTGCTCCAGAACCTCACGGTCGGAGCGCTGCAGACCAACGCAGATGCGGTAGGTCATGAAGTATGCAATCGGAGGCAAGATGATCAAGCCGATACGACCAACCCAGGTCATCGCGTTGAGCGAAATCTGGAAGAAGTGCGCTACGTGGTCGTTACCACCGGACAGCGTGACCAGCAAGAAGAATACGATGGCAGCTGCGCCGATAGCGGAACGGGTAGGAACATCGCGCGGACGCTGCAATAGGTTGTGGTGTGCATCGTCACCGGTGAACTTCTTCTCCAAGAATGGATATGCCATAAGCAGTACGACCATCAGACCACACAGCAGAGCAACCCAGAACGCGGAAGGAATGGTGTAGTTGCCAATGTAGAGCTCCCAAGCTGGCATGACACGGGCAACACCATCAGTCCACAGCATGTAGATATCCGGCTGAGAACCGGCGGAGACCTGGGACGGGTTGTATGGTCCAAGCGTCCAGATGGCGTTGATGGTCAGCAGACCAGACATCAGAGCAAGTACGCCGGCGACCATCATGCCCATGCCAATTGCCTTGGTAGCAAAGACCGGCATAATGCGGACACCAACGACGTTGTTCTCGGCACGGCCCGGTCCGGGGAACTGGGTGTGTTTCTGGAACCAAACCATAATCAGGTGGGCAGCAATCAGGCCGAGGATGATGCCCGGAATGACCAGAACGTGCAGGATGTAGAAACGATCCAGCATCAGGTCAGACGGGAAGTCACCGCTGAAGATTGCCCAGTGCAGCCAGGTACCGATAATAGGCAGGCCGAGGATGATGGCGGACATGATTCGCAGACCAACACCGGAAAGCAGGTCATCCGGCAGGGAGTAACCGAGGAAGCCCTCGATCATGCCCAGCAAGATGAGTGCGCAGCCGATGATCCAGTTTGCTTCACGTGGACGGCGGAATGCGCCGGTGAAGAAGATGCGGAGCATGTGAGCCACCATGGACATCATGAACAGCAGGGCTGCCCAGTGGTGCATCTGGCGCACAAACAGACCGCCACGAACCTCAAAAGAGATGTCCAGCGCAGTGGCGTAGGCGCGAGACATTTCCACACCGTTCAACGGTGCGTAGGTGCCGTCGTAAATGACCTTCGTAATGGAAGGGTCGAAGAACAACGCCAAGTAGATACCGGTCAGTACAAGAATGATGAAGCTGTACAGCGCCATCTCACCGAGCATGAAGGACCAGTGGGTCGGGAAGACCTTGTTCAGCTGAGTCCTCAGCACACCGGCGGCGCTATAACGCTCATCCATATTGTTGCCCATTTGGGCGAGTTTATTGCTCATTATGACTTACGCTCCCAGAATGCCGGGCCGACAGGCTCAATGAAGTTGCCCTGTGCAACGAGGTAGCCCTCGTCGTCCACCGTGATAGGCAGCTGTGGCAGTGCACGGGCTGCAGGACCGAAGACCGGCTTGCCGTAGTGCAAAGCGTCGAACTGCGACTGGTGGCATGGACACAGGATTCGGTTGGTCTGAGCCTCATAGAGAGAGGTCGGGCAACCGATGTGAGTACAGATCTTGGAGTAGGCGTAGTAGTCGCCGTGGTGGAAGTCTTCTTGACCTTCGCGCTCGATGGCCTTCTGCGCATCGTTGTGACGCAGTCGGATCAACATCACGGCGTTGCGGTTGCCGTGAATTGAGTGCATGTGGTGCTCGTAGACATCGCGCTCGGCATCGTACTTATCGCCATCGTTGACGTCTTCTTCTGCCAGCGGGAAGACGGTCTCCATACCGCCTGCTGCCAGATCCTCCGGACGCACGCGAACCAGGCGGGTAACGCCCTTGGTGCTGTAGTGCTCGCCGGTTTCACCGGAGTGCTTCTCAGCGATGGTACCGGTGTCGCGGGCCAGGTAAAGCTTGACACCTTCATTATGAAGGGTCCAGCCGGAGGTCCACAGAGTTCCGTCACCGGCGTAGTTCAGGTTGTGGCGAACCTTCCATGGGTTCTTGATTGCGCCGCCCAGCGGTGCAACCACAGTCAGGCCGAACAGAACGCCGGCTCCGCCCAACAGCCCCTGAACGGTCTTACGGCGACCAAGGGTGGAAGTCTTCCAAGAATCATTCAGCAACGCGGTCAAGGTACGACGGTCAACCTCTTCGGAAGGACCGTCATGGCGACGCTGTACGGAAATCTCCTCTGGGAGGATCTTCTTAACGTACTGAACAATGGCGATACCCAACGCACAAATTGCGAGTGCGGCGGTAATACCCAGCAAAGGAGTGTAGAGGGTGTGCCAAATGTGGCCCTCCTCCCCTAGCTGCTTGTACTGCCACGGCCAGAACAGGTAAACGCCGAGGAATCCCAGCCCGCCGATGACAGACAGGAAAAGCCAGATGGCGACGTTGCGGCCCGCACGCTTTTCAGCCGGGTCGCCTTCAACCGGGAAGCGCTCCTTGCGGAACGCGACGGTGACATCATCGAGCTCGGTACCTAGAGCAGCGAGTTCATCGTTGCTCATCTTATCGAGCTCAGCATTAGTGTAATTCTTCTTTACATTGCTCATGAGCGCGATCCAATCCACATAGCGGCGGCGCACAGGGCGCTAATGCCGATAATCCACATTGCCAGGCCTTCCGCTACGGGGCCGAGGCTACCAAGGTCCCAACCTGCTGGGGAAGGAGTTTCCTTTGCAGACTTGAGGTAGGCAATGATGTCCTTCTTCTCGTCTGCAGTCAGCTGGCGGTCGGAGAACTTAGGCATGTTCTGCGGGCCGGTCAGCATTGCCTGGTAAATCTCCTGCTCGCTTGCCGGGGCAAGCTCAGGAGCGAACTTACCGGAGGACAGCGCGCCACCCTGGCCGGTGAAGTTGTGGCAAGATGCACAGTTCATGCGGAAGAGCTCAGAGCCCTTCGCTACGTCTTCTGCTTGGATTTCGCCATTGTAGTTAGCACCACGCAGGGATTCCTGGGCAACGCTTCCGTCATCGTTGTAAACGATGTCTGCGCCGCCACCATTGGCTGCTACGTATGCAGCCAATGCCAGAGTCTGCTGCTCGGTGTAACGCGGAGCCTTGCGCTCTGCCTGCGCATCGTTAGACATCATCGGCATACGGCCAGAGTGTACTTGGAAGTACACAGAACCAGCGCCGATGCCAACGAGGGAGGGACCGCGGCCTTCGATGCCCTGCAGATTGGCACCGTGGCAAGTGATACAAGCGGTGTCATAGATGTCCTTGCCCTCCTGAACGAGGGCTTGGTCATCTTTTTCCGCCGTGGCGACCTGTGCGTCTGGGGTCAAGGCAGAAGCCAAGACGCCCGCACCGGACAGGCCAATCGCCAAAGCGAAGCCACCGGCAATGGTGCGCTTCGCCTTGCGGCGACGGCGGGTCTTCTTAGCCGCCGCAGTGGTCTGCTCCACTGCCACGGACTGCGAATTGTTATCCATCATTTTCCTTTAGATAACTCGAACACGGGAGGACTGTTTGGGGATAGTGGCCAGTTCTACTGGACCAAGTAAATAACGGTGAAGACGCCGATCCACACAACGTCAACGAAGTGCCAGTAGTAAGACACTGCCATTGCGGCGGTCGCCTGCGCCGGCGTGAACTTGGACTTAGCAACGCGCGCCAGGATGATTGCAAAAGAAATCAGACCTGCGGTCACGTGCGCAGCGTGGAAGCCGGTGATGATGTAGAACACCGAACCGAAGACGCTGGACTGCACAGTCACACCTGCGTGAATCAACTCGGTCCACTCGAATGCCATGATGCACAGGAACACAACGCCCAGTACCAGCGTCACGGTGTACCAGAGTCGAAGCTTGTAAACGTCACCCCTTTCTGCGGCAAACACGCCGAACTGAGAGGTCACAGAAGAAGTAATCAGCACTGCCGTAATGAGGAAACCCATGGGCAGGTTGATATGGGCGGTGTGCTCCGCCCAGTCGCCTTCTTGACCGTTTGCTCGCGAGGTGAACCACATCGCGAACAGTCCGGCAAAGAACATCAATTCCTGAGACAGGAACACGATGGTGCCCACACTGACCATATTTGGTCGGTTCAGTGAGGCAGCACGTGGTGCTGTCATACCTTGGTTAGAAACTACGCTCGTCACAGAGGCCATTATGGCTGTTCTGGGCGGCAAAGTCACCTCGATTCCCCCCCGTTATCACTATTCATTTTTGATGCTTTAGCCAGCAGACGTTCAGCCAGTTCCCTGCGATATTTTTATTTTTTCCGCCGGGAACTTTTTCCTCTTCTTTACGACGCCCCATCGATGCAGGTGACAACACACGACGCCCCACGCTTAGAAATTCCCGAGCGCCCCCACCTCAGTAATTCTGACCTGTAGATGCATTAACAAGTACGCGAGATTGATACATTCTGGAGAGATAAATCACACCCACTCACCACCCCAAACCCGCAGGTCTACAACTTTCGGTCGACCCCCGCGAAAAGTCGCCTCTACGTGCCCGAATGACGTAGACAGTCAGGTAGCAGTCTTGCTAGATATCCAGCCACTACCCCACCACAGAAAAGTTTTTTGGAATCTAGGGAACTTTTTCGCGGAACATCCGACTACCGATCGCCAAAGCCCTCCTAGCTTCCAAAGCTAGGAGGGCGGAGAAGTTTTAGGCGGGGATTTCTTCAGAGTGAAGAACTAGTGCTTTTCCTTTGGCAGACCGTACTGCAGGGAAAGACCGGTGCATGCCGCGATGAGGCAGACAGCGCCGAGAGCGATCAACCAGAAGTAGAGGAAGATGATACCCAGGCCAAGGAGGGCGATAGCACCGGTCATAGCCAGCGGCCAGATGGAGCCTGGAGAGAAGAAGCCTAGGATGCCAGCCGCGTCCTCGGTCTCTGCCTCTTCCCAATCCTCTGGCAGGACGTCGCTGCGGTTATCGGTGAAGTGCAGGTAAGCACCGAGCATCATGCACAGCAGGAAGGCAAGGAACATACCCACGATGCCAACCCACTCGGCACCATACAGGTAGCCGTCGTCCTTAACGAAGGTAACGCCGAAGATGTAGACAATCAGCGAGACAAGAAGGTAGGTCGCGATTGAGTAAAAGACTTTCGATGTTGCACGCATTGTGTTGTGTCCTTATCTCTTATGCCGCCGTGTTGACGAAGTTGTCACCATTAGCGGTATCACGCTCGCCGGAGAACGGGTGGGTGGTAACCGCGTATGGGTCCTGACCGATTTCCTTGAGAGCCTCGGCGTTGGTAGCTTCCGGATTGTTCTCGCGGAACTTCATGTACTTGTTGAAGTCCTCTGGGGATACAACGCGGATTTCAAAGTTCATCATCGAGTGGTAGGTACCGCACATCTCGGCACAGCGACCAACGAATGCGCCCTGCTTCTCAATCTTTTCCACCTGGAAGCTACGCTCCTGAGCGTTTGCCTCTGGGTGTGCGTAGACGTCGCGCTTAAATAGGAACTCCGGTACCCAGAATGCGTGGGATACGTCCCCAGAAGCGAGACGGAATTCAATCGCGGTATCGGAAGGAAGAACCAGAACCGGAACCTCTTCGGTAGTACCGACGGTCTCAATCTTGTTGTAGTTCAGGTAGGAAAGGTCGCCCATGGACTTGCCGTGGATTGGGTTCGGGTTATCGATACCCTCTGGGTCGTGAGCAGACTTTTCTGCCTCGGCCTGACGTTCCTTATCAGCACCGTCATAGTTCTCACCGTTAACGTGGTTCTCCGCGTAACCGAACTTCCAGTTCCACTGGAAAGCGGTGACGTCGACGACGACCTTCGGATCCTTATCCAAGGCGGTAACTTTCTGCTGGGTCTGAACGGTAAAGAAGAACAGGCCCATGATAATGAGGATCGGAACGATGGTCAGAACCATCTCAAGCGGTACGTTGTACTGAATCTGGCGCGGGAACTCGCCCTTGCCATCCTTCTTCGCCTTCTTCGCGCTCCAGCGGAAGATAGCGGTGAGGAATAGGCCCCACATAATAAAACCAACGATCCATGCAGCAACCCAGACCCAAATCCAGAAGTTGTACATGGCCTCTGCCTCAGGGGTAATACCCTTTGGCCAACCGAATCCTAGGAGGTTCTCTACAGCAGTTGGCGCCTGAACGTCACAACCTGCCAGAGCGAGTCCACCCAGAGCAAGTGCGCCAGCTACGCCCGCCTTGCGGGCAAAGGTGCGCTTATTACGCTGTCCCACGTGTGTTCTGCCTTTCTGTCCACACAAAACTTCTCGAATACTCACAGAGCACTCTTACCCAATCAGAATAGAGGAAAATTGCCAGATTCCCAGCCTATTTAAAGGCATAAAAGGGCACCTAGTGCACTCATTTCATATTCTCCTTCTTGTAGGTTACCGCCCCACCTGCACAATGTTCCAACCGGACCCTAAGGTTCCAACACGGCCATGTGTGTCAATTCACAGCTTGCCCGGGGATACATCAACCGAAAGTTCGCACCCTATCGGGGAAGCTATTTCCAAGGCAGCCAACAGCTTTCCTTAAGCCGTGGCGTGTTCTAGTTTGCACCTCTCGAGCCGTAAAGTGGGTGACTAGCAATAGACGCTTATATTAAGGAGCAATCTTTACATGTGCGGACTTCTTGGCATGCTCGCCGCCACGGGCGACGTAGATAAGTACGTTGACGCGCTAGAACGTTCCCTGCCTTGCATGCGCCACCGCGGCCCAGATGCGGCAGGCACCTGGCACGACGGCGATGCTGCCTTTGGCTTCAATCGCCTGTCCATCATTGACCTAGAACACTCCCACCAGCCCCTTCGCTGGGGTCCGGAGGACCAGCCTGACCGCTACGCCATGACCTTCAACGGCGAAATCTACAACTACGTAGAACTACGGGAAGAGCTCAAGGGCCTCGGCTATACCTTCCATACCGAAGGCGATGGTGAGCCTATCGTGGTGGGCTACCACCACTGGGGCAAGGACGTGGTCAACCACCTGCGCGGCATGTTCGGCATCGTCATCTGGGACACCCACACTAAGACGATGTTTGCTGCCCGCGACCAATTCGGCATCAAGCCGCTGTACTACGCCACCACCGACGCTGGCACTGTCTTTGCCTCCGAGATGAAGTGCATTCTGGAAATGGCAGACGAGATCGGTCTAGAGCTCAACCTTGACCGCCGCGCCATTGAGCATTACGTCGACCTGCAATACGTCCCGGAGCCGGAGTCCCTCCACGCGAATATCCGCCGCGTGGAATCCGGCTGCACCGTTACCCTTCGTCCAGGCGAAGAGGTTGTCTCCGAGCGCTACTTCAAGCCCCGCTTCCCTGTTCAACAGGTAAAGCAAGGTGAAGAGCAGCAACTCTTTAACCGGATTGCGGAGGCGCTGGAGGATTCCGTAGCTAAGCACATGCGCGCCGACGTCACCGTAGGCTCCTTCTTGTCGGGCGGCATTGACTCCACAGCTATTGCCACCCTGGCTAAGCGCCACAACCCTGATCTGCTGACTTTCACCACCGGCTTCGAGCGCGAGGGCTACTCTGAGGTCGATGTCGCGGCAGAGTCCGCGGAAGCTATTGGCGTGGAGCACATCGTCAAGATTGTCTCCCCGGAGGAGTATGCCGAGTCCATCCCGAAGATCATGTGGTACCTGGACAATCCGGTAGCTGACCCTTCGCTGGTGCCGCTCTATTTCGTGGCCCAAGAAGCCCGCAAGCACGTCAAGGTTGTTCTTTCCGGTGAGGGCGCGGACGAACTCTTTGGTGGTTACACCATCTATAAGGAGCCACTGTCCCTCGCTCCCTTTGAGAAGATCCCTTCCCCACTGCGCCGAGGGTTGGGCAAGCTCTCCCAGGTGCTGCCAGAAGGCATGAAGGGCAAGTCTTTGCTCAACCGTGGCTCGATGACCATGGAAGAGCGCTACTATGGCAACGCACGTTCCTTCAATTTTGAGCAGATGCAGCGGGTTATCCCGTGGGCGAAGCGCGAATGGGACCACCGCGAGGTTACTGCGCCCATCTACGCCCAGTCTGAGGGCTTTGACCCGGTCGCACGCATGCAGCACCTAGACCTCTTTACCTGGATGCGCGGTGACATCTTGGTCAAGGCCGATAAGATCAATATGGCCAACTCGCTAGAGCTTCGCGTGCCCTTCTTGGACAAGGAAGTCTTCAAGGTGGCCGAGTCCATCCCTTATGACCTGAAGATTTCCCACGGCACCACCAAGTACGCACTGCGCAAGGCAATGGAGCAGATCGTTCCGGCCCACGTTCTGCACCGCAAGAAGCTGGGCTTCCCCGTGCCGATGCGCCACTGGTTGGCCGGCGACGAGCTCTACGGCTGGGCCCAAGACACCATCAACGAATCCCAGACCGAGGACATCTTCAATAAGAAGGAAGTTCTCGAGATGCTCAAGGAGCACCGCGACGGCGTCTCCGACCACTCCCGCCGTTTGTGGACCGTACTGTCCTTTATGATTTGGCACGGCATCTTTGTGGAAAAGCGCATCGATCCGCAGATCGAGCAGCGCGACTATCCAGTCAAGCTCTAAGAGCCTTCCACACATACACAAGAGGGTGGGTGCCATCGGCACCCACCCTCTTTGCTGTCCTTCTTTTTAGTTGAAGGAATCGCCACAGGCGCAAGAACCGGTGGCATTCGGGTTATCGATGGTAAAACCCTGGGACTCGATGGTGTCAGCGAAGTCAATCTTGGCACCGGTCAGGTAAGGAACGGACATCTTGTCCACGACGAGGTTTACGCCGCCTACCTGGTCGACCTTGTCACCATCCAAGGTGCGATCATCAAAGTAAAGCTGGTAGCGCAGGCCAGCGCAGCCACCAGGCTGAACGGCAATGCGTAGGGAGAGATCGTCGCGGCCTTCCTGATCAAGCAGCGCCTTTGCCTTAGCGGCTGCTGCTTCAGTCAGAATGACGCCGGTTGCGGAAGCTGGAGCGGTCATCACTTCTCCTCAATAAGTATTGGTTTCGTTGCCACTACCCTACCCGCTTCTTTCAGGTGGGAAAAGGTAGCCCACTGCTACAACATCTACTGGGCCGGGCCTATTCCCCTATTCGCGCCTAAACCTTGTAGTGTGAGGAGCGTGAAACTCCCGTGGCAAAAAGATGACAAGACCTCCACTGAGCCCGCTCCTGCGCAGGACAAGGCGCAGGAAGAAATTCAGAAAGAGCCCCAGCGCAAGGGCTATACCCCACCGAAGGGTCGTCCTACGCCAAAGCGCTCCGAACAAGAGATCGCGCGCGGCGTAAAGCGCGATCCCCATGGCATGTCCGAAGCACAGCGTTACCAGCACCGCAAGGACATGAAGAAGTCCATGAGCAAGGACGAGTGGAAGGAATATAAGAAAAAGGAGCGCCAAGAGCGCCAGCAGGCCAACCGTGAGCAGCAGGCCCGCATGGCTGACGGTGATCCGCGCTTCCTTCCCGCTCGCGATCAGGGCGCAGAACGCGCCTATGTGCGCGATTGGGTAGATGCGCGCCGCAGCTTGAGCAATTGGGTTATGCCAATGGCCCTAGTTCTCATCGTGGTCGTGTTCTTGACTTACGCGGTACCAAGCATCGCGACGGTCATTAACGCGGTGGCGATGGTTATCCTCATTATCTTTGCCATCGAGGGCATCATCTTGGCCCGCCGCTGCAATAATGCCGTGCGTACCAAGTTCCCTGGCACTGCTGAAGCCGGCTTTAGCCTGGGCTTTTATGCATATTCTCGCGCCAGCCAGCCGCGCAAGTGGCGCATTCCGCGCCCCCGCGTGGAGCTCGGTGCTGACGTTTAGGGAGATGTGCTCATGGCCATTCCGCAGCCCGATTCTCAGGCACGTACCGCACACGACGCGCAGCTCGCGCCTTATGGGCGCCTGACCGAAGCCGCTCAATGGCTAGCCGCCTGCCAAGGCAGCGCCCCCGCTCAGGAGCCGCAGCGTATACGAGCCATCGTCTTTGCTGAACAGGAGACCCAGCTACCGGCTCCCGAGACCGCTGCGCGCCGGGCCGAGGCTGGGCTGAATGTAGTCACGGTGACGGATTTGTCCCAGGCATACGACTTAGGAGCCGCTACTGCAGATGCGGAAATTGATGCCGGTGCGGACCTACTAATTCCCGGCGGCGTGGAAAGCGCCCGCGTCCCCGCCGTGGTCATGGCGACGATGACGCAGACGGAGCCGGTAGTGATCGTCGGCAAGCAGCGCAGCGTGGAAGACTGGAAGCGAGAGGTCTCCGCTATCCGGGATGCCATGTTCCGGGCCCGCAACCTCGAGGGCATGGAGCTGGTAGAGTCCTGCCAGTCTGCGGTGCTGGCGGCTGCAGTGGGGTTCATTACCCGAGCCGCGGAGCGTCGCACTCCCTTGCTTATCGATGCCCCCTTGACCGCCACCGCTGCCCTCCTTGCCGAGCGCGACAACCCTGGCGTGAAAGAGTGGCTCTTCGCCACTACCCTATCCGCCGCCCCCGCCCACGAGCTGGCGCTAGGAAAATTGGGGCTCCAGCCACTGCACCAACTGGCAATGGAGCCGGAACCCACGCTCGGCGCCCTAGCGGCGCTGCCGATGCTACTTACCGGAGTCGAGATCGCCGCAGACGCCTAAGCCGCGGCCTATTTCACCAGGGTATGCAGCCAGCCATGGGTATCTTCCACGGCACCGCGCTGAATTCCGGTTAGGTGCTCGCGCAAGGTCATGGTGATCTCGCCTGCTTCATTGCCATTGACCTGGAAATCGGCGGAATCGCCCAGCACACGGCCTACTGGGGTAATAACCGCGGCAGTACCGCAGGCAAAGGCCTCCGACATTGCGCCGGATTCTGCATCGCGCTGCCATTCCTCGGCCGTAATGCGGCGTTCGGTGACCTTGTAGCCCAGGTCTTGGGCTACTTGCAGCAAGGATTCACGGGTAATACCAGGCAACAAGGAACCGGACAGTGCTGGGGTAACAATCTCCACATTCTCGCCGGAGCCATAGACAAACATGAGGTTCATTCCGCCCATTTCTTCGATGTAGCGGCGTTCAATAGCGTCCAACCAGACCACCTGGTCACAGCCTTTTTCATCCGCCTGGGCCTGGGCCAATAGCGAGCCCGCATAGTTGCCCGCAAACTTGGCCGCGCCGGTGCCGCCGGGCGCTGCGCGCACGTAGTCGGTGGACAGCCAAACAGATACCGGTTTGATGCCACCACTGAAGTAGGAACCCGCTGGGGAGGCTATTAGCACGTAGCGGTAGGACTTGGCCGGGTGAACCCCCAAGGAAACCTCGGTGGAGATCATAAAGGGACGCAGATACAACGCCGCTTCTCCACCGGCTTCCGGTACCCAGTCCTTATCTACTTCCACCAACTGGCGCAAAGACTCAATAAACTCCTCCTGCGGCAGCTCCGGCATAGCCAAGCGTTCAGCAGAGTTGATAAACCGCTGGGCATTATGGTCGGGACGGAAGGTGGCAATGGAATCATCGGGCTGACGATAGGCCTTGATGCCTTCAAAGATTGCCTGCCCGTAGTGGAATACGTTGCTTGCCGGTTCCATTGTCATCGGTCCGTACGGTCTTACCTGAGCATCGTGCCAGCCCTTTTCTTCGGTCCAATCAATGGTGACCATGTGGTCCGTAAAGTGCTTGCCAAAGCCGGGGTTGGCGAGAATTTCGCTCAATTCCTTCGTAGACGTGGGGTTATCGGTCCGAGTAATCGTGTAATCAAGCATGCCCACAATCTACCCCTTTATCTATAGCGAGGCAGGAATAAGTTCACCGCTGCGCGGTACAGTAGAGGGAAGATTGATAAGCCTTTTTATAAAGGAGGACACTATGGCACAAAACGAATTGCCCGCACGCGGTCACTTTCCCAAGCTAAAGCTGGGGAAGAAGGCTCCTAAGAAGGCGGACGCGCTACTAATCGCTGCGTTCCAGGGCGAAGGCGGGCTAGAACTGCCGGGTACCGAATTGCTAGGGGCTGCCGCACTTCGCTCCACCTATGAGGCACTGGTGGCCGTAGGGGCTTCCGGCACGGCCGGCGAGGTCACGCGCGTACCGGCTCCCGCTAAGGCTGGCGTAGCCTCCATCATCGCCGTGGGATTGGGCGAAGCAGAAGAAGTAGACGCTGAAACGCTGCGCCGCGCTGCAGGCCAAGCCGCCCGCTCCATTAACAAGATTGAACAGTTAGCTACCTCTCTGGGCGATTTTGGCATCGCCCCAGTGGTAGAAGGCCTCATCCTCGGCGGCTATAAGTACTCCGGCCTACGCAGCGAGTCAGCTACGGCCCCCACCACCTTTACCGTAGTGGCCGAGAAGTCAGCCCAAGAGGAATTTGAAAACGCGAAGATTACCGCTGAATCCGTTCTTCTCGCCCGCGATCTGGTCAATACTCCGTCCAACCTGCTCTACCCAGAAAGCTACGCCGCTTTCCTTTCCGCCCAAGCAGCAGAGGCGGGCCTTGAGGTAGAGGTCTTGGATGAAAAGGCCCTAGAAAAGCAGGGCTTTGGCGGCATCCTGGCGGTCGGCCGTGGCTCTGCACGTCCGCCGCGTTTGGTCCGCTTGAGCTGGCGCCCGAAGAAGGCCAAGCGCCACGTCGCGCTGGTGGGCAAGGGCATTACCTTTGATACCGGCGGCATTTCCTTGAAGCCAGGCGCCAAGATGTGGGACATGATTTCCGATATGGGCGGTTCCGCCGCGATGGTCGCTGCCATCATTGCTGCGGCAAAGCTGAACCTCAAGGTGGGTATCACCGCTACCCTGCCACTGGCAGAAAACATGCCGGGCAGCGATGCCACCCGCCCAGGTGACGTCATCACCCACTACGGCGGCATTACCTCCGAGGTGCTCAACACCGATGCGGAAGGTCGCCTCGTGCTTGCTGATGCGATTGCGCGCGCCAGCGAGGACAACCCTGACTACCTCATTGAAACGGCTACTCTCACCGGTGCCCAGATGGTTGCTCTAGGTGAGCGGACCGCCGGCGTTATGGGTTCCGAGGAATTCCGTGACCGCATGGCCGAAATCGGCCGCGAGGTGGGCGAAAAGGCTTGGGCAATGCCGCTACTGGAGGAACACGAGGAATCGGTAAAGTCCGCCAGCGCCGATATCCGAAACATCAACGCCAAGCGTGAGGGCGGCATGGAATATGCCGGCACCTACCTCCAACACTTTGTGGGTGAAGGAATCGAATGGGCCCATATCGATGTGGCCGGCCCTTCCTTCAACACCACTGGCGCTTATGGATACACCCCAAAGATGGGCACCGGCGTGCCCACCCGCACGGTGGTAGCAGCCCTGCGCGAAATTGCTGAATTAAAGTAGCACCACAGCAGGCTTTATGCGATTAAACTCCTAAAGGCATGAAGCCTGCTCTGATTATCGTTGACGTTCAATATGACTTTTGCCCCGGCGGTGCCTTAGGCACCGAACGAGGCAATGAAGTCGCCGCCAAAATCGCGACTCTGCAACAGGATTATGACACCGTCGTAGCCACGCAGGATTGGCATATAGATCCGGGCTCTCACTTTTCGCAGAGTCCGGATTTTGTTGATTCCTGGCCCGTACACTGTGTAGCCGAGTCCCACGGCGCGGCCATGCATGAGGCTATCGGGCCGGCCCAAGCCTACTTCCGCAAGGGCGAATACACCGCCGCCTATTCCGGATTTGAGGGTGCTGCTAACGGCACCCTGCTTGCTGACTGGTTGCGCGAGCACCACATCGATGCCGTAGACATCGTGGGCATTGCCACCGATCATTGTGTTCGTGCCACCGCTACTGATGCCCTACAGGAGGGGTTCACCGTCCGCGTTCTGCGTGACTATTGCTCCCCGGTAAATGAATCTCGCGGTGAGGTGGCGTTGCAAGAGTTAGCCGCTGCCGGCGCCACGATCTGCTAGGCAAAAGAAAACGCCTGCGGCCCTCGAACCGAAAGTGGTCCGAGGGCCGCAGGCGTCTCTCTACAAGGTGTTTCCATGTATCGGCTAAAACAGCCGCCCTCTGGAAACATGAGGGGTTCTCTCTATCTCTCTCGCATGCGCTCTCTCAAACGCATAAATTCAGTATGGGTTACCGATATTGGATACGGGTGGAAAGATCCTGAAAGTTTCCTGTTGACCTAGCAACCACATTCCTTCACCCTCCCACCACGCATCGCTAGGCCTAGACCACATGCGGAAAACCCTGCGCTGGGTGAAGCGTTTGTTATACGGTGATCTGCGTCCCCACGGGTGCCCGAGCACGGGCTGAGAGTGCGCTACAGCTGCGTATCTACCGTTCGAACCTGTTTGGTTAATACCTACGAAGGAAGAGAGGAGAGCCTGCCATGACGGCTGCCCCAGAAAACCACCCCAAGCATTCCTATTCCCCCATTCGACACAACGGCTTAGAGGTCCCAGAGACCGAAATCCACTTGGACGATTCCCCTCATGCCCCTAACGAGCCCTTCCGCGTTTACCGCACGCGTGGTCCCGAATGCGCACCGGAGCAGGGGCTTCCGGCATTACGCACCGAGTGGATTCAAAAACGCGCGGATACCGAAAAATACCAAGGCCGCAACCGAGAGCTCGCTGACGACGGCCGCGCCGCACAGCGCCGCGGTGCTGCCTCCCAAGAATGGAAGGGCTCTAAGCGCCTGCCACTTAAGGCGAAGGCAGGCCAACGCGTTACGCAGATGCATTATGCCCGCCAGGGCATCATTACCCGAGAAATGGAATTTGTAGCTCTGCGCGAGCATTGCGATGCGGAATTCGTACGTCAGGAGGTCGCTCGCGGCCGCGCGATTATTCCCAATAATGTCAACCACCCCGAGTCCGAGCCCATGATCATTGGCCGCAAATTTCTTACCAAGATTAACGCCAATATCGGCAACTCAGCAGTATCCTCCTCCATCGATGAGGAAGTATCCAAACTGCGCTGGGCTACCCAATGGGGTGCGGATACCGTCATGGACCTGTCTACGGGTGACGATATCCACACCACCCGTGAGTGGATCTTGCGCAACTCCCCGGTTCCCATCGGCACCGTCCCGATTTACCAAGCATTGGAAAAGGTCAATGGCGTAGCGGAGGACCTCTCGTGGGAAATCTTCCGTGATACCGTCATCGAGCAATGCGAGCAGGGCGTGGACTATATGACGATTCACGCTGGTGTGCTTTTGGCCTATGTGCCTCTAGCTAGCAATCGCGTGACTGGCATTGTAAGCCGCGGCGGCTCGATTATGGCGGGCTGGTGCTTGGCCCACCACAAAGAATCTTTCCTTTACGAGCACTTTGATGAGTTATGCGAGATTTTTGCGCAATACGATGTTGCATTTTCGCTTGGCGACGGCCTGCGGCCCGGCAGCCTAGCCGATGCGAACGACGCAGCCCAGTTCGCTGAGCTTAAGACGATTGGCGAACTTACCCGCCGGGCTTGGGAGTATGACGTCCAAGTCATGGTGGAAGGCCCTGGCCATGTCCCGCTCAACATGATTCAAGAAAATAACGAGCTCGAGCAAGATTGGGCCTCTGACGCGCCCTTTTATACTCTCGGCCCGCTAGTTACCGATATCGCTCCCGGCTATGACCACATCACTTCTGCCATCGGCGCCGCCCATATCGCTATGGGTGGCACGGCGATGCTGTGCTACGTGACCCCGAAAGAGCACTTGGGCCTACCCAACCGAGATGACGTAAAAACTGGTGTCATTACCTATAAGATTGCCGCGCACTCCGCGGACGTGGCCAAAGGTCACCCTGGCGCCCGTGCCTGGGATGACGCGATGAGCAAGGCCCGCTTTGAATTCCGCTGGAATGATCAGTTTGCGCTTTCCCTCGATCCGGAAACCGCGCAGGCTTACCATGACGAAACCTTGCCTGCCGAGCCAGCAAAGACCGCCCACTTTTGTTCCATGTGTGGCCCCAAGTTCTGCTCTATGCGCATCAGCCAAGACATTCGGGATATGTTTGGCGGGCAGATGGCCGAGCTAGGCATGCCAACGCTAGGTGAGCAAGTCCGCGAGGCCGTCGACGGCACTGCACCGGAGAAAGGCATGCAAGAAAAGTCTGCCGAATTCCGCCGCCGCGGCTCCCAGGTCTACCTACGTGAAGAGAGCGATCTAGCTTAATTCAGTCCCCGTATCGGGGTTCTCGCCGCGCTCGAACCGGGCGCGGCGTTTTCTTTGTTCTTCCCTTTTACGCAGAATGCGGTTTCGCTCCAGGCGTTCACGCATGCGCTGCGGGTAGCCGGTTTCTTCCACGTCATAAATATCGCAGCTCAATAATGCGGCCACCGCGTCGATACCCTTTGGCCCGCCGATGCGACGGCGGATGAACTCGCCGTTTTCATCGACAACGACAACCGACATCTCGTTGACCACTGTTTCCGGCTCCACAAAGGCCTCTACATACATTCTTCCGGCGGCCCACTGTTGCAAATCCTGCGCGTCTTCTGGGCGGATGGCCTCCCCCGGTCCGCGGGGTGGTCGCAGTGACGATCTGGACTTGTTGCGGCGGAAGGGGTTGAACATAATTCCCTAGCTTACCCGGAAGGAGGGTAGTTACTAACCCCACATCTGCACGAGGGTGAGCATCACGCTGTAAGATTGTCGGGTAGCGATAGAACACTTCCAACTTTCGAGGAGTCTTATAACTCATGGCGAACTCCGTTGAGATGCCCGAGCTGGGCGAATCCGTAACCGAAGGCACCATCACGCAGTGGCTCAAGTCCGTCGGCGACACCGTCGAAGTAGACGAGCCTTTGCTCGAGGTCTCCACCGACAAGGTCGATACCGAAATCCCCTCCCCCGTAGCCGGCACCATTATTGAAATTAAGGCTGACGAGGATGACACCATCGAGGTTGGCGAGGTCATTGCCATCATCGGTGACGAGGATGAGGCAGGCTCCGCATCCAACGACTCCTCCGCTGACAAGGACGAGGAAGAAGCAGAAGAAGCTCAGGAAGAGTCAAAGGCTGACTCTTCTAACGGCGGCTCCGGCGACGCATCCGACGTGGAAATGCCAGAACTTGGCGAGTCCGTCACCGAAGGCACCATCACCCAGTGGCTCAAGTCCGTCGGCGACACCGTCGAAGTAGACGAGCCGCTGCTCGAGGTCTCCACCGACAAGGTCGACACCGAAATTCCATCCCCAGTAGCAGGCACCCTGGTAGAAATCCTCGCCGACGAAGATGACACCATCGAGGTAGGCGCAGTCATCGCCCGCATCGGCGACGAAAACGCCTCCGCATCCTCCTCCGACTCCAAGCCAGAACCACAGGCCGAAGAAAAGAAGGAAGAGGAAAAGGAGGAAAAGAAGGAAGAGCCAAAGGCTGACTCTTCTAACGGCGGCTCCGGCGACGCATCCGACGTGGAAATGCCAGAACTTGGCGAGTCCGTCACCGAAGGCACCATCACCCAGTGGCTCAAGTCCGTCGGCGACACCGTCGAAGTAGACGAGCCGCTGCTCGAGGTCTCCACCGACAAGGTCGACACCGAAATTCCATCCCCAGTAGCAGGCACCCTGGTAGAAATCCTCGCCGACGAAGATGACACCATCGAGGTAGGCGCAGTCATCGCCCGCATCGGCGACGAAAACGCCTCCGCATCCTCCTCCGACTCCAAGCCAGAACCACAGGCCGAAGAAAAGAAGGAAGAGCCAAAGGCAGAGGAAGACAAGAAGCCGGAGCCAAAGGCAGAGGACAAAAAGGAAACCCAGCAGGATTCTTCTCTCAATACCTCCGCGAAGGTCAACAACGGCGACAACGTTCCTTATGTCACCCCACTGGTACGCAAGCTGGCTGACAAGCACGGCGTAGACCTCAACAACGTTGAGGGCACCGGCGTCGGTGGCCGTATCCGAAAGCAGGACGTGCTTGCTGCCGCTGGCGAGGGAGACGCACCTGCCAAGTCTGGTGCGCAATCCGACAACTCCCCACGCGCTCGTTGGTCCACCAAGTCTGTGGATCCGGCGAAGCAGGAGCTTATCGGCACCACCCAGAAGGTTAACCGCATTCGCGAAATCACCGCCTCCAAGATGGTAGAGGCGCTGCAGATTTCCGCACAGCTTACCCACGTACAGGAAGTCGACATGACTGCCATCTGGGATATGCGCAAGAAGAACAAGCAGGCATTCATCGACAAGCACGGTGCCAACCTGTCCTTCCTGCCATTCATCGTGAAGGCTACCGCTGAGGCCCTAGTCTCCCACCCGAACGTCAATGCGTCTTATAACCCAGAAACCAAGGAGATGACCTACCACGCGGACGTCAACATCGCTATCGCTGTTGATACTCCGAAGGGTCTGCTCACCCCGGTCATCCACAAGGCACAGGACATGACCCTGCCGCAGATCGCGCAGCAGATTGCGGAGCTGGCTGATAAGGCCCGCAATAACAAGCTGAAGCCGAACGATCTGACCGGTGCTACCTTCACCGTGACCAACATCGGTTCCGAGGGCGCCATGCTCGATACCCCGATCTTGGTTCCGCCACAGGCCGGCATTCTGGGTACCGCAGCCATTGAGAAGCGTCCGGTGGTTGTCAACGAAAACGGCCAGGATGCCATTGCCATCCGCCAGATGTGCTACCTGCCATTCACCTACGATCACCAGGTGGTTGACGGTGCGGACGCAGGCCGCTTCATCACCACCATCAAGGATCGCCTGCAGACCGCGGACTTCCAGGCAGACCTCGAAATCTAAAGGTTCTATCGCCGCTTAAAGCCTTCCAGCCCCACCGCGGGGCTGGGAGGCTTTTGCCATGTCTGGGGTGCCAAGTGGGGGTGATAGATC
Source organism: Corynebacterium nasorum (assembly GCF_030229765.1). Classification (NCBI taxonomy): domain Bacteria; kingdom Bacillati; phylum Actinomycetota; class Actinomycetes; order Mycobacteriales; family Corynebacteriaceae; genus Corynebacterium; species Corynebacterium nasorum. The sequence continues at coordinate 95,821 of NZ_JASPGY010000006.1, read as the reverse complement.
CGCCTTTAGCTGAACCATCCATCCCGTTTTATTCGAGGCTTTTCGCGGTCGTTCCCCCTAAGCCCGTGGTGAGCGCCTTTGGAGCCACCTTAGACAGTGATGCGGTGCATAAAAGTTTCTCAAGGGGGATCGGCTCACCCATTATTAAACATATAATTAGGGCGGTTATAGCCATTGTCCCCCACTAAGGAGTCTCACTGACATGGAATTCATCTCCCGCCACCTAGGGCCGGATTCTACGGAGCAGGCCACCATGCTTGCGAAGGTAGGCTACGACAGCGTGGACGCGCTGGTCGATGCCGCCATTCCCTCCAAGATCCGCGCCGCAGAATTGCCTCAGCTTCCTGAGGCACTCTCGGAGGATGAAGCACAGGCTACGTTGCGGGAGTACGCCAACCAGAACACTGTGCTAAAGCCTTTCTATGGTCAGGGCTTTTCAGATACCCTTACCCCAGCGGTCATCCGCCGCGGTCTGCTAGAAGATGCTGGTTGGTATACCGCTTATACGCCGTACCAGCCGGAGATTTCCCAGGGGCGTCTGGAAGCGCTGCTGAATTTCCAGACCATGATTGAATCCCTCACTGGACTACCGATTGCGAATGCCTCTCTCTTGGATGAGGCTTCTGCCGCGGCTGAGGCCGTGGGCCTTATGTCCCGTGCGGTAAAGAAGGGCCGCCGTGTAGTGCTCGATTCCCGCCTGCACCCGCAGGTGCTTACCGTCGCCGCGGAGCGTGCCCGCGCGATTGACCTCGAGGTGGAAATCGTCGACCTGCGCGAAGGCCTCGTAGGCGAGGACCTCATTGGCGCCGTCATTGCCTACACCGGCACCGAGGGCGACATTTTTGATCCCTCTTCCCTCATCGAAGAGCTGCATACCCGCGGCGCGCTAGCCGCTGTGGTCACCGACCCGCTTTCCCTGCTTCTCTTGGAAGGCCCTGGCTCACTGGGCGCCGATATTGTACTCGGTTCCTCCCAGCGCTTCGGCGTGCCGCTCTTCTTCGGTGGCCCGCACGCTGCTTATATGGCGGTTACAGAAAAACTCAAGCGGCAGATGCCTGGCCGCATCGTCGGTGTTTCTAAGGACGCGGATGGTCGCCCGGCCTACCGCTTGGCACTGCAGACTCGCGAGCAGCACATTCGCCGCGAGCGCGCCACCTCTAATATCTGTACTGCGCAGGCGTTGCTAGCTAATGTCGCCTCCATGTACGCCGTCTACCACGGTCCGCAAGGCCTCAAGGCTATCGCACAGCGCGTGCATGGGCTTGCCTCCAGCTTCGCCCAATCCGTCAAGGATGCCGGAAAGCAGCTGGTATCTGAAGACTTCTTCGATACAGTCACCGTCGCCGGCGTGGATGCCACCAGCATCAAGGAAAACCTCCAGAAGGAGGGATACCTCGTGCGCGCGATCGGTGAGGACAAGGTATCGGTGTCCTTCGGTGAGTCGGCGACTAAGGAGGACGTCGCCAAGCTCGCCCAAGCCTTCGGCGCTGAGGCGACTGAGGCTGACTTCGACCTGCCTAAGAGCCTGCAGCGCAGCCAGGAGCCGCTCCAGCACGAGGTATTCAACCGCATCCACTCCGAAACCCAGATGTTGCGCTACCTGCGCAAGCTGGCTGATAAGGACTTAGCACTTGACCGCACCATGATCCCGCTGGGGTCTTGCACCATGAAGCTCAACCCCACCGCCGCCATGGAGCCGATTTCCTGGCCGGAATTTGCTGGCATCCACCCCTACGCCCCGGAAGAGACAACCGCCGGCTGGCGCGCACTGGTCGAGGAGATTGAAGGTTGGTTGGCCGAGATCACCGGCTATGCCAAGGTCTCCATCCAGCCCAACGCCGGATCCCAGGGCGAGCTGGCCGGCCTTTTGGCTATCCGCCGCTACCACGTAGCCAATGGCGATAACGAGCGCGATGTAGTACTCATCCCGGCTTCCGCACACGGCACGAATGCGGCCTCGGCTACGCTGGCTAACCTGCGCGTTGTGGTGGTAAAGACCGCAGACGACGGCTCTATTGATCTGGCGGATTTGGATGAAAAGATTGCCAAGCATGGCAACCACATCGCCGGCATCATGGTGACCTACCCGTCCACCCACGGGGTCTTTGACCCAGAGGTTCGCGATGTTTGCGATAAGGTCCACGCGGTGGGCGGCCAGGTCTACATTGACGGTGCGAATATGAACGCGCTGACCGGTTGGGCCCGCCCAGGGCAGTTCGGCGGCGATGTGTCCCACCTCAACCTGCACAAGACCTTTACCATTCCGCATGGCGGTGGCGGCCCAGGCGTGGGTCCAGTAGCAGTGGCCGAGCACCTTATCCCGTTCCTGCCCACCAATGCCGCGGATCCGCAGCTGGATGCAACCACTGCTACCCCGGTTGGGCAAGGCGTGCCTATTACCAGTACCAAGTACGGCTCGGCCGGTGTGCTGCCGATTTCCTGGGCATACCTAGCTATGAGCGGCGCGCAGGGACTTGCTCAAGCCTCCGCCCACGCAATTTTGGGCGCAAATTACCTGGCCAAGTCCCTGGAAGATTCCTTCCCTGTGCTCTACACCGGCAATGCTGGCTTGGTGGCCCATGAATGCATCCTGGATCTGCGCGCGCTTACCGACGCCTCTGGGGTCACCGCCGCGGACGTCGCCAAGCGCCTCGTAGACTTTGGCTTCCACGCCCCGACCCTGGCTTTCCCAGTGGCCGGCACCCTCATGGTGGAGCCCACCGAGTCCGAGGACTTGGGCGAGCTGGATCGTTTCATCGAGGCAATGCGCACCATCCGCGCCGAGATCCAAGAAATCATCGACGGCCAGGTGTCCTACGAAGGCTCCGTCATCCACCATGCTCCGTTTACCGCGGAGTCCGTTAGCGCCGATACGTGGGACTTTGTCTTCAGCCGAGAAAAGGCCGCTTGGCCAGTGAAATCCCTGCGCCACAGCTACAAGTACTTCCCGCCGGTGCGCCGCATCGACGAGGCCTATGGTGATCGCAACTTGGTCTGCAGCTGCCCGCCGCCGGAAGCATTCGATATCGACGATTCTGAGGAGTAAACATGACCGAACTACTTACCTCCCCACTCAATGCCGAGCACGAGAAGCTCGGCGCCACCTTTACGGCCTTCGGCCCATGGAACATGCCGCTGAAGTACCAGAACGAGCTAGACGAGCACCGCGCCGTACGCAACAGCGCCGGTCTATTTGACCTGTCTCATATGGGCGAAATCTGGGTCAACGGCGCCGACGCCGGCAAGTTCTTGTCCTATGCCTTCATCTCCAACTTTGAGCCCCTCAAGGTGGGCAAGGCCAAGTACTCCATGATCACCGCCGAGGACGGCGGCATCATCGATGACCTAATTACCTACCGCTTTGAGGAAGATAAATTCCTCGTCGTCCCGAATGCCGGCAACGCCGATACCGTGTGGGACGAGCTCAACAAGCGCGCCGAGAGCTTCGATGTCACCTTGAAGAACGAGTCCCGTGACGTGGCCATGATCGCCGTCCAGGGCCCTAAGGCCGCAGAAATCCTCGTCCCGTTGGTGGAAGACAATAAGCAGGACGAGGTCTACAACCTCGGCTATTACGCCGCCACCATGGGTAAGGTGGCGCGCACCTTTGCCATCATCGCGCGCACCGGCTACACCGGTGAGGATGGCTTCGAGCTCATTGTGTACAACTCCGATGCCGCGCAGCTGTGGGAAGAGCTGCTCAAGGCCGGTGCAGAATACGACCTCAAGCCGTGCGGCCTCGCCGCCCGCGATTCCCTACGCCTCGAGGCCGGCATGCCTCTTTACGGCAACGAGCTCTCCCGCGACATCACCCCGGTAGAGGCGGGCATGGCCCGTGCCTTTGCCAAAAAGGAGGCCGATTTCGTCGGCTCCGAGGTCGTCCGCCAACGCGCCGCCGAAGGCCCGCAGGTAGCGATCACCGGTCTCGCCTCCGAGCAGCGCCGCGCAGCCCGCGCCGGTGCCGAGGTTTTCGTGGGCGATGAGAAGGTAGGCACGGTCACCTCCGGCCAGCCTTCCCCCACTCTGGGACACCCAGTGGCCATCGCGCTGCTGAATACCGGCGCGAACCTCGAGCCCGGCTCCGCTGTAGAGGTGGAGATTCGCGGTAAGCGCTATCCTTTTGAAGTAACCGCGTTGCCGTTCTATAAGCGCGACAAGTAAGCATCTTTTCAACCAGCCCGAAAGGACCACATCACCATGGCTAACCTTCCTCAAGATTTTTCCTACTCCGAAGACCACGAGTGGGTCAACGCTGCCGCCGATGCCGTTGCTGGCGCTACCGTGCGCATCGGCATTACTTCCGTGGCTGCTGACCGCCTCGGTGAGGTCGTCTTCGCCGAACTGCCGGAGGTAGGCGATACCGTTACCGCCGGCGAGTCTTGTGGCGAGGTCGAATCCACGAAGTCCGTCTCTGACCTCTACTCCCCTGTCACCGGCACAGTAAAGGCCGTTAACGAGGATGTGCACGATGACTACGCTGTCATCAACAACGACCCGTTCGGCGAGGGCTGGCTCTTCGAGGTTGAGGTTGATGAGGCCGGCGAGCTCATGGATGCTGCCGCTTATGCATCCGCCAACGGCCTAGATTAATTCGACCCCACGCGGGAGGGTGTGCCACGCGCACCCTCCCGCTTTGCTTTGCCCACCGCACCAGAGGAAACTTTGAGTCTATGACTGCACCACGCGATCCTTTCTTCCCCGCCGAGCGCTCTATCCGCGCCTCCGATAAACCACTAGAGGTCCGTTTCTTGGGCCGGATGGACTACCAGGAGGCCTGGGACTACCAGGCCGAGGTAGCAGCCGCGCGCGCCAAGGGGGAACAAGACGATGTGGTGCTCGTAGTCGAGCACCCGAATATCTATACCGCCGGCAAGCGCACCCAACCGGAAGATATGCCAGATAACGGCCTGCCCGTTATCACCGTTGACCGTGGCGGGCGCATCACCTGGCATGGCGAAGGCCAGCTGGTCATCTACCCCATTATCAAATTGGCCGAGCCCGTCGACGTCGTCGACTATGTCCGCCGCCTCGAGGAAGCCACCATCCAGACGGTACGCCAGATGGGGGTGACCACCGCCGGGCGCATCGATGGCCGCTCGGGCGTGTGGGTTCCTTCCACTACCGAAGCCAAGGATCCCTCCGCCCCGAAGCGTGACCGCAAGATTGCCGCTCTTGGAATCCGCATTACCCGCGGAGTGACCATGCACGGTTTGGCGCTTAACTGCTGCAATACGCTGGAATACTACGACCACATCGTGGCTTGTGGCATCGATGACGCCGATGTCACCACCCTATCGCTGGAGCTCGGACGCCAGGTCAGCCTCGAGGATGCCACCCAACCGCTTTTGCAGGCGCTTGATGACGCCCTCTCGGGCCGCCTCATTGTCGCCGACCACACCTTTGGCTCAGCCCCTGATCCCACGAAGGTGGCGAATGAAAGGGCTAGACAGAGGCGTCGGCAAGCGCGGCAAGAACCCTAGTTTGGGGCTGGCGCGGAATAGGATGTGACCGCGGCGACTTATACCTAGAAGAGCTATTAGCCATCACCACCATCAACCGATAAAGTGAGTTTTTGTGACTGTTAAGCCTGAAGGACGCAAGATGCTCCGCATTGAAAAGAAGAATGCGGAGTCACCCATCGAACAAAAGCCACGCTGGATCCGCAACCAGGTTCGCACCGGCCCGGGCTATGAGGACATGAAGTCCCGCGTGGCTGGGGCCTCCCTGCACACCGTGTGCCAGGAGGCAGGTTGCCCGAATATCCACGAGTGCTGGGAATCCCGCGAGGCTACCTTCCTCATCGGTGGCGATAAGTGCACCCGCCGCTGCGACTTCTGCGATATCGCCACCGGCAAGCCGGAAGAACTAGACCGCGATGAGCCGCGCCGCGTAGCCGAAAATATCCGGGAAATGGATCTTAATTACACCACCATTACCGGTGTTACCCGCGATGATCTCCCCGATGAGGGTGCATGGCTCTACGCCGAGGTCGTGCGCAAGATTCACGAGCTTAACCCCCACACCGGCGTGGAAAACCTCACCCCGGATTTCTCTGGCAAACCGGACCTGCTGGAGGAGGTCTTCGAAGCCAAGCCGGAGGTCTTCGCGCACAACCTGGAGACCGTGCCGCGCATCTTCAAGCGCATCCGCCCGGCCTTCCGCTACGAGCGCTCCTTGGACGTCATCCGCCAGGCACATGATTACGGCCTCATTACCAAGTCCAACCTGATTTTGGGCATGGGCGAGACCGAGGACGAGGTCGAGGAAGCATTGCGTGACCTGCGCTCTGCTGGCTGCGATATCATCACCATCACCCAGTACCTGCGCCCCGGCCCGCGCTTCCACCCGATTGAGCGCTGGGTACGCCCGGAGGAATTCGTGGCCCACTCCAAGCTGGCTAAGGAACTCGGCTTCGGCGGCGTCATGTCCGGCCCGCTGGTGCGCTCTTCTTATCGCGCCGGCCGCCTCTACGTGCAGGCTATGGAAAAGCGCGGCTTCGAGCTGCCGGATAACCTCAAGCACCTGGCGGAGACCTCTCAGGGTGCCACCGCCCAAGAAGCCTCCACCCTGCTGGAGAAATACGGCCCATCGGAGGAGACTCCCGTGACCACCCGCATGGCCAAGGCTCCGGCTAATGCGAATTCGGCGGCGGCCACCGTCCGCTAAACCACATGTTTTCATAACGGCCTGCGCTTTCCGCGTGGGCCGTTTTAACATTCATGCCCATTGACCTTTAAAGTAGGAGCCATGGCGAAAGATGACAAGGCAGCACTAAAGGCTGCAAAGAAGCAAGAACGCGCGGCCAAGCGCCAGCAGCGTAAGCAAACCTGGTCCCAAATGTGGCAAGCATTTAATATGCAGCGCAAGCAGGATAAGGCGCTTATCCCCATCATGCTGGGCGCCTTCCTGGGCATGGGCTTGCTCTTCTTCCTGATCGGCTCGCTTTTCAACGGCCAGTGGTTCATGCTCATCCTGGGCTTGGGCATCGGCGCGCTGCTCGCAATGTTCCTATTTACCCGCCGCCTTGAGCGCGATATGTACAAGCGCGTGGAAGACCAGCCGGGTGCTGCGGGCTGGGCACTCGAGCAGCAGCTGCGCAATACCGTGGGCATCGTCTGGTCCGTCAAAACCGGCGTGGCCGCCACCCGCCAGCAGGATCTTATCCACCGCGTCATCGGCAATGCGGGCGTCATCTTCGTGTGCGAAGGCAATAAGAACCGCGTGCGCCCTACCCTCAACCAGCTTAAGAAGCGCGTAGACAAGATCGCCGGCGGCGTTCCCATCTACGAGATCTTCGTAGGCAACGGCGAGGACGAGGTTCCCGTTTCCAAGCTGCGCAATAAGGTCATGAAGCTGCCGCGCAACTTTAATAAGAACGAAACCTACGAAAACATCCGCCGCATCGAGGCCATGGACTCCATGCCGGGTACCACCCCGGGCATGCCCAAGGGTCCAATGCCCCACCAGGCGCAGAACATGGCCGGCATGAATCGCCGCATGCGCCGCGCCCAGCAGCGCAAAAAGAATAAGTAGGGCGCCTAAAGCGAATCCCTGCCGCACCATATGAGGTGTGGCAGGGATTTTCTCTTGCCCGGAAAATCCGGGCGACTTAGGAGCGAATAACGATGGTACCGGTGGCGCGGTCATGCATTCCGCGTCCATCCGCATCAACCATGGCCGCTGGGAACAGCACACCGGTGAGCACCGTGCGCAGCGCCGCGCGCCATAGGCCCACGCGGGCACCGGGAACGTCAAGCCGGGCAACACCCATGCCTAAAAGCAACATGCCGGGTGTGCGAGCAAAGAGCCAACCACATGCGATTCCCATGACTACCCACAGCGCGTAGCCCAAGAAAGCCACACCGCCGAGTTCCGTAGTAAACATGTGGATGAGGTTGGCGATGAGCATGCACACGATCCAGTCAATCGCCACAGCGCCGGCGCGGCGGCCAACGGAAGCTAGTGACCCCGGTCCGGACTCCGGAAGACCCAGCTTTTCTCCCGGCCAGCGACCGGGGCCTTCCATATCATCGTATTCGCCCGGAATATTTGGGCCGTCGAGCCACGTACGCTTATCTGCCATGCTCACCAATCTAGCGGGCGGAAAGTGAGATGTGAAACGAGGGGAATCGCAATCCCTAGGGCGAGAACCTAGTAGGCTATAGAGAGACAATTCACCGGTCAACAACGAGGAGACAAACGTGTCTTTCGAGACAGTGCAGGACATCGTCCAGTTTATTAAGGACGAGGACGTAAAATTCGTCGATATCCGTTTTACGGACGTCCCAGGCACCGAGCACCACTTTTCCATCCCAGCAGAAGAGTTCACCGTAGAAGATGCCGAAAGCGGCCTCGCTTTCGACGGCTCCTCTATCCGCGGATTCACCACCATCGATGAGTCCGATATGACCCTGCTGCCGGATCCAGCCACCGCGCATATTGATCCGTTCCGCACGGCCAAGACCCTGAATATCAAGTTCTTCGTCCACGACCCATTTACCTTTGAACCGTTCTCCCGCGACCCGCGCAACATCGCGCGCAAGGCGGAAGAGTACCTGCAGTCCACCGGCATCGCCGATACCTGCAACTTTGGCGCTGAGGCCGAGTTCTACCTCTTTGACTCCGTACGCTTTGGCACCGACGTCCAGCACGGCTTTTACGAGGTTGATTCCGATGAAGGTTGGTGGAACCGCGATAGCGAAACCAACTTCGACGGCACCCCGAACACCGGCTACAAGACCCGCCTGAAGGGCGGCTACTTCCCCACCGCGCCGTATGACAAGCACGGTGAAGTGCGCGACGCCATGGTGGAAAACCTGCAAAAGGTAGGCTTCCACATCGAGCGCTTCCACCACGAGGTGGGCGCCGGCCAGAACGAAATCAACTACCGCTTCAATTCCATGTTGCACGCGGGCGATGACATTCAGACCTTCAAGTACGTGGTCAAACAGACCGCAGCGCAGTGGGGCAAGACCGCCACCTTCATGCCCAAGCCGTTGGCCGGCGATAATGGTTCCGGCATGCACGCCCACATGTCCCTGTGGAAGGACGGCAAGCCGCTGTTCCACGATGAAGCCGGCTACGCAGGTCTTTCCGATATCGCCCGCTACTATATTGGCGGCATCCTCCACCACGCTGGTGCTGTGCTTGCGTTCACCAACCCAACGCTGAACTCCTATCACCGTCTGGTCCCAGGCTTCGAGGCTCCGATTAACCTGGTCTACTCCCAGCGCAATCGCTCCGCTGCAATCCGTATCCCGATTACCGGTTCCAACCCGAAGGCTAAGCGCATCGAATTCCGCGCTCCGGACCCATCCGGCAACCCGTACTTGGGCTTTGCCGCCATGATGATGGCCGGCATCGACGGCGTAAAGAACCGCATCGAGCCACACGCTCCGGTAGATAAGGACCTCTACGAGCTGCCGCCTGCAGAAGCTGAATCCATCCCGCAGGCCCCGACCTCCCTCGAGGCTTCCCTCAAGGCCCTGCAGGAGGACATGGACTTCCTCACCGAAGGCGATGTTTTCACCGAGGACCTCATCGAGACCTACATCAACTACAAGTACGAGAACGAGATTAACCCCGTTCGCCTGCGCCCGACCCCGCAGGAATTTGAGATGTATTTCGATTGCTAAAGCTGCGCTAGCCAGCGTCCTATAGGGGACGAAAGGGCACGCGCCTACAAAGCTCAGTCCCGAGACCTTCAGTGGGTCTCGGGACTTGCTTTTTCTAAGCCGACCCCGCGAGATGCGATCGATGCCACAAGATGATCTAGGCTTGACCCCCGCCCCTAAATCCATACTTAGCGAGAGTTCTCACCAGCCCAAACGAGAGCAAAATTCTGATAACCCGACCGAAAGAAATTAACATGTGGGTGTGACTGATAGATTCCGCCAACTCCCAGCCCCCGGCCCCGCGTGGGGAGGCAGCCTCATGGGCACCTCCATCGTTTCGCGCCTACTCGTGGAAGAAGGCATGATGATCCTGGCCGGCATTTTTGCCGCCATTGCGTGCGTCATCTTTGTCGTCCTCACCGCGGGTTTCTTGCGCTACCGCCATCCCAGCTTCGAGCGCACCACGATGGCGGAATGGTCGATGTTTTTCATCGGAATCTTGGCGCTCGGCGCCGCGCTTTCCGGGCTCACGGACATTCCTACTTTCCGCCTCATAGGCTTTTGGATCGGTGGCCCAATTACGGTTATCACGTGGGCTATCCAGCTCACACGCTTTGATGGCGAGCCGAAGTTCACCTGGGGCCTGCCACTGGTTGGCCCCATGATTTCGGCCTCGGTTTCTGGTTGGCTGGCTCACGATTACGGCCAGTTCTACCACGTAATGGGCACGATATTTTTCTTCATGTCCCTGGTAACGGCGGTGCCGACCTTTGCTCGCGTGTACTGGGCCGCATGGCACGGGAAGGTGGATTTTACCGGTGCGAAATCAGCCACTGCCTGGGTACCACTAGGCGTGGTAGGCCAGTCCACCACGGCTATGCAGATTCTTTTCCCCGGCCCGGTATCCATTTATTACGGCCTGACTGCCCTCATCATCGCCATTCCGCTATCCATCTACGCGATGTTTACCTTCTATCCCAACGTAGCTCGGTGGGTCCCCTATTCCCCTGCCTGGTGGTCGTGCACCTTCCCGCCGGGAACCGTCAGCATGGGCGGCCACCAGCTGGCATTGGTCAATGGCTCCGAGCTTATCGACGCCATTGCGCTCACCATCCCGGTTCTCCTCACCGCACACTGGATGCTGTGCTCCACCCGCTTCCTGAGCTGGGTATGGGAAGGCAAAAAGGAAACAGGCCCTGAAGAGCCACTTATCACTACAGGCCAATAAAAGGAGCAACCGCTATGCGAGACGCCAGCTTTGAAGGTGGGAAGCGCCGCAACGGTCGCCGCTAATGTATAGTTCCTCCCCCATCACCTTCATCGCTTGGGAGTGCGCGGACCTGACTGCAGTAAGACAGGTACTCGCCGGCGTGCAGCGAAACGGCATCTATCTCTACGGCGAGCACCTGCTCTTGGAGACGTCGTGGCTGGGCCAAGGCGCACGGGACTTCTACGCCACAGCATGGCGCTGGAGTGCAGATGATTGCCCGCTTTTCTATGAGTTGGCGCGACAGGGCAAGGTCCTCATCACCATTAATACTGCGGTGATTGCCTGCGGCGATAAAGAAGACATCGCCACTGCGCGCGACTGCATTGCACAAGAGCTTATCGCCGCCCGCAATCCGCAGCATCTGTGCAAGCTGCTTGCCGACGCCGCAACAAAGCCGACCTAAAGCCCTGGTTGCTCGCTGCGCTTCATCCAGCCCATGCGCGGGGCAAAACCGCGGGGATGTTTCATCTGCGCTACGGCGTCGGCAATCATGAGGCGGTGGCGGCCCGAAACGCTTTCGGGAAGCTTCGCCACCGAGAACCAATCCGCCTCGGTATTTTCTTCATCACTGATGACCGGCTCTGCGCCATCCGCTACCGATACACGCAGCGCCGTTCCCATGAAGGTGCACTCATCGCCATTGGGATAGGTCACTGGGCCGGTTTGCCCTACGCCCAAAAGCGCTTCCACTTTGGCCTCGAGACCGACTTCTTCTTGGACCTCTCGCAGCGCAGTGGTGGTAATTTCCTCGCCCGGCTCACAGATTCCTTCCACCGGCGTCCAAGCACCGTTATCGGACCGCTTGACTAGGAGCACGGAAGGAACCTCCCACAATGCGGCGTCTGCGGGCACATCGCGGAGGATAATGGCGCTACAGGCCGGCACGAAGATCTGATCGTGGCCAATCTTTTCGCGCAGCTGAACAATGAAATCTGGAGTCGGCATGCCACCTAGCGTAGACCAGTGCCGCCGATCTAGGCCATCGGGCCCAACACCTTTTTGGCAAGCCGGTGAATATCGGTAGCCAAGGTGAAAGTCAGCTCCATATCCGTCTGTGTGTTCTCGCAGGAGCGTCCTTCTTCGAGAGATTGCGTCGTCCCAGAGACCACGCCCACGATGGTCTGTTTGCCTTCTACCTCGCCATAGACCGGCCCGCCCGAATCGCCATTGGTACTGCACACATGTGCCCGTGCAGCAAGCGAATCCCACTGGCGGTCCTGCCAGGTAAGCTGCGCAATTTCCGCATCATGGGATAGCGATCCACACGTCTCATTAGTAACCACGCCCAGCTTGCACACCTTCTGTGGCAGATGAGCCAGCGAGGTGGCGACGGTATTGTCCACTTCCCTGGGGACATAGTAATCAGCACTGCCGGTGATTTCGATAAAAGCTACGTCGAGGTCATAACTCTTTTCGGCGTAGATATCAGAATAAATGACCTCACCAATGGGCTCGGCGGGGTATTTGAACTCACCGTTGGCAAAGCCAGCCCAGACCTTATCGTGAGGTTTGCCGCAATGGCCGGCGGTAACGGCGATGGTGCGGGCGTCGGCAAGCGTAAATGACCATGCCGCCGTACAAGAGTGGTACTGGAAATAAGCGCCTGGCTGCGGGTCATCGCCGGAGAGCTCAAGAGCCGTGCCCGGCGCGATCGGCGCCACGGCCGGGGAATAGACCTCATTAGGAATGAGGTTTTTATAAGACAGGACAGAAAAGCTTGGTTCTTCCCCACCCCGAATTGGGCTGCAGGCCGCGAGGAGCACGGCCGCACAGACTGCACCAACGCTAGTTGCTATCCGCGCCCGCATCCCCGGCGTCGTCCTTAGCGTCCTCATCCTTAGCCATCTCCGCCTGGGCCTTGAGATCGCGGATGAACTTTTCTGGGTCAAACTCGGTGTAGTGTTCTGGTCCGGCAAAATTTTCTAGGGCCATGAGCTAAACCTCCGTTTTCTGAATCGACGTGGTGATGTAATCCTTGACCACCGCAGCATCATTGGGCAAGTCCTTAACATGCCGCTCAGTATCGAGAATGCCAGCAAAACGCTCAGGCGGCTCGGGGGCAGAGCCAATGGCCTCTGTGATGGTCTCTGCAAACTTCACCGGCAGTGCAGTCTCCAAGCATACGATGGGCGTCTCCACGCCTTCGCGCTGCGCCCCGCGGGCGACCTTAATGCCATCGGCCGTGTGCGGATCCACCAGGTAGTTGAAACGCTCGTGCACGTCTTTGATGGTGGCGAGGCGATCGGCGTGGGTGGAGGAGCCGGATAGGAATCCGTACTCTTGACCGGCGGCGACTTTCTCTTGGTTGAGGCTGAAACCGCCCTCTTTGACCTTCGTGCCAAAAAGCTCCGCTGCTTGGGCTGCATCGCGGCCGAGCAAGTCGAACACAAACCGCTCAAAATTAGAGGCACGCGAGATATCCATCGACGGCGAAGACGTAGCCATGGTTTCTGCGGCAGGGCGCGGACGGTAGTTTCCTGTGCGGAAAAACTCATCTAGCACGTCATTTTCATTGGTAGCCACGATGAGGCGATCGATGGGAAGCCCCATCTGGCGGGCGATGTGGCCGGCGCAGATATCGCCAAAGTTGCCGGTAGGAACGCTGAAGGAAACCTTCTGCTCGGCATTGTCGGTGACCTTCAGCCAGCAGGAGATGTAGTAGACCACCTGGGCCATAAGCCGCGCCCAGTTAATGGAATTGACCGCACCGATACGGTAGGTGGACTTAAAGTCGGCATCTCCCGAGACCGCCTTGACCACATCCTGGCAATCATCAAAGACGCCATCAAGGGCAATGTTGAAGATATTCGGGTCATCCAAACCAAACATCTGTGCCTGCTGGAAGGCCGTCATGCGGCCGGCCGGGGTGAGCATAAAAACGCGAATGCCCTGGCGACCTCGCATCGCATACTCTGCTGAAGAACCCGTATCACCAGAGGTAGCGCCCAAAATATTCAGCGTCTCACCGCGGCGGGCGAGCTCATATTCAAAAAGCTCCCCCAAAAGCTGCATGGCCATGTCTTTAAATGCCGCAGTAGGTCCTTCAGAAAGGTGCCCGATAAAAAGGCCCTCTCCCAGTTCGGTAACGGGGACGATCTCCGGGTCTGCAAACTTGGGGCTGGTATAGGCCCGGGCAGCGATATCCTCGATATCTTGCGCTGGAATATCGTCAATGAAAAGCTTGAGCACCTCGGCCGCGAGTGCCGCATAGCCTTCATCCGCAAAGAGCGTGCGCCATGAATTTAAAGTGGCGAAATCCAACTGCGGGTAGCTCTCTGGCAGGTACAAACCTCCATCGGGGGCAAGCCCGCCAAGGAGAATATCCGTAAAAGATGCGGGCTGACGGGCGGTATCGCGGGTCGAAATATACTTCACACGAAAGAATCTTAGTAGTTAAGGCGTAAGGTATCAGCCATGTCGCAGCCGAATCCCAGAGAAGTCATTACCACTCAAGCTTTAGGCATTTGGGTGGCCGCCATGGCGGTCTACCTCGTAGCGATTACTGGCCGTACCTCTTTTGGCGTTGCCGGCCTGGACGCTATTGAGCGCTTCGATGTTGATGCCGGCCGTATCGCTGTTTTTACCTCCGTGCAGCTGGGCGTGTATGCCCTAGCCCAAATTCCTACCGGCATATTGATCGATAAATTTGGCCCACGCCTACTCCTGGTAGTCGGCGCCGTCATCATGGGCATCGGCCAGGTAGTGCTGGGTTTTACCACCAGCTACGGCGTAGCCATCGCTGCCCGCATACTTATTGGCGCGGGCGATGCCACGGCGTTTCTCTCCGTGATGCGCATCCTTCCCTATTGGTTCCCGCTGCACCGCACGCCTATGTTTACCCAGGTGACCTCGTCGCTCGGGCAAATGGGCCAATTCATCTCCGCAGTGCCTTTCTTGTGGTTGCTGGGCGCAGCCGGCTGGACCGCCGCCTTCGTTACCCTCGGCGCGGTGGGCATTCTCGTGGCCATCGCCGCGATTGTAGCGGTGGCAGATTCACCGGAAAAGCTGGGCATTATCCCCACGGAAAAAGAACCGCCCAACTCTCAGGCCACCAGCATCCCGGCGCGCCTGAAAAAGGTATTCCGCTCCCCAGTGGCATGGCAGGCCTACTTCATTCACTACATCGGTATGCTCCCGCTCATCGTCTTTGTCATGCTCTGGGGAATGCCCATGATGACCCAAGGAATGGAGCTATCCAAGGCGAAGTCCAGCCTGGTGCTTACCTTGTTGGCGGTATTTTTGGTCCTTGTCGGCCCATTGCACGGCAAGATTTCCTCCCGCGCACAGCATATTCGCCCGTGGCTCAGCCTGGGTTTTGTAGCAGTCCACGTTCTGACCTGGCTCATTTTCTTTACCTTCGGCACCGACAGTGGTCTGGCCGCGATTTTAGTGGTGTCCTTCGTTACCGCGCTCTGCACGCCGACGGCTAACTATGGCTTCGATATCGTGCGCGAGCGCATGGATCGATCCGTGGTGGCCACTGCTACGGGCCTGGGCAATATGGGCGGGTTTACCTCCGGCATGCTGGGCGCTCAGCTCTTCGGCATGGTGCTGGACCATTCCTCTGCTGCCCCTAACTACTCCATGCCGGATTTCACTGCAGCCTCCGCGGCGGTGCTAGCCGTGTGGGTGGTCGGCATGATTGGTGTGGTAGTCACCCACTTCCTGCGGCGCCGCGCTGGCGAGGATGGGCCTTCTGTCACCATAGTGGAGGTTTCTTAAAAGCCAGTGCTTGGTTACTCGGGGTTGACAATAAAGCGGATGGTTCCTTCAGGATCCGCTAAAAGCTCACGGGTAGCCGCCACGGCTTCCGCCTCATCGAAGGCGATGCGTTCAAAGCCAGTATCGTTTAATTCCACAATGTCTGCCCCCGGGCAGGCCAAAAGAATTGGCGAGTGCGTGGCGATGATTATCTGCGCGCCGCGGTCAACCGCTTGGGCTATTTCCCCCACTAGGGCCAGCTGCCGGATAACGGAAAGTCCCGATTCTGGCTCATCAAGGACATATACGCCTTGGCCATTTATGTGCTCATAGAGCATGTCGAAGACGGATTGTCCGTGCGAGCGGCGAGATAAATCTACATTCTGGGACAAGGTGGAACGTCCTGCCCGTTCGTCCGATGAATCTCCGCGTGCAATCAGATGCTCGTGTTTTTCAGCGCGTAGGAAATAGGCGCGTTGGATGACTTTATCCGTGACGCAGCGAATGGGGCTGCGGGGAACGATTTCATCGGGATCGTCCATCCGTCCGCCTTCGGGAGAGCAGCCCAAATCACTGGCCACGCCGGCGAGCAAACTAGATTTACCAATGCCGTTTTCCCCCACGAAGACGGTTACCGGCCTCCGCAGCTTAAAGCTTCCTAGGTCGGCCAAGTAATCGAAAACCGGCAGCTTTGCCCTGTAGTCATCGGGCTTAAATTTCAGGCTTAGGGCATCAATCAGCATGGCCTCTAGACTAATTCAGCTCATCCAATATGCGCAGCGCGTCTTCACGTGTAGCTTCCGCACCAAAGTTTTTCAGGTGGCCGGCCAAATCACCAGTGGGAAGTGATTGGGCGATGGTATCGGCCGGCACGGTATTGACTGCATAGGCCACCCCTACCCCACCGGTGATAGGAATGGCGATGGCGGCGATTACTCCCACCGCGGTCGATAGCGTGGTCTTGAAAGTCATAGTCTCCTCCAAAGGCTTCGGCACCGAGCACTATGCTCGTTACCAATTTGTGATGTTTTACCTTAGGGAGAGTTACTGCCAAGGCGATGCCTCGCAGCTGCGGTTTTCCTGGATTTTCGTCCCCAACTTGCACGGTAAAGGCTGGTTAGTTTGCCGGGTAGCTTTCCGCCACAATCCCATCACTAGCCGGCATAACAAGGCCTCGCTCAAAAGCTACGAGAACCGCTTTTTCATCGGATTCGCTGATGTCACCGGCTTCCACTGCACTGCTCAGCTCACGCTCAAGGTACACGCGCACATCAGACTTACCGTTTTCGGTCTGGGTAATATCTCGCGGGACGGATTTTAGGGGAATGCCCAATGCCTTAGCTAGGGAGGTCACCCGGTTCGCATCGGTGGAATTATCGTCCTTAATGGCACCATTGACCTGCGCAGGAACGTCTTCTTGGACTACGCCACCGGCCACGGCCTCGCCCACGGTCTTTGTCCCTTTGGGTGGATTGTCGCGGTTGGTTGCCCATACCCCTACTGCGATGGCCACGATGACGGCCACGGCCACAAAGACCCACAGATAGATGAGCTTGCGGCGGTGCGCCCCACTGATTTTAGCCATGGAAACCAGCGCCATCGCTAAAAGAACCGTAGTCATTGCCGCGCTGGTTTTCGCCGCGATCATTGAGGGCATCAATGATGGAGCGAATGGTGGCCTCCCCTATGCGGTCGGCGCGGCCCCAAGAGCGAGGGGTTTGGCGGGAATTTTGCGGCGCTGATTCCGGGCTCGGCGGTGTGGGCTTTTGCTCCCGAGGGGTGGAGACCTCAATGGTCACTGTGGTGCCATCAAGGTGCAGGGCGTCGCCGTCGCGCACGCCCGCAGCACGCGCAGCGGAAAGCAATGCGGATAGCTCGCCTACCGTAGCGTTATCCACATCGAGTTGCAGCTTAAAAGACATAACTAGCCAGTCCTTCCTCTTTCCCATCCCACTCTAGAGTCCATCAGTGCAAAAAGTAAGGCTACGATGCCCACACCGGGGATTTTCAAGGGCAACTCTAAGAATGCTCGAAGGATTCCTCCTCGCCCCAAAAGACTTCATCGACTACCTTGCGGGCATGCCGGGTTAGTTTCAAATAGTGTTCCAAAAACTCCTGGTTATCTTCCGGCGCCCATCCGGCGGCACCGGCTACTTGGGCCAGCTGCGGGCCAGGTCCAGGCAGTTGGTCCACGCGCTTGCCGCGCACAAGCACTAGCGCATTGCGCGCGTCGGTAGCCATTAGCCAGGCTTCGCGCAGGTCAGATACCTGCCCGGCGGAAAGGATAGCGGTTTCTTCCAAAGCATCAAGCACGCGCAGCGTAGACGGATCATGGAGTTCGGCGTACTCGTGGGCATGCATCATCGTCAGTAGCTGAACGGTCCATTCAATATCGGTTAGCGCACCGCGGCCAAGCTTGGTGTGAGTATTGCGGTCCGCGCCGCGCGGTAGGCGCTCATTGTCCACACGTGCCTTCATGCGCCGAATATCGCGAATGGTAGATGCGCTGGCGCCGCCTTCTGGATAGCGGAAGCTATCCACCATGGAAATAAAGCGCTCGCCTACCTCTTTATCCCCAGCAACGAAGGCCGCGCGCAATAAAGCCTGTAGCTCCCAGGACTCGCCCCATTCGCGGTAGTAACGCTCATAGGAGGAGATAGTGCGTGCCACCGCACCGGAGCGGCCTTCGGGACGCAGGCCTAAGTCGACATCCAGTGGCGGGTCTCCCGAGGGTTTAGACAAGCGGCGCCGGAGCTTATCGACGATCCCGATGGCCCACTTCACTGCCTCCCCTTCTGCAGCAGAGTCAGCATCCTGTTCGGCGGGTTCTGCTACCACGAGCACGTCCGCATCTGATCCGAAGCCCAGCTCCATGCCTCCCAGCCGGCCCATGCCAATGACGGCAATGCGCGCTGGTGGCTCCGCATCCTCGTTGGCTAGGCGCCATGCCCGCACCTCGGCGCGAAGGGCAGCTTCCAGCACGGCATCCCAAATGGTAGATAGCTCATAACACACCTGCTTGACCGGCATAAAGCCCAGCAAATCCGCACTAGCAATGCGGGCAAGCTCTACCCGGCGCAGCGAGCGAGCCACCGCCACCGCCTTATCTGGGTCGGCGTGGCGCTTGCTGGAATTAACCAGTGCTTTGGAGACCTGCTCGGGCTTGGTTTCCAGTAGCTTGGGGCCAGTGGCGCCGTCGGAAAGCTGCTTTAGCGAATCCGGCGCGCTAATAATCAGATCCGAGGTAAACGGTGACGTGCCCAGGATGTGCATGAGCCGCTGGCCCACAATTCCTTCATCGCGCAGCATGCGCAAGAACCACGACCTATCGTTCGCAGCCTCGGAAAGTTTGCGATAGTTCAGCAGGCCCATGTCTGGGTCTGCGGTATCGGAAAGCCATTCCATCAAGGTGGGCAGCAAGATCGCCTGGATGCGTGCTTTGCGTGAGGTTCCTGCCGCCAGAGAAGTCAGGTGCTCGAATGCGCGGTCCGGGTGGTTATAACCCAGCGCGGCCAGCTGCAGCTTGGCGGCCTCGGGCGAGAGCTTCAGCTCATCGGCGGACATGGTGACCACAGAATTAAGAAGCGGCCGATAAAACAGGCGCGAATGCAGCTCGGAGATGCGCAGGCGAATCCGGCGCAGGTGCGAAAGCATGCGCTCGGCTGCGGATTGAGTGCCCTGCGGGTAGAAACCGGCGATGCGTGCTAGCCACTTCATCCCGTCTTCATCATCGCTATCGGGCAGCGTGTGCGTTCGCCGGAAGCGCTCCAATTGCAATCGGTGCTCAAGCAAGCGTAAAAACTCATAGGCTTCAATGAGCTGGGTGCCGTCCTCACGTCCGACGTACCCTGCCGAAACCAATGCCTCCAGCGCATCCACTGTGGATAATGCGCGAAGCGTTTCATCGGAACGCCCGTGCACCAATTGCAAGAGCTGGACTGCAAATTCAATATCACGCAGGCCACCCACGCCCAGCTTCAGCTCGCGATGCTTGAGTTCTGCAGGAACATTAGCCAACACGCGGCGGCGCATGGCCTGGACGTCTTCTACAAAGGACTCGCGCTGGGAGGCCGTCCACACCATCGGGCGGATCTGATCCAGATAGTCCTGCCCCAGTGGTAGGTAACCGGTCATGGCGCGCGCTTTCAGGAGCGCCTGGAATTCCCAAGTCTCCGCCCACCGCTTGTAGTAGGCAACGTGTGATTCCAAAGTGCGCACCAAAGCACCCGATTTTCCTTCTGGGCGTAAATTCGCATCTACTTCGAAGAAGGTGGTGGAGCCAATGCGATTGAACTCCGCCGCCAGGCGTATTGCCCGTGGGGTTGCCTCACTGCCGACGAAAATGACGTCCACATCAGAGATATAGTTCAGCTCCCCCGCACCGCACTTTCCCATCGCCATGACTGCTAGTTGTGCGTCTACAGGCTCGTCCCCGTAGATGGTGCGCACAGCGCAGGCGAGGGAGGCGGTTAAGGCAGCGTCGGCAAGCGCGGTGGTCAGAGCCGTAATCTGGCGGAATCCTACCTCCGGCTGGGGTGTGGTCTGGCCCTTGCGTGCATGGAAGGTACCGGCCACATCGCAAGCGGCAATGCGCATCATTAACGTGCGGTAGGTCGTGCGCAGCGCCTGCTTATGCTCTCCCTCGCCGGCGCGGTAGGTGCCCGGCGCGCTAAGATCCTCACGCGCCGGATCGGGCCGATCAATATCCTGAGCAAATTCCGCGGGCTGGGCATCGACGGCGCCGAGCAGGCTCTGCAGCATCTCTTCGGACTGTGGGAGGGGCTTTTCTAGCTCTCGCCACAACTCAGGGTTTGCCGCGAGGTGATCACCAAAGGCGGTCGAAGCACCCAGCAGGGCAAAAAGGCGCACACGCACCGTTTCATTGGCGCGCACAGCCTCATCGAGCTCTGGGACTTGTTCATAGATGCGGATGAGATTGTTGAGGGCCAGGTCTGGATCCCCCACGGCCGCAAGGGTCCACAAAAGATTGACCGATTCAGGGTTATTCCAGCCCAGCTGCTCAATATCCGAAGCAGCATGCGGGCGGGTAAGGCCAAGCGTAGCCGGTGAAGGTACAGCAGCAGGACGCATTATTCTCCTAGAAGTTCAGGTTATTGCGCAGCTCAAAGGTGGTGATCTGGCTCTGATAGTGATGCCACTCATCCCACTTGGAGCGCAGGAAGAACTCAAAGACGTGCTCGCCCAACACCTCCGCCATGAACTCGGATTTTTCAAACTCGCGCAAAGCCTGGTCCAGGCTGGTGGGCAGATCCTTATATCCCATTGCCCGGCGTTCGCGGCGGGTGAGCTGGTGGACATCGTCCTCAGCTGGATCATCGAGTTCGTAGCCTTCCCGGATTCCTCGCAGACCGGCTGCCAAGAGCACCGCATAACCCAAGTACGGGTTCATGGAGGCATCAATGGAACGAATTTCTACCCGGCGGGAATCTTCCTTAGTAAGCCGGTAGGTGGGCACGCGGACCAACGCAGAGCGATTAGACACACCCCAGGTTGCTGAACCCGGTGCCTCGTTGCCAAACATCAGGCGCTTATAGGAATTTGTCCACTGATTAACAATGGCGGACATCTCCGTGGAGTGTTCCAGGATTCCGGCGATGAACTGTCGGCCAGTCTGCGATAAGGAAAATTCATCGTCCGGATCGTGGAAGGCATTGGATTGGCCTTCAAAAAGGCTCAAGTGGGTGTGCATGCCGGAGCCTGGCAGATGCTCGAAAGGCTTAGGCATGAAGGTGGCGCGCACGTTGGAGTTGGTTGCCACCTGTTTGATTACGTGCCGGAAGGTCATGATGTTATCAGCCATGGTCAGCACGTCCGCATGGCGCAGATCAATTTCTTGCTGCCCCGGTGCGGTTTCGTGATGGCTAAACTCCGTGGCAATTCCCAGTGATTCCAGCGCCAGCATCGCCTTCCTACGGAAAAGCGGGGCGGTATCATGAGTAGCCTGGTCGAAATAACCACCATTATCGGTCGGTACCAAGTCCGTGAGTTCGCGGCCACGCTCAAAAAGGTAGAACTCGATTTCTGGTGAGGCCATGCAGGTAAATCCATCATTGGCGGCCTCGGTAACCTGGCGGCGCAGGATATGGCGCGGATCCACCATGGAGGGCTGGCCGTCCGGCTGCGCGATATCGCAGAACATGCGGGCCGATTGCAGGTCCGGCTCATCCATATCAAAGGGCAGAATCTGGAAGGTGGAGGGATCTGGCAGCGCAATGGTGTCAGACTCAGAGATACGGGAGAACCCTTCCACAGAAGAACCATCGAAGCCAACACCTTCTTCAAAGGCCGATTCCAGCTCGGATGGGCTCATGACCACGGATTTAAGGGCGCCCAAAATATCCGTAAACCACAGGCGGATAAAGCGGATATCGCGTTCCTCAACGGTTCGTAGGACAAATTCGTGTTGGCTATTCATGCCTTAGACCTTACCGGCTCACCTCCGAGGGATGTGCAGTTCATGCGACAGTTTTTCCAGGGCGAAATGCGCAGGTCGCAAGAGTATCTAGGGGGTATCAAGCGGGGGCTTTTCCTTCACGGGCCTACTGATGTGCATGCTTTGCTGAGGAAGCAAGCGAACACACGTACACCTCTTAAAGGACGAAGTTTTATGACCACCCACTGCGATGACCTTTCTGCTCACGTAATCGAACGCCTCATCACCGCCGCGCAACATGGTTGGGCACCGGCGGATTTAGAGCACGTCTTAGGCCCGCATGCTTACCCCATTATCTACCGTGCTAGCCCCCATGTGCCGGCACGGATTACCTCCCCTGCCTTACGCAAGGCCTGGCTACAAATGGCACCGCCGGACGAAAATTTCATTCCGCGCGATAAGCTGCAGGCCATCATTAAAGAACTCATCCACCTGCCTAGGCTGCGCGATACTGAACTTTTGGCCTCTGGCGAATCCTTGCGAGAAGACGGCCTTAGCGATAAACAAGGCAAAATTCGCGCAAAGGTCCTAGGCCTTTTACGCAAGGCTGAGTCCACCAGTTTTGAAGACGAAGCCGAGGTTCTGATTTCTAAGGCGCAGTCCCTGCAACAGAAGTATCGCATCGTGGATCTGCTTACTTCCGAGCTCCCCAATCTCATTTCCCACCGCGTGCACATCCACCCGCCCTATATCAAGCACCAGGCTTCCCTGCTCAGCACCATCTCTGACGCCAATGGATGCACCACGCTCCTCATCCATGACAAAGGCCTAGCCTGTGTGATCGGTGCTCCTGCCGACGCCGCCCATTGCGCCGACCTCTTTGCCTCCCTCAACCGCCAATGCGACTGGTTTATGCGTAACGGCGATGGCGCGGAAATCGCCCGCGCTACTAATTCCACTGCCGCATATCGCCGCAGCTTCCGCCTGTCTTATGCCGCCCGCATCGGTGAATTGCTCACCCAAGCCAATGAGGACGGAATTGCTGAAAACCTGCGTGAGTCTCAGTATTGCTCTCACCATGCAGAGGCTGTAGCCACCCAAACCCTTCCCGCTTTGCAAGCACGCACCGATCACGCCATCGATACCCGCAACCGCCTCTTTCCCAATCTCACAGAGATGTCGCTATCAATGAACAGTCTGCACGGCATCAACGATGGCATTGCCGCTGCCGATAAATCTCACTTGGGAGGCGACGCCTCAGGGCTCGGTTCAGTTCCAGAAATTACACGGTAATTTCCCCTGTTTGATACGGTTCTTGGCCCCCGTTCCCTGCTAGCGAACGGGGGCAGAGTATGGCACCGCAACGAGGTCATTACAGGTAAGATCACCGATGAGATTGATTAGGTCTAGAAAGTAGAAGGTACGTGAATGTCTACACAGTCTTTTCTCGAAGTTGAAGCGAAATTCTCCGTAGCCGAGTCCACTCAGCTCCCTGAACTGACCCGCCTTGAGGGAGTTGACCACGTCGCAGACACGCGCCACCACGCTCTTTCGGCCATCTACTACGACACTGAAGACCTCCGCCTCACCCACGCTAAGGTCACCCTCCGCCGCCGCACCGGTGGCAATGATGATGGCTGGCATATCAAGATTCCTAGCGAGGCTGGCCGTACCGAAATCCACGCAGAATTGGGAGAGCCTGTCGATGGCCGCTATGAAGTTCCTAGCGAGCTGCTCCATCAGGTTCGCTCCATTGTCCGCCACAACGAGCTCACCCCAATTGCTCAGGTAGACAACAAGCGCACCGAGATGGTCTTGGCAGATGCCGATAATAAGCCAGTGGCAGAGTTTTGCGATGACCACGTCACCGCCTTTTCCTTCCTTCCCGGCGGCGAGCAACAGTCGTGGCGCGAATGGGAAGTAGAGCTCGCAGGTGAGCTACCTGGTACCGAGGAAGGAACGCAGTTCATTCGCCGTGCTACCTCTCTTCTCATCGGTGCCGGTGCACGCGTATCTTCTTCCCCATCCAAGCTGAAATCGGCCTTGGGTGATTCTTATGCCAACGCCCCGCTTCCCCCGGCCCTGGTATCGCCGGACGTGGACCCGGATTCCCCTGCCGCCGCCGTGATCACCGCACTGCAAGCTAACCGCGACAAGCTGGTTGATTATGATCCACGTGTGCGCCGCGATGAGTGGGACTCGGTGCATCAGATGCGTGTAGCTACCCGCGAGCTGCGCAGCCACCTTCAGACCTTCCATGGCATCGTGGTCGGACCAGAAATCGAAAAAATTGAAGCCGATCTGAAGGAGCTCGCTGGCATTTTGGGCGTTGCTCGCGATGCGGAGGTTGTTGAAGAGCGCTGGCAGAAGCTGTTGGAGTCCGAAGATTCTGACACCTTGGATGATTCCACCCGCGAGCACATTGCGCAGGATATGGGCACCGCCTACCGCCGTGCGCACCGTCGCGTTGTCGCCGCCCTAGATTCCGAGCGTTACCTCGAGCTGCTAGAGTCGCTCGACCGCTTGCTCGCGGATCCGCCAACGGCCGATAAGCAACAGGAATCCGCTCCGGTAAATGATGATGCGGAGCAGACGGAAGAACTGTCCTCTACGGAGGAAGGCGCTGCTTCTTCCGAGTCCCGCGAGGATAACGCGGCTGCTGCAGAGAAGGCCAAAAAGAAGCCAGAGAAGAAGTCCAAGGACATGGACACTGTGATGGCGCAGCACCTTGAAAAGGCCTATAACAAGCTGGTCAAGCGCCATAAGAAGGCCGTAGAGAATTGGGATAACCCGGAGCTGTCCCTGCACGAGCGCGAGGACTATTTCCACGATATGCGTAAGGCTGCAAAGAAGCTGCGTTATGCTGCAGAAGCAGCTGGTTCTGCCACCAACCTTAAGACCAAGCGTCTCTATAAGGCCTGCAAGCAGATGCAGTCGGTGCTCGGTGATTTCCAAGATTCCGTGACCTCGCGCGATAAGCTGCTCGAACTGGCAGATTCCGCTCGCCGCCGTGGCGAAAATACCTTTGGCTATGGCCTGCTCTATCAACGCGAGCGCACCATCGGGCTGAAGGCGCTGGATGATTACGCCGAGTCTTTCAAAGACATCAAGGCGGCGTTTAAGCCGCTGCGTAAGAAACTAAAGTAGCCGCGCTTCCCAGGCAGTTACCGGGAAACACGGCGTAGAAAAAGATGGCTGGAGGTTATTTACTTCCAGTCATCTTCTTTGTCTGCGGCATCTGCCGCATCGTTGCGGGCGTGGGCAATTTCGATAGCGTTTTCTGCTTCTTCACGGGTGTCATACGGGCCCATTCGGTTTTCCCAGCCAGAGGTCTTGCCTTGGCTGACTTCCTTGGTGGCCGGATCGAAGAACCACTTCTGGTCTGCATCGCTCATAAAAACTATCCTCTCAGTCGTAGCGCCAGCGGCACCGGCTGATCGCTGCCGCTGGTATGGTTTGTGTCCACACTACCCACGCCGTCTAAGCGATGCCCGCTAGAATGTGGGGCAGCACATTTCTTTTATACGATTCCATGTCGTATTCCCCGCCGCCGCCGCACCAAAAGGTGGCGGGCATTCGTTGCTTTAAGCGCACCGCCGCGTGCGAGTGGCAACGAAGACTACTGGTCCCAGAACCTGGAAAAGGAGCTTTAGCACCCATGCCACTGTGGTCAACACCTGCAGAGCCTGTAGCCGAGCGCGCCGCCCAAGCACATACTGATCTCACGGGCAGCGCTCCAACTCATACCGCTAGCGCGCCGGCAACGTGGTCCCTTATTGGTGAACACATTGACCACTTCGGCGGCATTGTTGCCATGTGCGTGGACAAGCTACGTGCCGCTGCGGCAGTAAGCTCGCGCACCGATGGCGTGGTAGCGGTACATTTTCACCCGGCAGAAGGTGAGCCTGCCCATGATTCGATAAGCCTGCAAGCGCTCGCAGAGCTGGCAACAGCGCAACAACCCACCACGGATGCAGAGGGCCAGCCAATCATTCCGCCGGCTCCGGAGGGAGGGCTGGCTGCCCGCGTGGGTGGCATTGTCCACACGATGATTAACCGCCAGTTGCTCTCTCGTGAGACAGCCGGTGCGGATATCACCATCGCCTCCGACATTCCGGAAGGTGCTGGTTTGGGTGCGGATGCCGCCGCGGACGTCGCGGTAGCGCTGGCACTCATGGGGGCTGATGCGGACCTGGATGCGCCGCTAAGGGCCCGGGTGGCAGATGTATGCACCCAGGCCGTTACTACCTTTGGTGCGCGGCCGCCTTTGCGTGCCCGCCATAGCGCGGCTCTGCGCAGCACGGGTGACGGCGTATGCATCATGGATTACGCCGACGGTTCTGTCACCCACGCACCGCACCTTGTTGGTCGCGAGATAGCTGCCTTCGCGGTGGCGGTGCCGGAAGATTTTTCCGCGCAGGAAGAAAAGGCTATCGCCGATATCCGCCAGCGGCAGCGCTTTATTGATGATGCCTGCCATTCCTTTGGCACCGATTCGCTACGCTTGCTTCCAGACGCCCAACAGCGCGTCCTCGATTGGCTCAAGGCCGTCCACAAGGTCTACGGCGAGGAAGGACACCCGAGCATCAGCGCCGCTACGGAATGGATGGCCTTTTATGAGGAAGAAACCCAGCGGGTAGAAAAGTTCACCCGCTTCCTGCGCTCGCATCGCGGCGCGGAGCTCTTCCCCATCCTTTTGCAGTCACAGTCCTCCCTAGCCAATATCTACGGCTTGGACTCGGCAGAAAAACTCGCCGAGCTAGTCACGGTCCGCGGTGCCGTAGCGGGGCGTTCGGCGCACGCGGGTACATCGAACGCAGTCATTGCCTACGTCCCGGCGAAGAGCGCGCATAATTTTGCGGCCGACCTGGCAGACGATGGCCTGCTCGTAGTCGAATTACAGCCGGGCGAGGCCGCACGCGGCGAGAGCTAGTAGCCTCACCAGCTAGTCAGCAGGCCACGCAAAGAGTACCTCGCGCGAATCGGTATCCGCTGTCACCAGCGAGACTGTGGTTTCGCTGCCGGTTTCTGGCGCGCCTACAGATTGGGCGAAGACTGGTGGCTCCGGCACAAAAATCCGAGCTTTGTCCCGCTTTGCATCGCCGCTTACGACGGTGGCCGGGAAATTGGTGCCGAGCCAGGGGCGCAGCACGGTGGCCTCGGTGAGGTTGAGGCAGGCCTTATCCACTTGGGAGGCAAGCTGCGAGGTAGAACGCATTGCGCCAATGACCTCCGTGGCGCGCTCCCCCACCCAGCCGGGAACCTCGTAGTCGCCGCAGAGGGCTAGACAAACCTCGGTGGCGAACCTATCGGACAGGCGCCGCAGCGGCGCGGTCACATGTGCATAGTAGCCGCCTATCCCGGCATGCACCTGCGCTTCCTGCTCTCCTAGCCACGCATAATCGGCGCCTCGCAGGAGGCTTTGGGCCTCGCGCATGACTGCCATGCCGCGTGGGGAATCGGCGTCGACGGTGAGGAGAAACTGGGGAATGGGGGCATCGCCAAGCGCAAAGCCCAGGGCTTGGGCCTCGGCGCGAAATTGGCGCTCGTGCTCCGGTTCGGCGGCGGGCAAAGTACGCAGAAAACCCACGCCCGCTTCCTGCATGAGGCGTCCCGCGCACATGCCGGCAAGCAGAGAGATCTCCGAGTTATAGTCCATGACCTCATAGCGAGGCTCGATAATGAGCTCAAAGGTGCCATCAGAATTTTCCACTACGCGCTGGGAGGGCAGGCGCAAGGAAATGGCCTCGCGGCGCAGGGAGGACTCCTGGCGCAATCGTCCCACCTCCGGCAGCAATGCAATAGACGGGTGCAGGTTACCGGCCGCCAAGTCCGCGTGCGCGCCCTCATAGTCCAGGCGGGCCTGGGAGTAGATGAGCGCGCGCTCGACGTGGAAGGACTCCACCTCACCGGCGTCATCTAGATCAAAGGTCCACAGCACGGCCGGTTTATCGGTTTTAGGCAGCAGTGAGGCACGGTCTTCGGAAAGCTCGGGCGGGTGCAGGCGAGCTGGCGCATCGGGAAGATAAATAGTCTGGCCGCGGCGGAAGGACTCGCGCTCCAGCTCGCTGCCGGGCTCAATAAAGGCGGCGACATCCGCAATGGCATAAAAGACGCGGTAGCCACCATCGCGCTTTTCCAGGTAAACCGCCTGATCCAAGTCCATGGAGCCGGCGGGATCGAGGGTTACGAAGGGAATATCGCGGGCGTCGCGGCGCGAGTCGGCATACCGGTCTTGCGCGTGGGCGGCCTGGTGGGTGACCGCAGCCGGAAAATCGATGGCTACCGAAAATTCTGCGGCGATGGCGCGGAAATCAAGCGGGGCGGCGTAGAGCTTCATGCCCACCACCATAAACGTCTTGGGGCGAATGAGTCGGCCTATAAGCCGGATTCTGTCTAATCGCGGCACTCCCAAGGGAGCACCGTGCGGTGAACATCCATCTAGACCAACCGTTGCCAGTTGGTTCCAGCAGCTACCTTCAGGCTCGAGCGAGCAGCCTTAAAACGCCTGATCGGGCCCCGCAACGTGGCGGGGCCGTGATGCCTTGCTCCCGGTGGGGTTTACCCAGCCACCGCCATCACTGACGGTGCTGGTGCGCTCTTAACGCACCGTTTCACCCTTACCTTGTTGCTCCAACTTGGGCCGAAGCTCAAGCGGAGGCACAAGGCGGTCTACTTTCTGTTGCACTTGCCCGCGGGTTTCCCCGGGTTGCCGTTAGCAACCACCGTGCTCTATGGAGTCCGGACTTTCCTCGGCGCCCACGCGGCAGCAGCTCGCTGCCCGTATGAAGCGACGCGATCACCCGGCCGGCTCATTCGCGTTCCTTATTCTAGCGCAGGCCTGCCAGGTGGCCCACATCGTTAAATCCGTGCACCATAGAGCCGCCTTCCCAGAATTCCACCTGGGAAATGGCAGCCAGGTCTAAAAAGAGATGACCAAAGGTAGCCGGCCCAGCATCAAGCGCCTGGCGGATAAAGGACTTAATCGGATTGACGTGGCTTACTACCAGCACGGTTTTGCCCGCAAAGCGCTCTTGTAGCTCCTTGCGGGTAGTGCGCACGCGGCGGTTGACTGCCTGCAGCGATTCGCCGCCCGGACAGGCGACGCTCGCGTCATGCAGCCATTGCTCGTGCAGTTCCGGATCGCGCTGGTGGGCCTCGGCCGCAGTCTTGCCTTCCCATGCGCCGAAGTCCACCTCGATGAGTCCTTCCACGGTCTCTACCTCGATATCGCGGCCATTGGCCACGGCCGCCGCTGTCTCTTGGCAGCGGCGCAGGGGCGAGCAGACAATGGCGTCAAAATCGGCGTCGGCAAGCGCTTGGGCGGCGGCCAGCGCCTGCTTTTGCCCGAGCTGCGTAAGCCCCGGGTTGGCGCGCCCGGAGTACTGCTTAGCGGCCGACATGTCCGTCTGCCCGTGGCGCAGCAGGATAAAGCGGGTGGTAGGTCCGCGGTCCCCAAGCCAATCGGTGGGATGCGGCGCGGTGGTGTCGCGTTCCGTAGCCTGTGCCGGTTCGGCAGTATCTTCCTCCCCGACAACGATGCCTTCAGGATGTCCGGCGGCCGCGGCGTCCATGGCGTCATTGGATAGGGCGTCTGCCACCTTATTCTTGGCGCGCGGCACCCAGTTCAAGCTGAAGGAAGAAAAGCCGTTGATGTAGCCACGGGCGTGCAGGGCCAGCTTCTGCATGTCCGGGTGCTTGATCTTCCAGCGGCCGTTGATTTGCTCCACCACCAGCTTGGAGTCCATGTAGAACTCCACTTCGGTAGCGCCCATCTCGGTGGCGGCTTCCAGGCCGCGCAATAAGCCGTTGTACTCAGCGACGTTATTGGTGGACTTGGTACCTACTACGTAGACGATTTCGCGCAGGATGCGCTGCCCGCTGCCGTCATAAATAACGGTGCCGGAACCGGCCACTCCGGGGTTACCGCGGGAGCCGCCATCGGCGTAGATAATGACCTTCATTAGACCAAACGCACCAGGTAGGAGCCGCAATCGCCGCACTGCGGCAACTCATCGGCCGGGGCATTGCGCACGGCGTTTTGCTCCGCCGGCGGCAGGACAATGAAGCAGCCGCCACAAGCGCGGTTGGCCTTGAACTGGGCGGCGCCCACGCCGTTTTCCTCGCGCTGGGTATCGTACTCGCTCAGTACCCCGGCAGGCAGCTGTTGGCGCAGCTCGCCGATGCGCACGGCCGGATCTTCCTGGTTGGCGGCCGCCTCCTGTGCCGCCTCGGCCGCGCGACGCAGCTTTTCCAGCTTGCGCTCGGAATCAGAAACGCGCGCACCGTGTACGTCCAGGTTAGAACGCAGCGCGTGCACCTCATTATGGGCCTCTTGCAGCTCGCTCATGAGGTCTGCAATGCGGGACTTGGCGGCGTAGAGATCGTGCTCGAGGTCCTTGCGCGTTTCTGGATCCACGGCAGCGCCTAGCTGGCGCTTATCATCGCGCTCGCGCTGGCGCAGCTTGCGCTCATCGGCCTGGATGCGCAGGATTTCGGTCTCCATGTCATCGACGGCCATCTGCGCGGAGCCGGATGCATCCAGTAGGCGCTTGTGTTCTTCTTTAGCCTTGTCATACTCGGCTTGTTCCGGGATTTCCTTCTTCGCGCCATGGCCCTGCGAGCGTTCCAGGTTGGCCAGCTCCAGCAGTACCGGCTGTAGTTCTTGCGATAGTTTCACTTATGACTCCTTTGGGTGCGCAGAGATAGTCCACGGGTCGGTGCGCAGGCTGATAATTTCCGTATCCAGTTCTAAAGCATCCTCTACGATATCGCGCGCCTGGGCCGTCCACGGAAATTCGCTGGCCCAGTGGGCGGTATCGATGACGGCCGGCCCGCCGGCGCGCAAGTGCTCATCCACCGGGTGGTGGCGCAGATCCGACGTGACATACACGTCTACGCCTAGCTTCGCGGCCGCGGAGAGGAAGGAATCTCCCGAGCCGGAAGAAACCGCTACGGTACGCACCTTTTGTTCCGGATCCCCGGCGGCGCGGATACCCCAGGCGGTCTCGGGGAGGGCATTGGCCACCTGCTGGGTAAACTCGCGCAGGGTCATCTCCTGCGGCAGTTCTCCCACGCGTCCGAGGCCGAGCGCCTTATCCAGGTCTTGGTGACCGGCGGTTTCCGTGATGTCATAGGCCGGTACTTCATAAGGGTGCGCGGCGTGCAGGGCCTGCAGCAAGGCGGAGCGAAGCGCGGCCGGCGCGACGAACTCGACGCGGATTTCCTCGCCGCGGTGCAGGGCGCCAATTTCTCCCTCCGCCGGGTCTGCTCCCTCTTCCGGCTGGAATTGGCCCGTGCCCGCAATATCGAAAGAGCAGTGGGAGTAGGCACCGATGTGGCCCGCGCCGGCGTCGAAAAGCGCCTGCTTCACCTCCTCGGCCGCGGCAACCGGCACGTGCACGCCCCACTTATCCACGCCCTGGGGCTCCGGCACGATGGGCCGGCCTGGGTTAATGCCCACCAGCTCCGCGAGCTTGTCGTTGACGCCCGGCCGCGCCTTATCGGCATTGGTATGGGCCGCAAAAAGCGCAACACCATTGCTCAGCAGCGTGTGTATGACCTTGCCCTTGGGCGTATCGGCCGCCACGGACTCCACCCCGCGCAAGAGCAATGGATGGTGGACCACGAGCATATCCGCGCCGAGTTCAACCGCCCGCTCCGCTACCGCTTGGGTGCAGTCCAAGGCAAAAGCCACGCGCTTGACCTCCGCGGTCGGATCACCGCAGATAAGCCCCACGGCGTCCCACTTTTCCGCCAGGTGCGGCGGGTAGGCCTCATCGAGTACGCGGCGGACATCGCCCACGCTCACAGCGGACATGGAGGTACTCCTTTATGCTCGTTTCATGGAATAGTTACTACTGCTATATCCTATCTTCCGCACCACAGTACTATTCGCGCGAAGGGGTTTTCCGCATGACCGAATCCGCTGCCCGCTCCGGCCTCTACCTCGTCTTTGTTTGCACCGGAAATATCTGCCGCTCCCCCATGGCAGAAATCATCGCGCGCGATGAGATGGAAAAGGACATGCTTGACCTTGTCGCCACCGTGGACTCCTGCGGCCTCGGCGGCTGGCATGTGGGCCAAGGAGCGGATCCGCGCGCCATTGCCGAGCTGCGCCGCGGCGGCCACGATGGTGGTTCCCACCGCGCGGCCAAGCTGGGGCCCGAGCACATGGATGCTGATCTCTTCATCGCCATGGACAAAGGCCACCGCGACGCCCTTATTGAGCGCAGCATCGACCCGGACAAGATCCGCTTGATGCGCAGCTTCGATCCCAACTCCCCGGAAGACGCGGACGTAGCAGACCCGTATTACGGTTCTGCCGCCGATTTCGAAACCACCCGCAACAATATCGAGGCCGCCGTACCTGGCCTGCTGGATTGGATTCGCGCTCACCACGACTAAACTAGGCCCCATGCTAAAGACGTTCCTTAAGCCGGGTTGGGTTCTACTGCTGCTGTTCGTCGTGGCCTTTTCCTACCTCGCTTTTACCGTCCTCGCCCCGTGGCAGCTGGGCAAGGACGATGACATTGTGGAACGCAACGAGCTCATCACTCACGCCTATGAGGCTGACCCCCAGCCGGTAGAAGACCTCGTGGATGACCACGGCGCTATCAAAGACGATGAGTGGTCCCGCGCCACCTTGCACGGCCGCTACCTGCCGCAGGATGAAGTCCTGCTGCGCCTGCGCCCAGCCGAGTCTGGCCCGTCTTACCAGTCCTTGGTCCCCTTCCGTACCGATTCCGGGCTGACCATCTTGGTTAACCGCGGCTGGGTCAAGGCCGGCGAGGCCAACGCCGTGCCGGATATTCCCGCCGCTCCTTCGGGCGAGACCACTATTACCGGCATGATCCGCGCCGACGAAGCCGAGCACCCGTCCGCACCCATTAAGCAGGAGGGCTACCAGCAGGTCTATTCCATCCACACGGAGCAGATTGCCTCGCTTATCGACGCCCCCTTAGCCCACGACTACATCCAGCTTTCCGCGGACCAGCCCGGCGTGCTCAACCCCATGCCCATCCCGCAGCTCGACCGCGGCAACCACCTCTCCTATGGCTACCAATGGATTGCCTTTGGCATCATGGCCCCGCTGGGCTTGGGCTATTTCGTGTGGTCCGAAATCCGTGAGCGACGCCGCCTGCGCGAAGAGGAAGAGGCCCTCGCCGCCCTCGACGCCGATGCCTCTACCCCCTCCGAGCCTGCCTCTAGTGACGCCTCCGCTGCGGACCACACGCCCGCAGAACCAACGGCCGGCGCTGACTCCGCACCCAGCGAGCACGAAGCCGCGAACGACGATTCCACGGCCGTTCCCGCCGCGTCCTCCTCGCATGCCGCCAGCCGCCGCAATCGCTCCCGCTACGGCGACTCCAAACCAGATCACTACGCCAAACTAAACCAGCGCCGCCGCGAGCGCTACTAAGCCGACAACCCGCAGCCGTGGCTGAAGTGCCTGAGTACTTAGCCGAAGCCTAAGAAGCAGCCACGCTAATAGGGCTACTTCCCCAACTGCCATGCACAACGTGGCCGAAAGTTGGCCCACAGGCGCCTTAAGCCTTGAGTCCCTCCCGGGCTAGCCCGTGCCCATGCATACGGAAAAGACCGCCTCCCGGAAATCAATCCGAGAGGCGGTCTGTGTTGTGCGGCCTGAGGGGATCGAACCCCCGACCTATTGGGTGTAAACCAATTGCTCTTCCAGCTGAGCTAAAGCCGCATGCGCTCTTGCGCTGTTAGAAACAGTAGCGCAGGTTGCTAGAGCAACACAAATCAGCAGGTAAAGCCCTACTTCTTGGTGTATCCGCGCTGCACCAAGCAAGAGCCTTGCCACTCGCCTAGGCGCTCTGCCTTGGTCTGCACCAAGCCGGCCAGCTGAGCGGACTCAGAGATGAGCCCTGGCTCTACGGTGCCAGGCTTTCCGGCACCCGGGGTAAGCAGCCAGACCGCACCGTTATCGGCCAGCGGACGGCTCGCGTCAACGAGTCCATCCACAAGGTCGCCATCCTCGTCGCGCCACCAAAGAAGGACTACATCGCACAGCTCGTCATTTTCTTCTTCCAAGAAATCATCGCCGAGCACGGCTTCGATCGATTCAGAGATCGCGGTATCGCAATCCTCGTCCCAACCAAGCTCTAGGGCGATTTGCCCTTCCTTGATTCCGAGCTTGACTGCAGCGTCAGCCACTATGCATTTCCTTCCTAATTTGGTGAATGTCCGGTCCGCGCATCCCCCGCATCCTGCGGGTAAATCGCGGCTTAATAGAAGTATTTTAACGCCCACCGGCCCCTTTTACCCGCCTAAGGGGCGCAATTCCCCCATTTTGCAGGCCCTCCCGCCACTTCGCCCAGTTCCGCAGAGTTTGCAAACTACCCTCTTTTACCCCAATAAACCCGGCAAAGATACTGGTTATGGCGATGTAACGTACCGCACGTCCCCTTAAGTCGGGCTTCACAACCATTGTGGATCTGTGAGCGCGTATCCTAGTAAGCAAACTGTGCAGACCCTTATACAGGAGGTTTAAATGGCCGAGAAGGACGCCACCAAGGGCGACTCCAACTTCCCGCTCATCCGCGACGGCGTTGCATCGTATCTTCACGATAATGATCCAGAAGAGACCCGCGAGTGGATGGATTCCCTCGATGGTCTGCTGGAGCACTCCGATCCGGAGCGCGCACGCTACTTGATGCTGCGCCTGCTCGAGCGCGCTACCGCTAAGCGCGTTGAACTGCCTTCGTTGACGTCCACGGACTTCGTCAACACCATCCCAACCTCCATGGAGCCAGAGTTTCCTGGTGACGAGGAACTGGAAAAGCGCTACCGCCGCTGGATCCGCTGGAATGCGGCCATCATGGTGCACCGTGCACAGCGCCCAGGAATTGGCGTAGGTGGCCACATCTCGACCTACGCGGGTGCTGCCCCGCTCTATGAGGTGGGCTTGAACCACTTCTTCAAGGGCAAGGATGATCCTTCGGGCGGCGACCAAGTCTTTTTCCAAGGCCATGCCTCACCGGGCATGTACGCACGTGCTTTCATGGAAGGCCGCCTGACTGAAAAGGACCTTGATAGCTTCCGCCAGGAGGTATCCCGTGGCGAGGGCGAGGGGCTGCCGTCCTACCCGCACCCACGCCTGATGCCATGGTTCTGGGAATTCCCCACCGTGTCCATGGGCTTGGGCCCGATTAACGCTATCTACCAGGCACGCTTTAATAAGTACCTGGAGACTCGCGGCATCAAGGACACCTCCAAGCAGCACGTATGGGCTTTCTTGGGCGATGGCGAGATGGACGAGCCAGAATCTCGTGGCCTACTGCAGATCGCGTCGCTCTACGAGCTGGATAACCTCACCTTCGTGGTCAACTGCAACCTGCAGCGCCTCGATGGCCCGGTTCGCGGTAATACCCAGATCATCCAAGAGCTAGAATCCTTCTTCCGCGGTGCCGGCTGGGAGGTCATCAAGGTCATTTGGGGTCGTGGCTGGGATAAGCTGCTGGAAAAGGACACCGAAGGTGCCTTGGTCAACGTCATGAACACCACCTCTGACGGTGACTACCAGACCTTCAAGGCCAACGATGGCGCCTATGTGCGCGAGCACTTCTTCGGCCGCGATGAGCGCACGGCCAAGCTGGTAGAAGACATGTCCGATGATGAGATTTGGGCACTGCGCCGCGGCGGCCACGATTACCGCAAGGTCTACGCCGCCTATGCTCGCGCGCTGGAGAACAAGGGCACCGGCAAGCCAACCGTCATCCTCGCGCACACCATTAAGGGTTACGGCTTGGGCCACAACTTCGAGGGCCGCAACGCTACCCACCAGATGAAGAAGCTGACCCTGGATGACCTGAAGCGCTTCCGCGATAAGCAGGAAATTCCTTTCTCCGATGCGGAGCTGGAAAAGGATCCATACCTGCCGCCGTACTACCACCCAGGCAAGGACTCCCCGGAGATCAAGTACATGCTGGAGCGTCGTAAAGAGCTCGGCGGCTTCCTGCCGGAGCGCCGCGAGGACTTCACCCCGCTGGAGGCACCGGCTCTGGACAAGCTGCGCTCTGTACGCAAGGGCTCTGGCAAGCAAGAAGTAGCCACCACCATGGCCTTGGTGCGCACCTTCAAGGAAATTATGCGCAACAAGGAGCTGGGCAAGCGCGTCGTGCCGATCATTCCGGATGAGGCCCGCACCTTTGGTATGGACTCCTGGTTCCCGACCATGAAGATTTGGAACCCCCGCGGCCAGAACTACGTGCCGGTGGACCACGACCTCATGCTCTCCTACCGCGAAGCTACTGACGGCCAGATCATGCACGAGGGTATTTCTGAGGCCGGCGCCGCTGCCTCCTTTACCGCTGCGGCAACGTCCTACGCTACCCAGGGCGAGGCCATGATTCCGCTCTACATCTTCTACTCGATGTTCGGCTTCCAGCGCACCGGCGATGCCTTCTGGGCAGCCGGCGACCAGATGGGCCGCGGCTTCATCATTGGCGCAACCGCCGGCCGCACCACCCTGACCGGTGAGGGCCTGCAGCACATGGACGGCCACTCCCCTGTCTTGGCTGCGACCAACCCGGCCGTGGTTTCTTATGACCCGGCCTTCGGCTACGAGGTTGCCCACTTGGTTTCCCGCGGTATTGAGCGCATGTATGGCAAGGACAACGAGGCCATCATGTACTACCTCACCGTCTACAACGAGCCGGTACACCAGCCGGCCGAGCCGGAGGATTTGGACGTGGAGGGCCTGCACAAGGGCATCTACCACTTCAATACCGCAGAGAGCGGCTCCATTGCTGCCAATATCCTGGCTTCCGGTGTAGGCGTGCACGAGGCGCTGCGCGCACAGCAGATGCTTGCCGACGACTTCGATGTCAAGGCCTCCATCTTCTCCGTCACCTCTTGGAACGAGCTGGCCCGCGACGGCGCCCGCCGTAACAAGGAAGCCCTGCGAAAGGGCGAGGAGCCGAGCGAGGCTTTTGCTACCTCCCAGCTCAAGGGCTACGAGGGTCCGTTCGTTGGTGTCTCTGACTTCACCACCGAGCTGCAGGAGCAAATCCGCCCGTATGTTCCAGGCACCTACATCACCTTGGGCGCGGACGGCTTCGGCTTCTCCGATACGCGCGAGGGCGCTCGCCGCTACTTCAATATCGACGCCGAGTCCATCGTCGTCGCAGTGCTCGATGGCTTGGCTCGCGAGGGCAAGATTGAGCGCTCCGTTGTGGAGAAGGCAGCCAAGGATCTCAAGCTGGATGATCCGACCGTGACCACCCACATCGAAGACTAATCCCCGCTTTGGTGCTGGCTAGGCCCGCGCCACGCGCTACAAGAAAGGCGCCGCCGGCTTCCCCGCCGCGGCGTCTTTTGCGTACCCAGCAAACGGGCTTATGCATCCGGCCCGTCTATATCGCATCAAGGACGCGGCCAAGGGCCGCGGAGATAGCCTCGGGGTCTTCGAGGATCACCATGTGTCCGGAGCCTTCCACCGTCTGCAGGTTCGCGGCGGGCCAATGCTTACAGAGCACCTCGGATTGTGAACGCGGGGTGACAATATCGGCGGTTCCGACTACCACCTCGCCCTTGAGCTTCGCCAGCCGTGGGGCGGCGCCGTACTCGGCGTGTTCCAAAAGGTCGTCGAAGAAGCCGGAGTAGGAGGCCAAGGGGGTATCGAGAAGCATGGCAACGTGAAATTGCAGCTTCTCCATTTGTGGAAAGCCGGCCAAGGTCGCAGCAAAAAGTGGCGCAATGAACCGGGCGGCCTCAAAGCGCGCGCTATCGACGCGACCAGGCAGGCGCAGACAGAGGCGGTAGAGCGCATGCAGAGATTTCGACTGCAGAATCTGCGCTACGCCCTTTGCTGCAAAGCGGCGCATCGAAGTTGAAATTAGCAGCGCGCCCTTGATGCGCTCATAAACCTCGGCTGGAGCACGGCGGATGAGGTTTAAGGCAACCATGCCGCCCAGGGAATGGCCGACGATGACCAGGTTGCCACGGGGAGCGCGCTCTCGAATGACGGCGAGGACGTCGTCAGCCGCCGTATCAACGGTGCACTCCTCTGGGGCGACCGTGGAGGACTGGCCGTGCCCGCGCAAATCCACCAAGAGTGCACGCGCATTGCGACCGCGGAGATAATTGGCCTGGTCATAATAGGCTTCCGCGGATAAGCAATAGCCGTGAATGAAGACCACGGTTACTGGCGCGTCTTCGCGCCCCACCTCGTACCAGGCAATATCTAGGCCATCGTGTTCCACAGTGCCGGAAGCGCTGACCTGGGTAAGGCCCGGCTCGGTGGAGGGATCATGCAATCCGCCATAGAGTTTTTCTAGCTCGGCGCGGTGCGAGGGGCGCAGGCGCTTGAGCCAACTACGCGCCACAACGGAAGAACGTTTTCTCAATGCCATAACGGGATCAATACTAGACTGGTGGGCATGGCAAACGACCTCAGCGCCCAATTACAGGCAAAGTTCAACGCGAGCGCGCCGGAAAAGGAGCCGGAGCGCGATACGCTCGGCCAGCTCCTCGCGCTCATAAACAAGGTCACCGGTACCGAGGAAGATCTGAGCCGGGATACGCGGCTGAAGGATATTGGCGTCGAATCGCTAGATCTAGTGGAGCTGACCGTGCGCGCGGAAGAGACCTTCCAGGTGCGTTTTTCTGAGGAAACGATGCTCAACTGCGAAACCATCGGCGATATTGCCGAGTATGTGGAGGACCACCAATGATTTCTTATCTATCCGATATGGACGGCGTACTCATCAAAGAAGGCGAGATGATCCCTGGCGCCGATAAATTTATCCAAGCGCTCAAGGATAATGACATCGAGTACATGGTGCTGACCAATAACTCCATGTCTACTCCACGGGATCTTTCTGCCCGCCTGCGCAATACCGGCTTGGATATTCCTGCCGAGCGCATCTGGACCTCCGCCACCGCCACCGCGAATTTTCTTTCCAGCCAGGTAAGCTCCAGCAAGGCCTATGTAGTGGGTGAATCCGGCCTTACCACCGCCATGCACGAGGCTGGGTGGATCCTTACCAACGATGACCCTGATTTTGTGGTGCTTGGTGAGACCCGCACCTATTCTTTTGAGGCCATCACGAACGCGATTAACCTCATCCGCAATGGTGCTCGTTTTATCGCCACCAACCCAGATGTCACCGGCCCTGCCCCAGAAGGAGTATTGCCGGCCACCGGTGCCGTGGCTGCACTGATTACCGCCGCCACCAACCGCGAGCCTTATTACGTGGGCAAGCCCAACCCAGTCATGATGCGCTCGGCGCTCAATCATATTGGTGCCCACTCGGAGCACACGGTGATGATTGGTGACCGCATGGATACAGACGTTAAGGCCGGTCTCGAGGCCGGCATGCGCACAGTTTTGGTGCGCTCCGGCATCTCCGATGACCGAGAGATTTCTCGCTACCCCTACCGCCCTTCTGCCGTGCTGAAATCAGTGGCCGAGCTGCCGGACAAAATCTTTGATCCCTTCGCCGAGGAGGAATAGGCCGCCCTCAACCGGCCCTACTAATGGCAAAAGGAAAAGGGAGGGCGGACCAGCAGCTGTTGGTCCACCCTCCCTGTGCTTTCTACGGCAGGCGCACGGCAGCAGTAAAGCCGTGGCGCTGCGCAAGATAGCGCACGACGCAGTCCAGCGCATCTAGCTCTTCGCGGGTGCCGGTCAGCACCTGGTGGCAGCCAATACCGCTGTCTGAGTGGGCACAGGCTTTGCCGCCTCGAGCAAGCGCCGCGACAGAAAGCCCATCCCGGAACCAGCGAGTGCACCACTGAGCGGTCAGTGGGTCATCGCCCGGAATGATAAATTCCGACTCGGTACGGATGCACCGATCCATGGCGCGTTCAATCTCCGAGCGCAGCGAGCGCGGCATCCCGGAAATCTTGAGCACACCGGTAACCACGGTGGCACCACCGTTGACGGAGGGCCACGCGGAGGTGGAGGCCGGCTGTTCAACCGGCGCAGGGTTAACGCACGTATTCATAGCCGATTCTCCCTCGACATAGATCACCACCGCACGAGGCCTGCCGGCCCGGCGCGATGCAAGACGAGCTTCGTCTTCCCCAACGAACTGTCTGATGCGTCTGCACACAATTTTCCTGCGTCACACCTCCCCCTACAACCCTCAACTTTCACTTCAACCCCCGTTTGCTAAACCTCAACCCCAGGTACAGACTGGGACTAAAGTTGCAGGTGAAACCAGTGTTATTAATGTGAAACTTGGCCTTTTCTGTGAACTCCCTAGGCTTGTTCTATATTCTCCACCAGACGGCCTGCTCATGGGCGCGAAAACCCTATTTGACTTACCTCCAACAGCGGCTAGTTACAGGCACGCCGCGATCCCAAGTTTTATGGCCCCTACCGCACAAAAATCCTCGATTTTCCCACCCTGCGGGGGAGCCTTCCACCGTGCCGCTTCCCCGATAAAAGGTTATAGACACGCGCTAGCGCACTGGAGGCGCTAGCTCCGCCGAGCCCGGACGCCTACAAGGCGTTCCAGATGGAGGTATTCGTATCGTGCCAGAGTGGCTTGCACCATTCGCCAAAGTCACGGTCCGTGAGCGCCACCATGGCATACTCGCCGGCCACCCAGAGGTAGGTGCCGGACATGCCAAAGTGACCGACGGCGTCGGCAGGCAGGGCGCCCATCCAGTGTTCTTTGTCGCCGTGGATTTCAAAACCAAGGCCCCAGGTACAATCTTTAAAACTGCCGTAGCCCGGGACAATGCCGCGCAGGCCACCAAAATGGACGCGGCGCATATCGGCCACGGTGGATGGGTGCAGCAGCTGCGGATCCTGGACTTCCGCAGCAAAGGCCGCCAAATCTTTCACCGTGGAGACCAAGCCGTGACCGGCCGAACCTTCGAGACGAGTGGAATCCATGCCCAACGGGGTAAGTACACCCTCGCGTAGGTACTCGGCAAAGTCCATGCCCGTGGCATCGGCCACGGTATCTGCGGCCCACTCATAACCGGCCGAGGAATAGATGCGGCGTTCGCCTACCGGCTTCTGCGGCTCTCGGGAGTCAAAGGAAATGCCAGAGGCGTGTGCAAGCAGGTGTTCCAGGGTCGAGCCCTCCGGACCGGCCGGCTGCCCCAATTCCACCGCGCCTTCTTCCACGGCAAGCATCACGCCATAGGCCGCAACCAGCTTGGTCACCGATGCCACTGGAAACTCGCGGGCGGTATCTCCTACCGTTTCTATGACCTCGCCGCGGTGCAGCAAAGCACCGGCCACCGTATCCGCGGGCCATTGGCTGATCTGGCTAAATTCACTCATGCCCTCCAGCCTACTGAGCCAAGCCCGCCCAAGGCCCGCACTCTAGGGCCGGGCGAAGGGCAAGGAAGTTAACCGCCAGTTAAGACAAAAAGAACTCTTTATGTAATTGGCCTAGGATCGCTTGCACAGGCGGCAAACATGACGAAGCTTTAAATCATGCCTAGTAATTCTCAGAATCAGTCCGCTTCTGCCCGCGGAAACGTCAATCGCCGCCGCTTCCTGCAAACCACCGGCACCGCCGGCGCCGCCATCGCTTTGTCCACCGCCGCCGCCAACTCTGCCAATGCCCAAAGCAGCCTCTCCCCGCGCGTGGAGCAGCACATGGTAGAGCCCCAACTGGGCGAGCGCCCCTTCCTCCACGGCGTTGCCTCGGGCGATCCTATTCCGGATTCGGTCATTTTGTGGACCCGCGTAACCCCGGATGCCGATGCCATGCCGGGATCCGGCCTGGGCGAGGCCACCCGGGTGGAGTGGGAAATTGCCAAGGATGAGGGGTTCGGGGACGTCGTCAAGCAGGGCGAAGTGACCACCGACGCCAACCAGGACCACACCGTGCACGTGGATCCGCACGGCCTAGAGCCGGAGACCGTGTACTTTTACCGCTTTAAGGCGCAGGATAAGTACTCGCCCATTGGCCGTACCAAGACCGCCCCGGCGCTGAGCGCCTCCCCAGAAGAGCTCACCTTCGGTGTGGCTAGCTGTGCAAACTGGGAGTCCGGCTTCTTTAACGCCTATGGCGATATTGCCCAGCGCGGCCGCGCCGACCAGCTGGATTATATGATCTTCTTGGGCGACTATATCTACGAATACCCGCAGCGCGAGTACGCCGGTAATGGCCCGGTGCGCCTGCACCACCCTGCGCACGAGATTATCTCGTTAGAGGATTACCGGATTCGCTTCGGCCGCTACCGCACCGATGAAAACCTGCAAGCCGCACACGGGGCACTGCCGTGGGTTGTGGTGTGGGATGACCACGAGGTGGCCAACGATAACTGGCGCGAGGGCGCCGAAAACCACACCGAGGGCAAGGAGGGCGCCTTCCTCGACCGCCGCAAGGCCGCAATGCAGGCCTACTTCGAGTGGATGCCGGTGCGCGCAACCAATCCTTCCGAGCAGGGCCACCTCTACCGCAGCCTGACTTTTGGTGACCTGGTGGAACTAACCATGATGGACCTGCGCACCTACCGCGATGAGCAGGTGCGCTTTGGCCCGCACAAGATGGCCGCAGAAGGCCGCACGATGCTCGGATCCGAGCAATATAATTGGCTGCTCAATAAGATTGAGACCTCTTCTGCGAAGTGGAATATGCTGGGCAATTCCGTCATGTTCTCCCCCATGAACCTGGCTACCCTGCAAAAGGATGACAAGACCAAGCCGGTTTCTTCCTCGCTGTCTTCCAATATCACCGGCATTCCGGTCAATGGCGACCAGTGGGATGGCTACTCTGCAGAGCGCCGCCTGCTTATCGACGCCCTTTCCAAGCACGATGCCCACACCCTCTTTGTCACCGGCGATATCCATTCCGAGTGGGCGCATAATATCAGCAAGGATGGCCGCATCTTTGGCGCCGAGCTGGTCTGCGCCTCCGTTTCTGCGCCCAATGTCAACGAGCAGCTCAAGCTGCCGGAAGGCAACGAGCTTTCCAAGCTTGCCGAGCGTTACCTGCTAGGTGCCAACCCGCACACCCGCCACGTGGACTTGGACCACCACGGCTATAGCTTTGTAACCGTGCGCCCGGATTCCGCAGAAATGCACTGGCTGCGTGTGGATAACCTGCTGTCCGCTAAGTCCCCGGTGCGCGAGGCTGTGACCATGACCTGGCGCCCAGGCAAGGGCTATACCAAGTAGTTGTAAGTTCTGTCACATGACAGGCACTTGGTGTTAACGAACGGGTAGTACACCTTCGATAGGCATAGTGAAAGACCCTCTCTGGGGAATTTCACTACCTATCACTCTGATGCCTCTCGGCCCCCCTTTATGCCGCGGATTTTTCCCTAGTCCGCGGCATATTCATAATCAATGTAGCCACGCTCGCCGCCCAGGTAGAACGTATCCTGGTCCGGCTCGTTGAGCTCCAAGCCCTCACGCCAGCGGCGCACTAGGTCCGGGTTGGCGATGAGCTGGCGGCCCACCACTGCGGCATCCACGTAGTCCAGCTCGATTTCACGTTGCGCATCTTCCTTGGAAGTCACCGTGGGGAAGCCATCATTCATCAGCACCTTGGTCACGCCATTTGCGCGGGCCTTTTGCGCCAGCGTGGCGATAAGCTCGCTTTCCGGCTCGCCGTGTAGCAGCGACACATAAGCCAGGTTCAGCGGCGCCAGGGCATCGAGCAGTCCGCCGTAGGTGGCCAGCATGTCGTCCTGGTCATCCTCGATAACACCCTGCACATTGTGCGCCGGCGAGAACCGCACACCGACGCGGTCGGCACCGATTTCCTCCGCCACGGCGCGGATGACCATCTCCGGCAGGCGCCAGCGATTTTCCGGGCTGCCGCCGAATTCATCCTCGCGCTTATTGGACGAGGCCGCCATAAACTCATGCAGCAGGTAGCCATTCGCGCCGTGGATCTCCACCCCGTCGATACCGGCATCGATAGCTCGGCGCGCTCCCTGACGGAATTCCTCCACGATGCGCGGCAGCTCTTCCTTCTTCAGCTCCCGCGGGACCGGCGCATCCATTTTGCCGGAAAAGCCACGCACGGTTCCGCCCCAATCGAAGGAGCTCGGGGCCTCTGGATCTGCACCGTC
The DNA here is from genome assembly GCF_030229765.1 of Corynebacterium nasorum. Taxonomy (NCBI): domain Bacteria; kingdom Bacillati; phylum Actinomycetota; class Actinomycetes; order Mycobacteriales; family Corynebacteriaceae; genus Corynebacterium; species Corynebacterium nasorum. The sequence goes on along the minus strand of NZ_JASPGY010000006.1, from coordinate 51,822 downwards.
AATCAGATCTGGGTGGCTGGTGCGGCCACCGTGCATGATCTGCATGAACAAGGTGCCGCCGGCCTCGTGAACGCGGTCTGCTACCGCACGCCAGCCTTCTGCCTGCTCCTCGGTGGCAATGCCTGCCTGGCCTGGAAATGCGCGGTTGGTCCACGCCGGGAAGGTGCCCTCCGTGACAACCAGCCCGGCCGTGGCACGCTGCGAGTAGTACTTCTGGTGCAGCTCGGTAGGTATTCCGCTTTCACCCGCGCGCTGGCGGGTCAACGCCGCCATGGTCACGCGATTATCTATCGTGTATCGGCCAAGTTCCAGAGGTTCAAAGAGTGAAGTCATGCCAAGTGCAACGCGCAGCCGGCTCGCACTATTTCATCTTTGCCACACAAAATCATTCCTGCACGTCAAGAGCTACGACATGAGCGTTCATGCCGGCTTTGCCAACCACAATAGGAAGCAATGGTCGAAATGGAGGGCACATCCTACTGACGAGGCTCTGCCGGAATCTCTGTGCCTGCGCTACCGGCCGTTCCGGAAGCTTGGGCGCCGTCGCCGGCGTCGCCTCCCGCAGTGGGCGCAGTGCCGGCGCCGGTCCCGGAATCTGTCCCCGCATTGCCTGCACCATTGGCAGCGCTCGGAGCCGGGGAGGCATTACCAGTAGCGCCTGTTCCCTGCCTGCCGCCGGCAGGCGTATCAGTCACGCCAGTGTCATTAGTGCCCTGTGGGTAGTCGGTCTCCGTGGGAGCGGCACTATCTTCCGTTGGTTCGGACTGTGTACCGGTCTCGGTGGTTGCTGGGGTGGGTTGGTTTGAGGGGGCGTCGGAAAGCTGTGAGGAGGAGGTTTCCTTGCCGCTATCGCGCCAGTGCTCGGGCGAGAGCCAGCCCGCGTCCGCGTTTTCGGGATTACTCGAAGCCAGGGTCAAGGCGCCGACAACAAGCAGCGCGAGGATAAGCCCCGTGGTAGATGCGCGGACTCGACCGCCGAAGGTGGCGATCTTTTGAAACTTGCTATTGGTCTCCAGGCCACGCCAGATGCCCTGGGAGGGCTCTGGTTCTTGGTCGTCCGCATCAGACAGCGCGGGTTTTCCGGGGCCGTCGCTATCCGGGCCATCCACCTCAGCGTTCTCGGTGGCGGCACTGCGCTCCACCTTCGTCTCAGGGTGGGAGCCCTCCCCTGCGGTGGAAGCGTCTTTCACGGATTCTTGAGCCGCGGTATTTCCCTGCGGTGGGGTCAGCGGGCGCTGCAGTTCATCGAGATCGGCCACGTTGTAGTGATCCCAGAACTCCGAGAGCAGCGCCGAGCGAATGGCGCGTTCCACTGCCCATTGGCGGGCCGGGTTAACGGTGACCAGCACGCGGTAGGTCACGTGCCACGACTGGCCGGCGGCCTGCGGGGCAACCAGCTGCGTGGCTGGCAGCACCTCGAGCTCGCCGTTGACATCCACGGCGATGGATGGCTCTTGGATAGCCTGCTCAGAAATGGTGCGCACCCGGCGCGTGATCTCCGGCAAGGTCTCGCCTTCTTGCACGGGCACGTCGAAGTTGACCACGGCACGCGACCATTCCTGGGAATAGTTTGTTACCGCCCCGGCGGAACTATTGGGCACGGTGACGAGCTCGCCGGTGGGAGTGCGCACCTTGGTGGTGCGCAGAGTCAGCATCACCACGGTGCCTTCCACATCGGTTACGCCATCAAAGCTGACGTAATCGCCTACACCGAATTGCTTTTCCGAAAGGATGAAAAAGCCGGAGAGGAAATCCGCAATGATGGACTGGGCGCCAAAACCCACGGCGGCCGAAACTATCGTCGCCGGCACCGCCGCGCCTACCGCAGGAACACCGATATTGGTCAGCGCCGCCCAAATGATGAGGAAGTACGCGATGGCCTGCACGATGTAGACCAACGCACCGGTCAGCGCCAGGCGCGCCTTGGTGGATTCTTCATCTTCATCGAGGCGGCGCTCTATGATGCGGATCGCCAGCCTGCCGATGCGTGGGATCAAAATGCCTATGAGCAGCAGCGCGATAAGCGGTAAGCCGTGGTCAACGAAGATGCTCCACAGCTCGTAGAAGTAATACTTCAGATTCATGTCTCTAGATTAGTGCGCACACCTGAAAACTAGATGCCAGTTCACTGCCAGCCACCATGCAAACACTCCCCCCTCGCACAGCCCGTTTCCCCCTATGCCCTGCACAGACTCCGGCACCCGCCGCCTTGTTTAGCTACGGTATGGGGCATGAAGAAATCATTCCTTATTCCCTTCTTTTCCCTAGCCCTTTTTGCCACCGGTTGCGGCGGCAGCGACGAGACCGCCACCACCATTTCCACGGTGAAAGAAACCGTTACGGAAACGGCCAATGAAACGAGCTCTACAGAATCCAGCACCGAGGAAACGTCCACAGAAAAAACGACCACGGAAGTAGCAACTACAGATGCCGCGCAGCACGCCGAACCACAAACAGAAAATCAGGAAGCCGTGCAACCGCCTACCGAAAACCGGCAGCAGGAAAACACCGCGCAGTACCAATGCGCGGACGGCACCTGGGTGGAGTTTGCCGCGTTGTGCAAGGAATCAAACGCTCAACCGCCAGTACAAGCGCCCAATGGGCCGAGTGCGGAGTGTCCGGCCTACCTGTGCGGCTATGGCAACGATGCCAACGGCAACCGGAATAAGAGCTCCGGAGAAATCCAGACCCAATATGGCTGCGAGCAAGGCTATATCACGGACCCGCAGGTTTGCGGCGCGGTTGGGCGCTAAGCCGCCGCGCTAAAGAACCGCGGGCTAGTCGCGGGAGTCATAGCGCTTCATGAGGCGATCAATGAGTTCATCCGTAAGCTTGTCATCTTCCAGAATGGCATCAAGGAGGCGTTGGGATTCCTCCTGGGAGGCCTGTTCCTCCTCGGTGTAGGAATCACCGGTGAGGTCCACGCCGAAGTCCGTATCATCGCCTTCTGCTACCACTGCACTGAGCTGATCCACATCGGATTCGAAGGACTCCAGAAATTCGCTGGCCTCCGCCGCAGCTTCTTTGCGCCGCTTACCAGAGCGCACTTCCTTTTCAATGCGCCGCTGCAGCGCTGCCTCCATCTGGCGGTGACGCCAAGCACGTAAGCGGTGCGGCTCGAGGCGGCGGCCGACGGCACGGCTTTTATTCTCGGCCTTTTTCGCTAGGACCTTCACCTGTGCGGCGGTGTCATTAATAGGTGCCCAGTCTTGGTAGGCCGGCACGCGCCACCCCGCCCAAATGCCCAGCAGCGCCAAGAAGATGGAGACCAAAGGCCCAATGATCATGCCCACGGCCATCATGTCGAAATGGTGGCCAACCAGCACAATAATCGCACAAGCCACGGCCGGAATAACTGTTGGCTGGTTATCACCAAAGACGCTCGGCTCGCGCCCCATCACGATGTCACGAATCATCGAACCACCCGTGGCGGTAAACACGCCCATCATGATGCAGGGTATAAGCGGCAGGCCGTAGGTAATAGCCTTCACCGCGCCGGTGGCGGCCCACAGGCCGGAAACGACGGCGTCGCCATGCGCTTGCAGATAATCCCAGGTCTTGCCTTTGAAGTACACAAAGCGAGCAATCAGCGCGCCGGTAAAAGCCAAGTAGAGGTATTCCGGCTGGCTCATTGCCGCGACGGTGCCGCGGTTAATGAGCACGTCGCGCACCATGCCGCCGCCTAGCGACGAGAACATCGCAATGAAGAAAAAGCCGATGATATCGTAGCCGCGCTTGCGCGCCATAGTGCCACCGATAATTCCCATCAGCAGCACACCACTGATATCGGACCAGCGGTAGAGAGATTCAATGAGCGGATCTACTTCAACCATATAGTTATTAGACTTCACCGCCCGCCCTTGCGCAATCAGCACACCCATATGCGCAGATAAGTACAAGGAGGCGACGGCACTGCTTGCCGACGCCTCCCTATCACCGTGGGGCCAGCGGGGCTCGAACCCGCGACCAACGGATTATGAGTCCGTAGCTCTAACCGACTGAGCTATAGCCCCACGCAGATCGCACGCCCACTTGGGCGACTCTCTGCCCTGAAAAGATTAGTCAAAGAGCGGCCAAAGACCAATTTGCCCCCTTCGCTATTGAGTATTTGTACGCTTCCTACCCCCTGCGGGTAGAAGTTAATTATGCGCAAACTACTCTCTTCTCTCATTCTCGTCTCTGCTCTCACGCTTACCTCCTGCTCGGATAGCGGTAGTGACAGCTCAAAGACGAGCGACTCCAGTAATTCCGCGTCCGATGCACAGACCGATGCGAAGTCCGTAATTGGGACGTGGAAGCAAGAGGACAGCGCTTCTGAAGATGGCTGGATGGAGGCCAGCATCACCGACGACGTCATCACCATCGAATGGGTCATGGACAACGGCGAAAATCGTATGATCTACTGGATTGGCACCTTTGACGCTCAAGCCGCTGCATCCGGCGAGACCGTTACTTCAAACCGCGATACCGTTGCCACTGCCTCTGAGTGGATGGCTGCTTCGTCCGACAAGAAAGATTTCTCTATCGATGACGACGCCTTAACTTTCAAGGTCGCGATTGAAGATAAGGAATTCACCACACACATGAAGAAAGTGAAGGATGATCCGACAACCATTAGAGAGCTAAAGAGCACGGATTTTGGCCAAACCTTTAAAAATGGAGTCCTGGATGTTCCAGCCGCCAAGTTCGAAATAACCGATCACCGTGTTATCAAGCCCGGTGAGCCTGGTAATGAAATAGGTGAAAAGCCACTTCTCGTCTTTAACTATGACGTAACCAATAAAACGGATGAAACTCTAACCACCACCGACTTTGTCGTGTACTTCACCGCCATCCAAGACAATGATCCGAATAAAGTAAACGAGCTCGACCTCGGTTCCTATATTGATCCTGAAACTGACGATACTCAGCTTGAGCAGATTAAAAAGGGAGGCACTGTCGCTGGAACCATAGCCTACGAGCTCGATGATCTAACTACCCCTGTGGACCTTGTTGCAACTAAGTCCTTCAGCCAAGATGAAATCGGACGCCAAACTTTCGAGCTCAATTAACTGCCCGTATACAACGCGCTTAAATCTCCCGTTCTAGCCGATACAGGAAGCGAAGCCCGCCGAGATACAACGCCCAAAGGAAATCGAGCCCATTTCTCACTGAGGCAGGCAGTACTTGACAGGCGTAGCCAGGCCCCTCCTGTATCCAATGGGAGGGGCCTGTTGTAGTGCGCAAAGCAGCACTTTAGCTGTGTTTCTCCCCGCGCCAGCGGGGATTTCTCATTTCCCTTCCCCTTAGCACAGGTCCATTTCCAGGTCCGGCCTTTCCGAGAACACACGGTCCCCTTTGCATTGCGACCACGCTAAAGACCGATAGAGCCAATTCGACCGCCCCTTGAGCGGTTGCAACTCCCCCAGTGCAAACGTTACCCCTGCATTTACCTCCCGTTTCTCCACGGCATAAAATCAAGAGTGACATTGACCTTGATGTCACAGCATTTGTGATGGGAGATACATATGGCGACACTAGATTCCCTCTTGGTGCCCGGTGCCGTGGACTTGCACGGCACCGCCAAGGACTGGCGAGCAGCTATCCATCTTGCGGGATCGCTGCTTGAAGAAGCTGGCACGATAACCGCAGACTACACGGAAGCAATGGTGCACTCCGTGGAAGAAACGGGCCCATATATTGTCGTGGCTCCCGGTTTCGCTTTTGCGCACGCGCGCCCTTCGGAGGCGGTAAAAGAAACCTCACTGTCGTGGGTGCGCCTGGATAAGCCGGTGGAATTCGGGCATGATTCCAATGACCCTGTAGACCTCGTCGTAGCGTTTGCCGCACGGAGTGACTCCGAGCATCTGCAGGCGATGAAACAGCTCGCAAAGCTGCTAGCCACCAAACGCGACGAGCTTGATAGCGCAGAATCTGAAGAGGGGCTCCGCGCAGTCCTCACGGCATCGACGTCGAGTAAGAAACGCGCAGCTTCCACAGCAACGTCGGGGCCAAAGGCGCAACCAGCGAAGCAAACGGCCGCCGATTCTGTTGCCTCCAAAGGAAAAATTCTCACGGTATGCGGCAACGGGCTAGGTACGTCATTGTTCCTCAAAAACACCCTCGAGCAGGTGCTCGATGAGTGGGGTTGGGGTCCTTACCTCACCGTGGAAGCTACAGACACCATCTCTGCCAAGGGCCGCGCAGGCGAGGCGGATTTCTTGCTCACCTCCGGCGAAATTGCCGCAACGCTTGGCGATGTCGGAGTCCCCGTCTACGTCATCCAAGACTTCACCTCTATGCCTGAAATCGATGGGGCTCTGCGCGAGCTCTATGACATCTAAGGAGCATCCTCATGGACTTTCTTCTTGCTATAGCGAACTTCCTGGTAAATGAAATTCTCTCCGTGCCAGCGTTTCTCATCGGCATCATCACTGCGGTGGGTTTGGCAGCGATGGGCCGCGGTACCGGCAAAACCATTGGCGGCGCCATCAAGGCCACGCTCGGCTTTCTCCTTATCGGTGCTGGTGCAGGCCTAGTCACCGATTCTTTAGAGCCGCTGGGGGCCATGATTACCGGCGCCACGGGCGCCCAAGGCGTGGTTCCGACCAATGAAGCCATCGTAGGCATTGCGCAGGATCAGTTCGGCAGCCAAGTCGCTTGGATCATGATCTTAGGCTTTGTGGTTTCGCTGCTGCTCGCCCGCTTTACGCCAATGAGCTACGTGTTTCTTACCGGTCACCATGTTCTCTTCATGGCGACTCTTCTCACCATGGTGCTTGCACCAGCCGGGTATTCCTCGTGGATTGTCATCGCCTTCGGAGCAGCGCTCCTTGGCATTCTTATGGTTTCGCTCCCCGCCATCGCGCACCCATTTACCCGCCGCATTACCGGCGATGACTCCGTGGCCATCGGACATTTTGGCACTGCGGGGTATTTGGCTGCGGGCGGCGTCGGCAAGCTGGTGAGCGGCAAGGGTAAGAAAATGTCGCCCTCCACTGAGGACCTGAAATTGCCGGAAGGCCTGCGCTTCTTGCGCGATTCCATGGTGGCAACCGCGCTATCCATGGCGCTGATGTACGTGGTCCTCGCCGTGCTCTTCATTGCTCGCGCCGGTTCCGAGGAAGCCTTCACGGCCTTTCCAGATGGCGCCACTAATGTGAGCAATTTCTTGATGCAGTCCGTGACCCAAGGACTCCAGTTTGGCGTAGCCGTGGCCGTCATCCTGTTTGGCGTCCGCACCATCCTGGGCGAGCTCGTGCCTGCTTTCCAGGGCATCGCAGCCAAGGTGGTGCCCGGCGCGATCCCTGCACTGGATGCCCCCATCGTCTTTCCTTATGCCCAGAACGCAGTGCTCATCGGATTCATTTCTTCCTTCCTCGGCGGACTTGTCGGCCTCGCCGTCCTGTCTACCTGGCTCAATCCAGCCTTTGGCATTGCGCTGATTCTGCCCGGTTTGGTGCCGCACTTCTTCACCGGCGGTGCAGCAGGCGTTTATGGCAATGCCACCGGCGGCCGCCGTGGTGCCGCGCTCGGTGCTTTTGTCAACGGCCTCATCATTACTTTCCTGCCGGCATTCCTCCTCGGTGTCCTTGGTTCCTTCGGCTCCGCGAATACCACTTTCGGCGACGCTGACTTTGGCTGGCTCGGCCTGCTGCTGGGCTGGTCCATTCACGCCGATGGCGCCCTGGGCCTCGTCTTCATTGCCTTCATTGCGCTGGCCATTCTGGCCTTGGGGTGGGTGTGCCAGCGCAAGCTTGTCGACGTCCACTGGGACCCCACTCCCCACCGCCCTTCCCCCACCAGCAACGCCGATGCCGCCGCAACCAGCGGTGCAACCGGCGCACCCACTTCCGCCAGCACAGCCACAAAGTACCCGAAGGTTCTGCCACCCGAAGGTGCGCCAGTTCCACCCGCTCGTATAGACCATTAGCCGCGCGCCACACCCCGAAGGGCGCTACAGTATCCCTATGCAACGCCCTTCCATTCTCCCTCTCGCGTCCGTGCTCCTCGCTACCGGTCTTGTGCTGAGCGCCTGCGGCTCCGGTTCAGACTCCAACTCTGATTCCACCCCAGCAGAAGAGCCAGCCTTCTCCACCGCGCAAGATAGCAACTCCCCGGCTGGTGAAAATGCAGAAGAAACCAGCCCGGAGAAGGAAACGAAGCAACGTCGCACCGAAACGGTCACCAAAGAGGCAGCCCCAGAGCAGCCCACACCACCGGCCGGCGGCAAACACAACATCCATGTAGGCCAGATTGGCGGCTACTGTGGCACATCATCGTCGGGCGATTCCATCGACGCCGGCGATGCGACCTCCTGCGAATTCGCCGCCGCGGTCTTTGATGCCGCGATGCAGGCCAGCTACACTCTGCGCTCCCCAGATCCCACGGTGACATCGGTATACCACGCGGATGTCTCCGCCAGCAGCCCGGTGACCAAGCAATCCTATGACCTTGACTGCCGCATGGGCAGCGACCAGCGAGTTCTCACGTGCGAAAGGCCCGGAGACAAAACAGTTCGCGCCTCATTCGAAACCGCCGACAAAAGCATATGGTCCAGGCGCGTGGCCACGACGAACTAAGCCCCCCCCCTACCTCACAAAGTCTTCTTCGGACGGCCACGGTAGCTCCACGTCGACGGGAGTAGCGGCAAGGACATCGAGAGACTCTTTAAATTCCACTAGGTCGAGGCCCAACTTCTCATAAGCCTCGGCCATTGCTTCGGGGATGCACTCGGCGCGGGAGCGCAGGGCGTCGCCGTCGGCGGTGAGGCTAGCGAGGGTGCGGCGCTCGTCGGCGGGATCACGGCGCCGCTCCACAAACCCCTGCTTTTCTAGGCGCTTAAGCAGCGGGGTAAGCGTGCCGCTATCCAGACCGAGGCGGGAATCAATGAATTTAAGTGGCACCGGTTCGTCGGCCTCCCACAGCACCAACATGACCAAGTACTGGGGGTAGGTCAGCCCCAGCTCATCGAGGAGTGGCCGATAGGAACGCACTACCGCCCTACTCGCACGGTAAATCGAGAAGCACAGCTGACTATCGAGAGAAAGGTAATCAGTGGGCGCGTCATTCATAGCCAAAAGTATAGACGCCAAGAAAATATTGTCCGCAATTTAATTGTGTACAATCAAAAGTGGATATTAAAACCGGATTGTAAAATCGAAAGGAGCAATCATGGACGCCATGTACACCACCGAGGCGCTAGCCACCGGAGCAGGCCGCAACGGCCACGCCGCCGTCACGGGCTCCGACCTGGACTTTCACCTTGCTATCCCTAAGGAGATGGGCGGCAGCGGCGAAGGTGCCAACCCAGAGCAGCTTTTTGCCGCCGGCTACGCCGCTTGCTTCCACTCCGCCCTGCAGGCCGTGGCCCGCAACCAGAAGGTCGAGTTGGGTGACTCTGCGGTGGGTGCACGAGTGGGCATCGGAAAGCAGGGCGAAGGCTTCCAGCTCGCAGTGGACCTGGAGGTTTCCATCCCAGCTCAAGACAAGGCCACAGCCCAGCAGCTTGCCGACGCCGCCCACCAGGTCTGCCCCTACTCCAATGCCACCCGGGGCAATATTGAGGTCACCGTCAACGTCGTCGAGGACTAGAATTCTTGCGTACAATCGGCGGACGTACAAAGACCCGATAGAAAAGGAGTCATTATGGACGCCGTATACACCACCGAAGCACTGTCCACCGGAGCAGGCCGCGACGGCCGCGCCGTAGTCAAGGATTCCGATCTGGACTTCACCATGACCGCCCCAAAGGAAATGGGCGGCAGCGGTGAGGGCGCTAACCCGGAGCAGCTTTTCGCTGCCGGTTACGCCGCCTGCTACCACTCCGCACTCAAGGCAGTGGCCAAGGACAAGGGTGTTGACGTGGAGAATTCCTCCGTCGGCGCCCGCGTTAAGCTGGGCAAGAACGACGAGGGCTTCTTCCTCGGCGTTGACCTCGAGGTCACCATCCCAGGCGTTGAGGACGCCAAGGCACAGGAGCTTGCCGACGCCGCCCACCAGATGTGCCCTTATTCCAAGGCCACCCGCGGCAACATCGAAGTCAACGTCGGTGTTGCACAGGACTAATTTCTAGTCCTCTTCCCCAACCCACACGGCGCCATCATGCGCGCCGCGTGGGTATTTTTATACGTTGTGCTCCGAACCTGACCCCTGTTTGGTAGACACCTGATATCCAGCCCGGTTGGGTTGGGAAGAAAGGTAATCTACCACCATGCCTAGGTATTCCGAACAGTTCAAACGTGATGCTGTGGCCCTCTACGAAAACAATGAGGACCTCTCACTTCACACGGCTGCAGCAGAGCTAGGAATCAATCGCTCCTCACTTTATTCCTGGCTTAAGCAGTACGGCACTGGCAAACGTGCCCGCACGAAGACCATGCGCGACAAGGCCCAGGAGACGACTGATTCTGAACGGATCCGCCAGCTAGAAAAAGAAGTCTCGAAGCTGCGCGAAGAACGCGACGTCCTACGCAAGGCCGCGAAATATTTTGCTTAAAGAGACACGCTGGTAATCCGCTTCCAGTTTGTCTATGACCACCGAACCGAATACTCGGTTAAGCGGATGTGCCAGGTGTTAAAGCTCAATCGCTCCTCGTTCTACAAATGGGCCAACACTCGCGAAGAACGCAGGTTAAAGATGTGTTCTGATGCTCTTATTGGTGCACGAATCAAGACCATCTTCGATGATGAGCTCGGGCTTTATGGTGCAAAACGCATTGCTGCAAACCTCAACGACGATACGGACTTTCCTCCGATCAATCACAAGAAGGTCGCACGCATCATGAAATCCATGAGGCTGAAAGGCTTTACTAAGCGGCGTCGGTGTATCACCATCAGGCGCAAGCCTGGACGTCGAGTCATGCCAGATCTAGTAGGCCGCAGATTCACAGCTGACAGGCCGAATCACGTTTACGTAGGCGATATCACCTACCTGCCGTGTAAGGGCGGCAAGAACATGTATTTGGCCACAGTTATTGACACTTACTCGCGGAAACTTACAGGTTATGCGCTCGCAGATCACATGCGGGTATCGCTGGTTATCGAAGCTTTATCTCATGCCAGGAAAGTCCGCGGAAGCCTTAAAGGGGCAATTTTCCATTCTGATCATGGCAGTGTGTACACCTCACAGGCTGTTAGGGACCACTGCGCCCAGCTTGGCGTGCGCGAATCCATGGGAGCAGTGGGAACGAGTGCCGATAATGCCCTGGCAGAATCATTTAACACCACCTTAAAGCGTGAAGTCCTGCGTGATCGGAAAGTCTTTGACAATCCCATCGTCTGCCGCCAAGAAGTCTTCCGATGGTGCATGCGCTACAACACCCGCAGACGGCACTACTGGTGCAACCTTCTAGCTCCCGATGACTTCGAAGCGCTCACATCAGCTACACTGACCCAAGCAGCATAGCTAACCCCCGACGTGTCTACTTTCCGGGGGTCAGGCCCCATAGAAACCCCACCACATTAGAGACAGCATCTTATGAAAGTTCAAGGAACTGCCACTATTTACGTCGGACGTGTTGCGGAGATTTTGAAGGGGTCATCGATGGGGCGAACTAGTGAATAAGTTTTAGTGAGTTAGTCGGTACAAAAGCGAGAATCTTAAATGTACTATGCCTACGTGAGCTACGATCCTAGAAACCTAATTGCTTTGGTAAATGACGAAATTTTGAAACCAAAGCTGCCAATCAATACTTATGACCGGATTAAGTCCCGCACAAAACTTATGCTGGGCGAAGCGAGGTCCCGCGGCTGGGAGACCCAAAAAGTCAAAGACGGCACATGGATATTTTTGAATAACGGTAAAACGGTGGGAGGAACCGTTTATCACGGCCCATCTACCCAGAGTATGTTCGCTAGAAGGGTTTCCAACGACAAACAGGCCACAAAATTGACTCTTCAAGCCAATAACGTGCCGACGCCTAACGGCCAGAAGTTCAATTCAGCCACTAAAGCTGAGGCCCTCGAATATTTTAAGGCGCAAGATCGCCCTGTCGTAGTTAAGCCGAATGGCGGCACCCGAGGGCGCGGCGTGTCTCTCAATATCAAAGATACCGAGACCTTTGAAAAGGCTTGGTCTAAAGCAGCTGACAGCGGCTACGGCGATGAAATTGTAATCGAAGAATACTTCGCTGGTTTCGATATACGCGTCTTAGTCATCGGTGGCCGTGTACGCGTTGCTTGCTCTAGGCTAAACGCATTTGTAGTAGGTGACGGGAAGCATACGGTTCAAGAACTGGTGGATCTCGAGCTCCAACGCCGACTTGCCGATGCTTACCTAAAATCTACGGAGATAAACATAGATGAAGATTGGCTAGCCGAAAGCCCTTGGACACTCGAGCAAGTGCCCGAGCACGGCGAAGTAGTCGTTCTAAATCCAATATCCTCCGTAGGTGGCGGCGGCTTCACGCTTAATGTCATCGATAAAATTTCTCGTCAACACATCGCGGTTGCAGAGCGCGCTGCTCGGGCCTTCCCAGGGACGGGAACAGTGGGAGTAGACATTTTCACCTCTTCCTTGCAGCCTGACGCCGACATCACAGTTCTAGAGATCAATACGCAGCCTTTCTTCGACATCCACCACTATGTAAGCTACGGCGAGCCTGTTAATGCGGCTAGTTATATTGTCGACCAGATCGAGCGAACACAGCTGCTCTACTCTTAGGCACTAGTTAAGGCTCTAGGCGTTGCTGGGTCGGCGTAACTCCGCTAAATCTCTGCACCGCCTCGGGCTTAATAGTGAGAACCAAGGCGAACTAACTTGTCAGCCTGACCTCGTTGCTAAAATCTGTGCGATAAGCAACCCACTCCTAGCTCAGATGATTGGAACTACATGCGTACCGAGCACCTAAACCATATTCTGGATTCTCTGCCCAGCCTTGAACAAAATTATTGGCAAGATGGTTACACCACGGGCATACACAACGCGTGGATTCGGACTGTCCGCCGCTCGGGGCGCAACTTCCATATTGACCGCTCGAAAAAGAACCGTCCGTATATCACTCTAAAGGATTCTGCAGATGATCCCATCGGAGTAGTTACTCCTTGGAACGTACCTACCTGCACTAAGACAGCTGGACGAATCTGCCAGAACAAAGTAAAAACACAAAAAATCCTGCACACCGCTGGCATTAATGTTCCTTGGTACCAGGTTTTTGGACCGGACGAGGCTGACGACGCCTTCGACACCGCTTTTGCTCAAGGCCGGAGAGAAGTCGTGGTCAAAGCACCAAGCTTCTCCCAAGGTCTCGGAGTTTTTCTTAACGTTACTGAACAGGACTTCAAAGAGCGCTTCCACGAATGCGTGGAGATGCAAAAGGAACGAAAGCGAGAGCCCTCGGTAATTGTCCAAGAAATGGTTGACGGCTTTGAATTGCGCGTCACCGTTGTGGAGGGAGAGTTTTTCGGTTCAATCATCCGAATCCCTGCCTACGTTACCGGCGACGGAACCCACAACATCGAAGAACTGATGGCGCTTAAAAATGACGAGCGTCAGAAGGACCGCGCACGAAGCAAGCGACTTCTTCGCCGAAACGCGAACATGGAAGCGTTCATGCGCTCCAATTCATTGTCTTTCTCAGATATTCCCGAAGCAGGAGAACGCGTTCTCCTCAGCGCAATCTCTAATATTTCTTTCGGTGCTGAAACTGCAAATATCACCGATATCATTTCAGAGGAAATTAGGGACACCGCTGTTCGAGCAGTTGCCGCGATTCCGGGTCTATACACTGGCGGCGTCGATATCATGGTGCGTAGTTTGAAAGACGACATGCCACGAGTTTTGGAAGTCAACTCTTTCCCTCACGCGACCTCCTTTATCTACCCCACTTACGGGGAATCTATAAACCCCATCGCGCGCTATCTGGACTCGTACTACGCCCAGCACAAGTTTGCAAAAGGCACAGAAGAGACCTTCTCATTGAAAGAAAAGCAAATGCTTTCCTCTCGCCATGACTTCTGCAAACTAAAGCTGCAGCTATTTCCCACCGAAGACTAAAAGTGAGGTCGGTGAGCATGAGCACATCATGTTCACCGACCTACAGCCTTGGGCTAACTATCTTTCGCCGCTAGCCATTCCTTCCGCAGCCAACGATCAGCCACGTACAAACGCCAAATGAATTTCACGATCTCTCTTTGAGACGACTTTTCGGGAACGATAAGTTCTCCGTTCGCGGCCGCTTCCAAGATTTTCCCAAATTCGGGAGTGACCTTTGAAATGAGCAGATCCCAGTTAGCAGATTCCACCAATTCTCTGGCCATCTGAACGGCCACAACCTTGGTGTACTCTATCGCTTTTGAATCTTTAAGCCGAGGATCCACCTGTAAGAATTCATCGCTTTCGTGAGCAGGAACTTCGGCATATCGCTCGGCAAAGGAATCTTCTCCAAGATTCTCCGCCGGACCAGCACTCTCAAACCGCCATTTATTGCCGTTGGACAAAGGAATGCGGTTCGCTTCGGGCCAAATCATTTCTAAGGCCCTAAAGAGAACACGCTGTGAAACCTTCTCTGACATCGTCATAGCGTCAGAAATCGCAGCTACCTCTTCATCAGCGATTGGATAAGCAATAACTGCATCACGCTCGTAAAGGTTTATGTGTGCATGCAGCCAGCGTCCCGACCTAAAGTTTCGGGCAAAGAGATACAAGTACTCGAGATCGATAGATGTCTCTACTTCACGCTGCCATTGTTCAAGGAAGTAAGCGTACTGCGCTCGGATCCCCTCGTTTACGAACCACCCGGCTTGTCGTCGCAAAGCGTTTTGCAAGCCCGACTCAGAATAGTGCAGCTTCTTTGCCTGACCGCCCTTCATTAGTGGCCACTGCCCCAGCATGATTGCGTCACCAGCAACACGCGGCGAGGAGCCATAATAAATAGAAGTATGCGGTTCAGATGCCGGGATGCCATCAGACATGAGAATTGTTCGATCAACCTTTTCCGCCAAGCTTGACCGATCAACTGGGGATGGTGCAGTTACTTCCAAGTTCTTTTTAGCCGCTCGGCACAAATTATGTGCCACTCGGACCTCTTCATCATTCGGCTTGCCAAAGGTTACCCCATAGACAGGTTGCTCCGAGTCCTTAACTAGTCCGAGCAATAGCCGGCTGTCTTTACCGCCACTCATTCGTACTTGAACGTTCTTGCCCGAAAAGTTCGCTAATGCTCTCTGCGTAGAGGCCTTTAGCGCGTCGGCGAGAGCTTCAGCTGCTTCCTCTTCAGAGTGAAGGTTAGGGAGATTAGCGATTAGACCTGCGGGACGAGGAATAATCTTTACTTCTCCGCTATTAACCTCGAGTGCCTCGTCCACTGCAATCGTAGATACGCCTTCAAACGGAGATACGGCATCGAGGTTAAACCCAAACATCAAATACTGATCTAAAAAGTCAGTTTCCAATGCCACTGGAGAAGCTTCTCCCTCTGCTCTTGCTACTGCAGCAAGAAGTGGTCTGTTGCTAGCGAAAACATAATCTTCCGTCTCCGCATAATGTACCGCTTCTAGAGCCGGAATTGTGTTCCATAGTATGACGCGATCGCGATAACGCTCACCCCAGATCGCCGTATAGCTGCCCCAAACAGGATCGGTGTAAACAACCTCGCCGCCACGCCTGGACACCTTCTCGAACAGGAGCTCGGAAACATCCTGGCCGCTCGAATGCGCCCACCAGTCTTTCTTTGCGACGACGCGGTTCGACTCGTTCGTCCTTTTCCACACACCTATAGATGCAGTCCCATGCTGTCCCGGTGTGGAAACTTTTATTTCACTCCGATAGTGATCACTGACCAAACTGCGGTATTTCTGGAAGCACCGACGTAGCAGTTCGGAATTATGCTCTGCAAGGTCGTCAGAAACGGTAGAGCGAAGCTTCTTCTTAGGCACCGCCAAAAGGTAAATGGACATCCTAGCTCCTAGATAGTTTCCGTACGCTCAGACTCCTTGACAGCAACATTTTGCCCAGTCAAGGCATCGATCCATTCGGAAATAATTTTCTTAAATCCCCAACGGGAGGCGTATTCACGTGCCTTTTGGCCCTCTTCTGCAAATGTCTCCGGTTCACGTAGGGCGAGTACGCGATCGATTGCGAGGTCACTACCCCCATCTACATACGGACCAAAAATGTTCTTCGCCCCATCTCTCTCCCACACGATGGGGACTGCACGCGAGGCCATTCCTTCTGCAGGCGCAAGATGGAAACTTTCCACATCACTTGGCGACAACACAATGCCGATCTTCCTAAACCAAGACGCCATATCTGGCCCAAAATCTTCAAACACTACGTGATCCCGTAGTCGCTCGTTCGAGGCAATAGAAGAGAAAAAATCTAGATACAACTGCTTCTGCAGCGGCTTACTCCATTCGTGAGGGTATTCCCAAGGGGCCCTGCCTCTTATGTGAAGGACGTACCGGTCGTCGTGTTCCAATAGCTCTTCAAAGAATGAAACAGCTCTATCTGGTCGCTTTAAGAAGGGAACGTAGCCGACCAGACCAATATGGAACTGAGCACCAAAAAGCTTTTCCCGGTCAAAGTCCACTAAATCAATTGCATTTGGAATTACCCGAGTAGCCGTGGATTGCAGTGGAAGTCGTTCCAGCGCCATTTCCTCGTAATGCTGCGAAACGAAAATCAATTCGTCCACGCCTTGCCAGTCGATTTCCTTCATCCATGGGCCGGGGCCACGAAGTTCGAATCCATGTAGACGACTAATTAGCCTCTGCCCTGGTCGCTTATGCTCTGCATACCACCGGACTGACGGACCACACCATTCGCAAAATACAATGTCCGCCCAATTGACCAGGTTTCGGCTGCGTTCTTCGTCATGCTGATGCAGAGACGACCAAACGTCCTTCTCGAGTATGAACCGAGGATCCTTCTCAAGCGCATCCACTAATTCGCCCATGAACTTGAAATCGTGGGAAGCGATTACGACCTTAATCGCATCCATAGGCACCGAACGGTTACTAGAACGGACTATGCCGGCCGCTTGGAAGTAGCCAGTTAGACGCTCTACCGCTGAATCCATTGAAAAGTTTGCTACCTTGCCCCGAACCTTTGGGCTCATTAGGTCAATAGAGTTTGCAGTTTTAGCAATGACCTTTGCAGCATCCACTGCGGTAGCTTGCGCATCAATAAAGAATGGATAATCGCTACCGAAGAGAGCACGGGTGTCATCGTTAAAATTAACTAAGGCAGGAGTTCCAAGAGCAGAATATTCTAACGCCTTTGTGGAAACCTCTAGGCTTGAATCTAGTACCGCTGTCCGCCAACCTAATCCAATATGGGCGGACGAAATGGCTGCCATGGATTCATCCCGAGATACACCACCTAACCATTCAACTCCGCTATCAGCATCTGCCGCTGCCTTCTCTAGCGCCTCTTTCATCTGGATGTGCCAAGAAGGATCGCTCTTATCCCTATTTATCTTGTCGCCGACAACTAATAGCTCTGACTCGATTCCCAACTTTCTGAGATGCTTGGGGATTTCCAGCATTTCGAGTGTCTTCCAGTCCTTAGCCATCTTTCCCGCATAGACAATGCGGAGCTTGTCCGACTGTTCGTAGTTCTCCCCGCGCTTTTCCTTGGAAAACGCCTCACTCGGTACCATTGGGAGCATCAAGCAGGTCTTCCCTGCCGCGAATGGAGCGATCGATTCTAGATAGCTTCGGGCCGCTTCAGTTTGTACGAATACTCTCCGAGAGTTCGCCGAGATTCTTTGCAAACGGCCCACATTGGTCTTAGAAAGCTTGGTGATTGGGAAAGGAAGATCCGTTATATAAGCCCAAAGTATCGGCGCCAAGGTCGAAGAGCGACTTAATGTGTGTGCCAAATTCAGTCCTCGAGAAACGAGGATGTCAGCACCGACCCTGTTGACCAACGATTCAAGGACAGGAACCGCGGCTTCCTCGTTGAGTGGAGAACTGGTGTCCGGAGGAAGATGTAGGACGACGTTTTCAATCTTGTCTACGGACTGTAAGAGACGATAGTTATCCGGCTTCATTTTGAGCTGGAGATGGACCTCATCGCATGTCTTTGAAAGCGTTTCGGTTATTGACATGAGCCAGATCGACGAGCCATCTACAACATTCGGACTGATGTCCCCATAAACTACAGCGGTGCTCACTTCTTAACCTCACTTACACGCGTATGCGTCGATAGCCTTTATCACTGGGTTCGCCATTTCGGCGCCCCGAGAATCTTGTCCTGGCTTCTTAGGAAGCACAACATCAGCGGTGTCACGCAAAACGCTCGTCATATGTGAGGCCGGTGCATTAGCCACGACCGCCGTAAGGACATTATTCTTTCGTTGCGCTTTCACAATCTGGCTATGGAGCTCCTGAAAAAGATGCGTCCCTTGAGCTGACAGACTCCCAAACCAGCGACCACAGGTTAAAGACGCCTCTTCGATAACAAGCCAGGAAATGTCGTTCCCAAACTTCGCTAGGTCAACGGCAGAATCTATTTTCCGGACGGAGCAGAAGCCCGAGAGACTTTCACGGAGGTCGGAAGAGCCCAAAACGGCCACTACTCGAGTCATTTCGTTGGAAGGATAAAGGAGATCCCGTAGCTTTTCCTTGGACCCCTCACCAGTGTCTTGCAGCGCCGCCTGTCGCCCGGCCACATGAGAGTTGGGTTTCTCCACAGGCTTCGATGCAGAGATACGCCTAGGGGAAAAATAGGATAAAGGTTCTGAGATTGCGCCCCCTGAACCCGTCTCACCATGTCGCCATTCCTCGACCGCGGAATTGATTTGGGTTAGTTGTTCTTCTTGAAAGCGTTGACTCTCTCGCGATTTGGCTATACTTCCCGACATGTTTCGGAGCAGCGACAACTCTTTAGCAACGGACATTACATTGCGGTAATCCTGTCGGCGTTGTGCCTCTACTCGTCGTGTCCAAGAAACGCTTAAAATCAAGATCAAAGCCGCTACTACCACCGCCAAAATCAACAGCCCAGCGCGAACTAAGTTGCTTGACAGCACCGCGGCAATTAACAACACAGCGGCTAACACGGCAAGACTTGCAAGCGACTTGCCGGATTCTAACCTCTTCATCCCTAGGATCAGCTCCACATGCCACGTGTGTCAACGACATTCTTTCCTTCCAAGACGCTCTTTTCGAGGCTCTTGAAAGGTGTATGGTCCACTAAGACAGCAACCACGGGGCTTGAAGATATCGCGTGAGAAGCGTCAACTAGCTGCACGTTTTGATATGCGGTTAGACTCTCGGGCAGCTCATTCACATTAGGCTCAGCTACTAGGATGTTTTTCTCCGGCCACTTCTCGGCCATTTGTTGCACGATAGACAGAGCAGGGGATTCTCTCAAATCATCGATATCCGGCTTAAATGCTATTCCCAGTGCGGCGATTGAATCTGCGCCTTCGGCCTCGACTGCTTCAGTAATTTTGGCAATAACGTAGGCAGGCTTGCCGTCATTAACCTCCCTCGCCGTACGGATCAGCTTGGCTTCCTCCTGAGCCGAAGAAACAATGAACCAAGGATCAACTGCAATGCAGTGGCCACCCACACCAGGGCCCGGATTCAGAATATTGACTCGTGGGTGATGGTTAGCGAGTTCAATCAATTCCCAAACATCAATTCCAAGCTTGTCTGAGATGATTGACAGCTCGTTTGCAAAGGCAATATTCACGTCCCTGAACGAGTTCTCGGTCAGCTTTGCCATCTCAGCGGTTGTTGCATTCGTCAATAGCATCTCGCCATTGCAGAAAAAGGAGTATAGCTGTTTCGCCCTATCCGTCGACAGGGGATTTAGGCCTCCGATAACTCGGTCATTAGCGGCCATCTCCTCCATAATCTTGCCCGGTAATACCCGCTCAGGGCAGTGTGCGACTAAGAGACGGTTAGCACTTTCAGGATCCGTCGATAGGTCCGGCCTTTCGGCTAAAAGAATCTCAGCCATCTTTTCAGTGGTCCCTGGAGGGGAGGTTGATTCCAGGACCACGAGCGCCCCCGGTCGAAGCACAGGAGCAATATTCTTCGCTGCCGCTTCGATGTAGGACATATTGACTGAATAGTCATCATTGAACGGCGTCGGGACAGCCACAATGAACGCGTCTGCTTCCGCTACTTCTGTATCAGCCTTGAGATGTCCATCGGCGACTACGCTTTTTAATAAAGCTTCGAAGCCAGGTTCAAAAAAGGGCATTTCACCATTGTTGATCTTCTCCACATGGCGCTCATTGATGTCCACCCCCACTACGGAGATACCAGAATCAGCGATAAAAGCTGCAGTCGGGAGACCAATGTATCCCAGCCCAACAACACAAACCTTGTTTATGGGTCCCAATTGTTTCTCTTCAATGCTCACTAAAACCCCTCCTCGGGAGAAAAAGTATTTTCAAATTTTAATTCGACGTTTTAGAACCGCAGTGCATTATTCCACAAAGGGGACGCTCCTACATCGAAAACCCTTGGGGAGCACGCGGTCCATCTAGCATTCAACAGCCTCGAAATTCCGACCAATCCCCACGACCTGCCCATTAGCCAAAAACGATGCATTTGAGACTTCCCAAGTATGTTGTCCAGCATTTCTCATCTGAACAAAGTTGAAGCGGTCTGTGGAATATATTTTCCCCCCTTTCCTCAAAAGAGAACGAATAAACGCAGTGTCTTCCCCTCGGGAACGCGCCTCAAATTTATTTTCCGCAAACGTATTGCGGGGACCGAAGAAAGTAGGGCCAGCTACGAAGTTCGTCCAGCGATGTTCCCTCTCCGGCCGCCTAACTATCAGCAATTCTTCATTGCCCAAAAACGCATAGTTTGCCTGTTTGCCTACCAGGTCAGCACCAGAAAAGGACCACGAGTTATACATATCCAAAAGATATGAAGCAAAGTAAAAATCATCATCATCAAACTTGGCGATGAAATCGCCTGACGAAGCAGCGATACCTGCATTTAAGCACTCTCCTAGCGAGGAACTTCGCTCCTCCCTAAGTACACGGTATTGATGAACTTTCGCCTCCTCAGCGAAGTTTGCAATCTCCTTGTCACCAACTTGAATCCCGTGCAGAACCAAAATCAGCTCGACATCCACTCCGGATTGCCGACCTACCTGCTCAAATACATGCTTCAATTGCCCTTCCCGCACCGTAGAGCAAATAACACTAACTTTTGGTTTAGTCTTCAGACCTTCAGATTCAGAGGGACTAACTCGTTCCAAAATCTCCATTGCCCGAGTTGTATAGGTATGGCTCTCCCAGATCCTTCTTTGCGCCCGATGTACCAGCCTGTCTCTCAACTCAGGAGAATTAACCAAGGCACGAATAGACAACGTGGCTTCTTCCCTACTATCTACAAGCACTAATTCAGTAGAAGGAAAAGTCTCCTCAAGTGCCTTGCTCCATGTAGAGACTACAGGCGTGCCAGAAGCAAGAAGTTCAAACACTCTACGGGAGCACATACTGGGACTGTCAACTACAGAGTTCACATTTAGGAAGACTTTGAAATTCTTGTAAGCCGCAATCATTTTTTCGTACGGCAGAGACCCCACGACTCTTTGGGAAAACGGCTGCGGGAAGAGATAGCGCTCGTCTTTTCCCTCGAATCTAGAGAAGATACGGAGACCGTCTTCAAGATGCCCTGATGCATCCATAGCTCCGCCCAGCAGCATCTCCATTTGCTCACGGCGTTCTGGATATTTGTGAGCAAAATACATGCCCGCAAAAGCCACGTCTCCTTTCTGATAGTTAGGCATATCATTCCGGATAGGGTTATGAATCGCAGGCTGAGCAGCAAAGCTCAAAGGCCACACTCGATCATGCTCCAACGCGTGCTTATAGGCATCTACCAAATTGACATCGCTCGTAAACACGAAATCAAACAACCGCGCAGTATCTAAGAATTCCTCAAAATGGGGAGGGTCCTCTTTATTCCAGAAGGCCGTAGGAATCCCAAGTTGTTTGCATTGCTCGACGATCACGGAAAGCGCGGTGCTGGGAGCGGAACCGCCAGTCAATTGGTACTTCCAGGCTCCTCCATTTCCGTCCCAAGCACTCTCGACCAAGAATAAATCAAGCTCATAGGATTTAAGTTTCGATTCTTCCCCAGGCAAGATTGGCACGATTGAAAATTCCTCTCCCCATGCCAGGAGAGAAAATTCATCCATGATTACGCCAACGCATAGGTCCTTGAATGGGCTTGTCCTGTTAGTTTTCCCTTGGGCGGTTACTGCCAGTGGGTCAAACGTAGCGGTCCTTTTGCTTACCGTTCCTACGTTAAATCGCCTTTTAGTCTGGCGTATTAATTCAGAAGGGCCTTCATCTCGGGCCACCTGACGCGCCCGTTTAAAATAATATTCAGTTTTATTCACCATCTTGTTTAATCTTCCATTTTGAGTCACAGAGGCCACCCACTCCAACGAATTATTGTTTTGTACACTGCTTTGTTTAACCGATTCTCGTACGACAAGTTGAGCATTGGCCAGATTATTCTCCTAGTATTGAACGGAAGACCTATTGAGGGCCCTAACTCATATTCGGAGTATCCCGCAGCCGCCCAACTGGTCATTCGATTTTCCCAATAATAGAGGTCATAGAAGCTTGCAAGCGACGGGGAGACTGAATCTAGCTGGGTATAAGCTATGTACTCCTCCATCTCTGCGACAAGGCGAGAATTGGAGGAGAATTTACTCGTCGTAAACTTTCCGGCTAGGATTTCGCCGTTAACCGGACTCTCGGTCCTATCTTTATAAAAGACTGTGCCGATTTCACCACCGATCCCAAAAAGGACTACGGATTCTTTGGGGAAGTTCTGCCACAAAGCTTTGGCTAAAGCCGGAAAACGAGCCCAAGTAGGAAACGATCGTTTGTACGCGGAAGCAAACTTTCCTTCAAAAATGAACGGTTCCACTTTCACTACCTTGTGTTGCAGACCAGACAGCATAGCTAGGAAATTGGCTCCTTGGAGGTCATTGATCCCTAAAGGATCCTTTCTCTCCGCGAAAATGTAGGTCATAGCTTTGGTGAAGTGCTTTTGGAAAAGATCAATACACGACAACAGCACTACCAAAGAATCTTGGCCTGAGGTCAAAGCGAGATAGGTTTTATCAGAGGTATTGAGCCACGCCGAAGTCTGCACCCTAAGCTCACCAATCAGAATGCGAGCGACCTCTTTTGGCGAATATTCCGCGGATACTCGGTGCTTTTCCAATGGGAAAATGCGGGAGTGCAGGGCCCTTTCCCCGTCAAAAGACAGCACACAATTAGCATTTACTAGCTCGGTGCAATCATGCGGCGTTATGCGGCCTGGCAACCATTTTCCCGCAGCACTCACATAGTCAGGATTTGAAAGAACCCAATATGCCCGCTTCCTCGAGAATTCTTCTATCTCTCTAGCGACCAACGCAGAATGCGATGCAGCGAAAAGTTGTTTATTTCGGACGGTCCAGTAACAACTTCTGCTTGCCATTGCATCTACGTGAATACGCCACTGGTCTTCACACCCGGCGATAAGGACGAACCGGCCCCCTAGCCACAGGACGTACTCATCAATCGCCTCGAGGCTATTTCCAGACAATATTAAATCAGCAATACGGTCAGCGATGAGGTCGCTATCAGATATTCCTTCCTCCGAGTCGATAGCAAGCCCCAGCACGGCAACTGAGACTCCACGTTTCTGGGCCAATGCAACAGGAAGGTTTTCTTCAACCCGAAGGCGCCCCTCACCTAGAGCCAGCTCCTTCCAACGCGGTGAAGGCGGTGGTTGAAGGAACCCTTGGTTGCTGAACTCATATCCACGCGAAAAAGCCCGCACTTCCCCGCTACTGCTAGACGTTCGCCGTTTCTCTCCCACC
Organism: Corynebacterium nasorum; assembly: GCF_030229765.1. Taxonomy (NCBI): domain Bacteria; kingdom Bacillati; phylum Actinomycetota; class Actinomycetes; order Mycobacteriales; family Corynebacteriaceae; genus Corynebacterium; species Corynebacterium nasorum. The sequence goes on along the minus strand of NZ_JASPGY010000006.1, from coordinate 28,040 downwards.
GCAGCGTCTGACAACCCGCGCCAAGCTCCTTGCAGGGTGGATTTCGCGTTTTCGTCCAATTCCGGTCCGAGAAAGCGAGTACCCACAGTCGCTTCGACTCTGGAACGCCCCCAGTATACTCGCGCTCTAATACCGTGCGGGATTTGACGAGCTCTCTTCAGCAAGGAAACCAGCAAACCTTCTAGTTTCATATCTATGCCGCTAATTCCTGGTCTGGTGCACTGATTTCTTAATCTCGTACTCCATCGAAGCATACGCCGAACGAGTGAAGTGGAATGGTGCATTTCCCCACTTATGGTTCTCGTCAGCTACTGTGCCGTCGATCCTTGACACAGTAATCCCCAGCCTTTCTAGAACCACGTAATATCTACGGAACATCTCATTATACTGCGAGGCAGATAAACCACGTATCCGGCCAGTCTTCTTATTGTCTGAGCGATACTCGGCCCATTCCGGTGCCAAGACTAGGCATTTTTGCTTCAACCCAAGAAAATCCAAAAACTCAGTAAATAAAGCTGCAGCCCCCTGCCAACGCTGGAAGTGCTCGGCGGACCCGAAAGGAATCTTTCTGGCCTTTTTCAGAATTTGGGGCATGCCCTCCAGCCGCCTGAGTTCCGCGCTATTGGTAGCAATGCTCCCATCTGGAAACTCCCAAACCCCGGTCCGTTCAACGACCAAGTCCCAGACAAAAACATCAATACCGTTTTTCTTCGATATCTCGCGCATGAGGTTTCCCGACAAATCACTCTCTAACATGCGCTGCTGGAAAGAGCTTTTCAGTTTGAAATCAGGAATGTTGGATTTCGCGTCTGAGCCCACGGAAAGTAGAGACTGACGCGCCACATAGCGGAGCACCTTGAAGTCGGTGTGTTTCGCAAACTCAACAGTGTCCCGACTCACACACCCACCAAAAATAAAGGTACGGACAGGCGTGGCTTCTTCTTTGGAAGATGCCGGCTCAAAGTTTCCTAACTGCATACGATGATTCTAGACTATCCTCAGCGACAGCTTAGACCGTAACTACAGAGCAATCATCACAGTGGAGAAATTGTGGAATCACAATTGAACAACGACAGCGACAGTGCTCCCGAGAGAACCAACGCAAAACAAGAAAAGCCCAAGCGCGTTAAAGACGCTAGTTTCCGCAACTTGGAGCTCGTTGACGATTCCCAGTTATATAACCTACGGAGCCGAGATAACCTAGCGTCTTATACTCGTCGACTTTTTGACCGCCGACATTTCATCTCGGCTTATGCACGCAGTAAATCGCTTAGCCGAGGTAGAAATATGTTCCTCGGACGCGCTTGGCTTATCCTTCAACCGATCCTAGACGTGGCAGTCTACGCTTTCATTTTCGGCTACGTTCTTCACGTATCTAGGGGAATGGACAATTTCATTGGCTTCCTAACAATCGGTGTAATTTACCTCAAATTCGCAACCGGCGGTTTGTCAGCTGGCACTTCCATCATCCGTGGATCTAAAGGGTTGATTAGCAGTTTTAACTTCCCCACAGCAGCCGTCCCTATTTCAACGACTATTAAGCAAATGATCGACCATGCAATCCCCGCCATGGTTGCGATAGTAGGCGCACTTCTTTTTCAGCTCGATAAAGGAATTTCTTGGACCATCATTCTAGTGGTTCCCTTGTATTTCTTAATCCACTGCTTCTCGCTCGGTTGCATGTTCATTGTGGGACGAGCTACAGCATTTATTCCCGATCTAAAGTCAGTGGTGGGAATCATCAATCGAGGTCTCTTTTTCATCTCGGGTGTATTCTTCGATCTGAGTAAATTTGATAAAAATCCCCATATTCAAGCGATCATGCAAGCTAATCCCATTTACCAGTTTCTTACCGCGGTGCGACAGCTGGTTTTGGACGGTGAGGTACCGCCCTTAGGCACTTGGCTGTATATTGCAGCTTGGTCATTCGGGCTATTGATTATTGGATACTTCTACTTTTGGCAAGCCGAGGAAAGGTACGCAGTTGTCAAATAACCCAACGGTTGTCGCTCGTAATCTCAAGAAGTCCTACTACCTTAGTCGCTCCGGTTCTGAGCATGTTTTATCCAAAAAACTTTCGAAGCATACTGTGGAAGCAGTAAAAGGCGTTAGCTTTGTAGCTTATTCTGGAGAATCGATCGGCATCCTGGGTAAAAACGGCTCAGGAAAGTCAACCCTTCTACGAATGATTGCTGGGTCATCAAAGCCCGATTCCGGCGACGTGTTTGTTTCCTCCCAGCCCACCTTGCTCGGCGTCGGGGCGGCTCTCCAATCAAATTTAAGCGGTCGCCAAAATATTAATTTAGGCCTCTTGGCAATGGGGCTAACCCCAGCGGAATCTTCGAAGCTAGTGGATCCGATTATCGATTGGGCGGATCTCCGGTCTGCAATCGATCGTCCCTTAAAGACTTATTCGTCGGGCATGAAATCTCGCCTGACTTTTGCGATCTCTACAGCAGTTCGACGCGAGCTACTACTAATTGACGAGGCCCTTTCCACCGGAGATTCCACGTTCAAAGCTAAGGCTAAGGATCGTATGGACGAGTTTCTCGCTGGATCCGGAACAGTCTTTCTCGTGTCTCATGGTGCCGCGACGATTCAAACGCACTGCACTCGTGCCATATGGCTGCACGAAGGCGACATGATTGCTGACGGAGATGCGGAAACCGTAACTACAACTTACCGTGTCTGGGGAAACAGAGTTAGTACGGGAAAACTTGAAGAAGCTGACCGCATCATCAAGCGGCAACGGAAGGCGTTTAAACCGCACAAAATCCTACTGGATTCTGAGGCCGCAAAGTTCTTGACCCATTCATCTTCCCCTCAGTAGCTCTAAGTACAGACCCTCCAAGCTGTGCGCATTCCGCTCCCATGATCGCTTCTTGGCCCATTCTTCAAGCTCCCGAGGATTCACGATGAGTTCCCCCTGCCGGACTAAATCAACTGATTTGGCCAGCGCGGAGGGGTTATCCGGTTCAACTTCAACCATTAATCCACCGGTGATTTCCTTTAACGCTGGTAGGTCAGTTCCGATTACCGGTACTCCGCAGGCCATCGCCTGTAGCGGCTTAAGCGGAGTGACTTTCCTACAAACTTCAACGTCTCGCCGCGGTACCACGAACACATCCAAGGCAGCGTACCAAAGGTGAATATCAGTAGCCGGCTGCTTACCAGTAAAGACAACCCGATCATTCAAATCAAGCTCATCGGCTAGGTCTTCAAGACCTGGTCGAGCCACTCCATCTCCTACGATAATGAGAGTTGCGTCTGGAATCTCCTTCATCGCAGCTATAGCAATGTCTAGCCCTTCGTAATCCACGACTGAGGTAATTGCACCGATTAAGAACTCGTCGCCTAGGCCCAATCGTTTTCGGGCGTGCGCTTTGTCAGTATGAGTTTCAAGCTGATCAGCTTCCAGAGCGTTCGGAACGACCTTGATTTTCGATTCTGGAACGCCTCGACGCGTTAGGTCCTCTTTCGACACCTCACTTAACGCTATTACTTGATTTGCAGCCATCATCGCCGCTGTTTCGGCCTGACGCGCTAATTCAAAAAACTCCGAGCTGCGGCGTTTTTCTGGGTCTGGAGACTGCGAAGCCCACGTGCTCTCGGGCTCGCCTCGGACCTCATAGATCCATGGGACGTCAAGTAGAGCGGCTGCGCGAGCCACCACGCGCGCGTTTGTGTACGGGGTGGTGGTGTGAAGTATGTTTACTTGCTTTTCCCTCGCGAGTCTTACTAGTTGGCGGACGGCCAGATCCTCCTGGCGAGTAATTGAAAACGGAGCAAATAAGGAGCCCAGCACGAAATATTCGAGACCATCGTTGACAAAATATGGACCATGATGGAATCTACCGATATTCTCCGGATATCCGTAGCGCGTACAAGCAAACGCTTCTACTCCCCTTGCCCTTAAACTCTTGAATAGTGCTTTAGACCGAAGCGTGTATCCAGATTGGGTATAGGGCAATGCATTCGTGAAATGAAACAGTACCCGCGGGGCGGCTGCGCTACCGCTGCGTTCAACTGCTCCCTCAAAGCACTCAACTGACTGGAGTTGCAGAAGTTTCCCCCGGAGATATCTCTCAAACGAAAACGTCAATGGCCTAAGGAATCGCGCCTTTTTCAGCTGTTTTATCGCCCTACTCAATTCCCCGGCCTCGGCGGTCTCGTACCCGGGGATCCTCATTGCCGAAAGTACAAAGTGCGCCCCCTTCACACATGCTCGGGCTACCTTGGACTCTGAGTTTAAGCGCACGAATTCAACCATTTGATTCGAAAATCGCACAGGATCCTGTACAAGTCCCACAACATTGATGGACCAAAATTTGATGACCGAGCGACCAATTCCAGCAGGCATGCTTATGACTCCATCTGCTTCAAGAACTTAGCAATCAAGCTGGGCACAACGTTGTTCCGTTCGTTCTCAACCCAATGTTTAGCTCTTTCGCTAGCCTTGAGAGACAATTCGCCCTGAGCTAAGGCACACCATAGGTTCGCTAGAGCTTCCGGCGACTCGGGAGGAACCGCATAACCGGCTTCCAAGGACTCGATCAACCTGACCGATTCCCCGGCTACAACACCTGTTATTGGCACCCCGTACTCCATAAGCTCGAACAGTTTAGAGGGAACAGTTCTTTCTAATGGCTTCCAATCAGTTAAATGGACAAGCGCGGTATCTGCCCAGTCGTAATAGTCTGAGATGGAGTCAGCTGACTTCCGCTTAATGAAAGTTGCGGGAACTTTTCTTTGCTTTGCATAATCTTTTACTGACAAGCGAGCATCTCCTGCGCCCACGAACTTTAGCTCAATCGGCACTCCACGCTCCGCCGCGATCACCGCTGCATCAATCACGTTTTGAAGTCGTTGGGCGCGACCTATAGTGCCGGCATACAGCACCTTTAGAGGTCCTTCCCCTGAGCCTGGAGCCTTCTTCTGCCCCAATCCCTCTCGGGGAAAAACATTCCGGATAGTAACCATATTGTTCAGAAACTTTGAGTTCTTCCGCAGCTGAGGTCGATTCTGAAAATCTAATTTCAAATCTTCTGCCGTAAAAATGACACCTTGGGCTTGCCCCAAGACGTAGTAGAGAGTCCTGGCAACCACAAAACTAACGAACTGAATCGGCCCTCTGCTCAAGATTTTATGCTTTAGCGAAGCACTCTTGATCCCCTTATTCCACTCACTCGAATAGGCTAAGAGGTCGGGCCAGGCGTCTCTTAAGTCGATAGCCAATTTCGCCCTTGAGATTTTCGCTGCTACAAAGGCGACCACGGCGGTTGGCAAAGCCGGCACTGTACCTATAACCAATTCAGGCTTCCAAGATTTCCAAAAGCCAAACTCTACTAGTACTGCATAGAGAGACCCCAGAGCGATGCCTGCTTGACCGATTGCACGCTGTATCAATGAGCCACCGCACGGGATAAACCCACTCCGGATGACTAAATCTACGGCGTCATTCTTTTCTTCTTCTGTTCGAGGACGGAAAAGAGATGCGCTCCACCAGTGCTTAATAGAGGCCCGTCGAACAGAAGCCGGCGGAGGAGCAATGACTCTAATCTCGTAGCCTTGAGACTTTAGAATGCTAGCGATCCATTCCCAGCGACGCTGCGGCACGTTACTTTCTGGCGACCAATACTGCGAAATGATGAGGATCCGCAATTTTCTCTCTTTCGTTAGTACTAAATCCGTCGCTCTCAAGCCTCAATAGCGTACTGATCCACTATTTCCAGCTTACTGGTTCCCATAGAACTAGTCTTCTTACCCACCATTTTTGCACAGGAACCCCCGTGAGTGGAGTCCTGACCCATTCCTGACGCGTTCCCGCTACATGAGGACAACGAATTCAGTCATTTTACCGCCGTGTGCTGGCAATTTGTTGAAATCGCATGAACCCTATATAGTTATTCCTCGTTGCACAGAGAACAGCAAGTTCGAAGTACATCATTTATTCCTCCATAGCTCAGTTGGCAGAGCATTCGACTGTTAATCGAAGGGTCACTGGTTCGAGCCCAGTTGGAGGAGCAGTGTATCTACCCCCTCTTACCGGCATAAATGCTGGTAGGAGGGGGTTTCTTAGTTTTTGGTTTCCAGTCGTTTCCAGTCGTTTCCAGCCGTTTCCAGTGGCTTATGTCGTCAAAATGTCGTCAAAATGTCGTCACGTTTTCGCCGCAAAACACGCCGTCAAAACCGCTTCCACCAGCAACTTCCCATACACATAAAAATGGCTCCGAGCCGAAAATCGACCCGGAGCCATCTCCCCCGAACGGCAGCTGCCACCAAGAAGTATAGCACACTATAATAGAACTAGATAGCTAACAATAGCCGAAAGATTTGGGGGAAATAATGGCAGGACGCGGTCCCGCACCGAAGAATCCAAAATCACGTGCGAGAAGAAACCAACAAAACATCGAGCAGCGAGAAATCGTTGTCACTTTCGTACCGCAGCCCAAACTCACCGACATCTACGGCCCTACTAACCCGGCCACAGACGAGCCCTGGACAAACCAAACACTCCGCTTCTGGGATACCTTGTCCGAATTTCCACCATTGAAGGCTCAAGGCCTCCAAGAAACTCAGTGGCTCGATTTAGCACGCACCATGATTCTCGACGATGCCTACAACCGCGGCGACACCAAACTCGGGCCAGAACGCCGCCTGCAACTCGCCCAATACGGCATTACGCCTGACAGTCTTGCCCGCCACCGCATCACCATGGCCACCGCAGACGAAGCTGAAGACAAGCGTCGCGCTTCCCGCGCTGCAGCAGACGTACGCGGCCGCTACCGTAGCCTGAAGGCGGTGGACTAAACCCATGCCTTTTAAACCCCGAGAACCTGGAGAATTCCCCTCACTTGGTTGGGAATGTTTAGCGTGGATTGAAGAAAACTTAGCTCAACCGGACTGCGCCGAATACCAGCCCCTGGTGCTCACGCCTGAACAAGCTCGCTTTATTCTTCGCTACTACAAGCTCGACCCTGAAACTGGACAACGTGTCTATACACGCGGCATTCTCTCCCGGCCCAAAGGCTGGGGTAAGTCGCCAATTATGGGCGCTATTGGCGCCCTCGAAGCACTAGGACCAGTGTGCTTCGGCGGGTGGGACGCATCAGGGCAGCCTGTGGGAGTTCCATGGTCTGAATTCACCACACCGAAAGTACAGTTTGCCGCGGTCAACGAGGACCAATCCAAGAATGCCTATGGACCACTGCTAGAGATGCTGCGAGACGGACCAGCTATGCGAAACTATGACATTGACCCTATGGAGACGTTTGTCGCTCTTCCTAAAGGCCGCATAGAATTCATTACCGCGGGCGCATTGTCAAAAGAAGGCGGCAGGCCTGTGTGGTTTTCTGCCGACCAGACCGAGGCGTGGACTCAGAGTAACGGTGGTGTGAAGCTAGCTGCAGTGCTACGCCGCAACACAGGCAAGCTAGGTGGTCATTCTATCGAGACTCCTAACGCCTATAGGCCCGGCAGTGGCTCAGTTGCTGAGGAAACCTTTAAAGCTCTCGAGCTGCAGCAGCAGGGGCGGCTTAAGCGAGAAACGATTCTGGTAGACCACCGAGAAGCCCCTGAGGATACGGACTTAGCTGACCATGATTCCCTTTACCGCGGGCTGGTTCATGCTTATGGCGATTCCGCTAGAGACAATGGTGGCTGGGTGGATATTGAGCGCATCATTACCGAGATTTGGGACCCCTCAACGGACCCTGCAGATGCGCGCCAGTTTTATTTGAACCAGATTGTCTCTTCGTCCGATTCTTTCCTCTCCCACCTCGAGGTAGATGCCATTGAGGATAGGGATAAGGCTATCCAGCCAGGCGACAAGATTGTGTTGGGCTTTGACGGCTCAAGAGGCCGTGTGCGAGGTAATGCGGATGCGACCGCGCTAATTGGCATGCGCGTAACAGACGGGCACCTGTTCGAAGTTGCAGTATGGCAGTCGAAGAACCCACGAGACCCGGACTGGGAACCAGATACGCGGCAGGTAGATGCAGTCGTGCGCGATTGTTTCTCCCGATATCGTGTCGTCGGCATGTACTGCGACCCATCCGGCTGGACAGAGCACGTTTCAGCGTGGGAGGCAGAATTCGCCCCGAAGCTAAAGGTTAAGGCCACCTCGTCGCATCCGTTGATGGCGTGGCCGCGGGGTAAAAGCGCCGCGGTGTACCAATCACTGAGCGAGTTTAGGCAGGCGGTAGTCAACCGCGATATTACCTACGACGGTGGACCGTATTTGCGCGCACACTTGTTGAACGCGAAGCGCAGGGAAACACGTACTGGATATTTGCTTTATAAGTCGTCACCGGAGTCTGCTGATAAAATTGACGCAGCGTATGCAGCAGTCATGGCCTATAAGTGCTACTTGGATGCTGTGTCTCGAGGGGTGTCAAAGCCGAAGAAGAAGAGGGGGTCATTCGTTTTATGATTCGGGGGCTAACGCAAAATGAAGAAGACATTCTGGGAGTCTTAACTACCGAAGTCACAGGACACCGGCAGGGTAATAAGCAGCTGGCGTCATACTATGATGGGACGCATCGTGTGCAGCGCATTGGCGTGGCTGTGCCTCGTACATTGTCGGATATTGGGGTTGTTTCCGGATGGCCGGCAACCGTGGTGGATACCTACGGTGATTTGCTACGCATGGATGGGTTCATCTCTCCTGACTATGGCGAAGAGATGCGGCTAGTCACACGTCGGTTCAATGTTCCGCTTCGAGTCTCTGAAGCTATCTTGGACATGTTGATTTTCGGTCTAGGTCTACTAGCTGTAGAGCCCGACCCACACGGCGTATTCCGCCTGCGGTCAGTATCGCCCTTATCTGGCTCACTGCTGTGGGATGACGCCACAAACGGGCCAGTGGCCGGGTACCGCCGCTCTGGGGTTAATTCCGACGGCGTGTATCGCGAAGTACTCTACCTGCAGGGCGAAGTCATCGTTATTTCCAAAGACTCAACCGACATGGGCACGGTGCGCTCAGTGGAGCGATTCGACGTTCCTGGAGGCGGGTTCCCGATGTTCAGACTGCGCAATCGCCTGCGCACTTCGCATTGGTCTGGACAGTCAGAAATTACCCCAGCCGTGCGGTATCTTACCGACGCTGCCGCCCGTACTTTGGAAAACATGGAGTACAATTCCGAGTTTTATGCTTCTCCTCAACGCTGGGCTACCGGCGCCTCACCCGAGGACTTCGGATACGACCCGGAAGGCATGACGGAGTTTGACCGTGTTGAAATGGGCTGGCGTACCTCTATCGGCAAAATGCTTGTCATCAACGGCGATGAGGACGACCCCAAGCAGCCCAGCGTCGGACAATTCGCGTCGTCTCCTCCTACTCCATTTATCGAGCAGGTACGTGCCTATTCTCAGTTGATTGCTTCTGAGTCGAAGATTCCTGCACAGTATTTTGGTTTCATGACGGAAAATCCGCCCTCGGGTGACTCGATTCGCGTGTGGAAAGAGCAACTGATTCGCGCATCTGAAATTAAGACGGAGTTAATGAATCCGGATTTGCTGGAGCTGGCCCGTGTACTGGTGCAGGTGTCCGACCTTGACCAGGACGTTGACATTGAGGACCTCGTCGACGGGCTCGAGGTGGATTGGCGTGACCCGGCTACTGCGTCCAAGGCCGCTGATGCTGATTGGGCTCTAAAGCTACTGACTTCTGGAGTACTCGCACCTGATTCCGAAGTACTGCTGAAGAACCTGCATTTTTCAGCCGCCGACCGACTCCAAATCGAGCAGGAAAACCGCAGTAAACGCCTATCACAACTGGCAAAGGTGCTACAGGCCTCGACACCTCAAGACCAAGAAAATACCGAATCGCCACGCCAAAACTCCGACCAGGTGGCACCGTCACCGCGTGAAAACGCCAGCGACGACGCCAGGCAGGAACGCTAGATGAACGCGGTAGACCCACAACGGCCTTGGTCCTCAATCACACCCGTCGTCGACTCCATCGCCCGCCAGGCCATTACCGACCTTAACTCACGCGCCCTCGTGATACCGGACTTGACGGCGGACCCTTACCGACAAAAAGAACTCCTCCGGCAAATGGTGCGCGAAACCATCGACTCCTACGGCACCGCCGTCTCCGACGCCACAATGGCGTGGCTAGAAGAACAGGAAGACTACATGGGAATGCGGCCGGTGGAATGGAAACCTCAGCGAGTGGATTCCCAGCAGGTTGAAGCCCGGATGGCACATGATTTCGCACCGCTGTTTTTTGAGGAGCAAGGTTACAATCGCACGTTGAATTCGATGGGGTTTATCGTCGCTGATGAATTGTATTCCAGGCAGCGTAAAAACACTGAGCATACGGCGTGGAAAGGCGGGGGTTCGTGGGCTCGCGTTGCGCATCCTGGGGCATGTGCGTTTTGCACCCTTTTGGCCTCTCGCGGTTTTGATTACACGTCCCGGTCTACTGCTGGTGGTGGGTATTCCGGTGCTCACTTTCATGACCATTGCCGGTGCCTTGTGATATGCCGTAAACGCGGCCATGTTGAGCTTCCAGAATCGACGATTAGAGCGCAAAAGATTTATAAAAAAGCCCTGGAAGAAGTTGACAGCACGAATCCGGATGCTGTGCTGAAGGCTATGCGCCAGGTGGGCGACCTGAGCAAATGAACACGTGTGCTATTATTTTGGGTGGTTACGGTTTGTATCCGGAAGGGATGAATGAGGCCGTAGTCCACAAACTGAACATTTAGGGGGAGACTGTGCCGCACGAGGACGCACGCACTGACAAGTCCGAAAAGGACACCACCAGCGTGGATGCTGCCACCAACGCCGCAAAGGCTGAATCCGAAACCGCACCACCCGACTACCGTAAAAAGTACGAGGACATGCGGTCCCACTCTCGCACGTGGGAAACCCGGGCGGAAAAATCGTTAGCGCAAGTTGAGCAGCTTACCGCGGATAAAGAGAAACTCGAATCCACGATTAAAGACCTACAATCCGAGCTCTCTACGGCCCATAGGCAAGTTGAAGATGCTCAGCACAATCGTGATTTGATTATCCACATCGCGGAACTCGGCGGCGACGTAGAGCAACTATTCGATTCGAAAAGCTTCTGCGCAGCTGTCGATAAGCTCGACGCTGACGATGACGATTTTGAATCCACGATTAAAGACCTCATCGGTAAGCACTCCCCCGCCGCCCCTACATCGTCGCGGCTTACCTGGGAATCACCTAATCAGGGCATTTCTCGGGGTGAGGAGCTGTGGCAAAGGCGTAAAAAGCGCCAGGGGGCGTAGTCCGCATTCATCACATCATCGGGGGATATTATGCACTTTCGGCCAGAATTTGACCGTTACTCTCCCAGCGACCTGTCGTGGCTGGGCTCTCGCCACGCAGTAGATAACGCCGAAACCGGCACGCTGGGCGAGAAGACTACCCATATTCGCACGTCCGTCCTGCCCTCTGGCACCGCCTTGCACCGCGAAGGCGACTACTGGGTGCCAGTGACGTCAAAGACGCAGTCCGTGGATGGGTTTCTGCTGACGGACCAGGACAACAATCCAGGCGAGGTTGTGCCGATTGTCTGGCACGGCCGTGTTCGCATTGACCGCCTTCCGGATTCCAACAACCGCGTGAACATCGCAGATTGCGACCATGCAGAGTTCACATTCGTGCACGAACCGCACGGTTCCTTGTGGAATGAGGATGGCTCCACCAACTTCGATGCCATCGGCGACGTACGGGAGGATTAATCATGGGTTCTACGCAAATTTGGAACGAGGTCCTCTCGCCTGAGGACCTGACTATCTACGCAAACCACTACCTGAACGACCTGCAGGCCGCCGGTGGTTCCCTGTCTGCTTACTTCCCAGACCAGTTGATAAACGATATGTTCTTCAGCTGGATGACCGAGCAGGACACCGGACGCCTGGCTGAGGTGCGCTCTGCAGACGCTGAGACGCCGATTGGCTCCATGGGTGGCGGCCAGAAGGCCATGATGCAGATGCCTCTGATTGGTCAGAAGGTCCGCATCAACGAGATGGACCAGCTGCGTAGCTTCCACCAGGATGATTCTCGCTTCCAGGAAGATGACATGACCAAGGCCACCGAGACGGTTGTCCGCGCAGTTGCTAACCGCGTCGAGGTCGCCCGCGGTGACGTTCTCACCACCGGCCGTGTCCGCTATATCGAAAATGGCGCCATCGTCGACGCCGGCATTGGCCGCGATGAGGAATTCGAGGTCACCCCGAAGAAGCACTGGGATGACCAGGACTCCGGAGCCCTGGAAGACATCATCTCGTGGGCTATGGCCTATGAGGATGCCAACGGTACCAAGCCGGGCACCATTATTGCCTCGCCGAAGGTTATCCAGAAGCTGCAGACGAATAAGCAGTTCCGCGATGCGGCGAATACCACCGGCGAGCTGGCTCGAGTCTCCTCCGGCGCTATTAACGCTGTGCTGCAGGACCAGGGACTTCCGGGCATTACGTCGTATTCTCGTTCTGTGCGTGATGGTAAGGCTGCGCGCCGAATTCTCGATGAGAATACGCTGTACTTCCTGCCGCCGGAGACTCAGTCTGGTCTGCTGGGCTATACCGTGTGGGGCCAGACGGTGGAGATGCACTCTCCGGAGTACAACCTATCTGGCGCTGGTCAGATTGCGGTGGGCGCTTGGCGTGAGAACGACCCGATGGCTTATTGGGTTCGTGCTAATTGTGCTGTTCAGCCGATTCTGACGAATCCGAATATGGCCATGGTTGCTCACGTGGTTAAGCCTGGTTCGACGAAGAAGGCTGGCCGTAGCGCTAAGTAGTCCAGTTTGGGGGTTCACGTGGACACGTACTGCACGATTGACGACGTTACTGACCGTTTAACCATTGAGGCGGATAAAGACGATAAACGTCTTATTTCGGCGCTGGTTGATGAAGCTATGGTTGCTATTGATGCTTATTTGGGTAAGCATTTTGATGAGTCAGTTCCGGCGGCGGTTCGTGTGGTGTGTGCTCGTGTGGCTGCCCGCGCTGTCTCTCGTGGCTTGTCGTCTGCTCCTGTGGGTGCTGAGTCTCAGTCGTTTACTGCTGGGCCGTTTTCTACGAGTCAGAGTTTCGGGTCGAATTCGAATGCTGGCGGCGTTTTCTTAACGGCTGAGGATAAACGTATGCTGCGCTCGGTTAGGGGTGGTCGTCGTGGCGCGTTCACGGTCTCACTCTACTAAGTCGGGGTACCCACTCCCCTACACTGTGCAGGTTCGCCGTCGTGAGGACTCGGGGGAAGATTCTTTCGGTAATCCAGCAACTAGGTGGGGTAAGCCAAAGAATATTCGGGCTGCTGGTTGGTCTATTAGCGATTCCCCGGAATCTGGTCCGGATGATAAGGATATTCGGCGCGTGGATTGGGCCGGTGCGTTGTTTGTGCTTCCAGGTGATGTGCATGCCGGTGATTTAGTTCAACTCGGTGGTGTGGATTTCGTGGTTGCCGATGGCGGTCATGATTTCACGCATGGGCCGTGGTGGGACCCGGGCTTGGCGGAGTATAAGCTGCGTATTTTTGAGGGGGTAGAGCGTGGCTGACAACTTTAAGTTCAAGATGAATCACCAGTTTTTTAATCGCGTGCTCAAGGAATCATCGGAAACTAAGCAACTGGTTGATAACAAAGCCGAGGAGTTCCGGTCGAAGGTCGGCGAGCACTACGTCGTCAAGGAAGCGGAACCTGGTCATCGTAGGTGGCGTGCGCTTATCGTGCCGACTCCGTATGACTGGGAGGCCTACGGTCACGAGAAGAAGCATAATGCTTTGCAAAAGGCTGTAGGCGCCTACCCGGTCGCGTCGAAGTCACCGAAGAAGGGAGATTAAATAATGCGGCATCCATCTGCGATTGTTGTCTCATGCTTAAAGCGGTGGCTTAAAGGCTCCGAGTTCGACGGAGTGCATGTGGCTACCAAGGTTCCGGATGGGTTTGTTGGTCCTATGGTTCGGGTTGATGCTGCTGCTCCTGACCGAGAGACACCGGTTACGGACCGCACTCGCATCATGCTGCAAGTCTACGGCGCCGGCGATGAGTACTGCGTGGACTTACTGTCCGCCTGTCTGGAGGGTATGGAGGTTTCTTACCGTGCTGAGGGGGATATTTTGGATTGGGATACTGATACCGACCCGTATATTTTCCCTGACCCAGATAGGCCATCTGCGGTGCGGTGGCAGGCTGGTGGCACATTGTGGACAGCGTTAAGTTAAGTATTTTTCATGTATAGTATGTGGTAACTGCCCTGCTTGGGGTGGTTACTCGGGGTAAAAAATTTGGGGGAATTCGCATGTCACGTATGCGACAAAACATTGTTGTCGGCGCGCCCGAGGTCAAAAGCGGCGGCGCCGCATGGATTGGCATGGCGGGCATCAACCCGCTACAGACACCACACTCTGCGTCTGTCAGGGTGGCTGCACTACCAACTGTCAACAAGTTCAGCCCAGCTGGCTACATCAGCGAGGACGGACTAACCAAGACTGTCGACCGTGATACCGAAAAGGTTGTGGACTGGAATGGTGACACCATGGCAGTGTTGCAGTCCAACCACTCGGTGCAAATCAAGTGCAAGTTCCACGAGATTGTCAATTCTCACGTTGCTACCGCCGTAATGGGCGAAGGCAACTTCCGTTCCCGTCATGATGGACGAGCAGTCCAGATGATTGACAACGCTACGGAAACTCCGTACCGCTCATTCATCTTTGACATTCACGGCGGCGAAGACCTGAAGGGACGCTTGTTCATCCCGAATGGTCGCGTCACCGAGCTCGACGACCAGGTGTTCTCGCGAGGTGAGGTCGTAGGCTTCGACGCCACGATTGAGTGCTTCCCGGATGAAAAGGGAAACAACCTCTACACCTACATCGACCGCCGCAACGTCAAGAAGGATGACGATGACCGCTTCCCAGATGATGGGCTGCCGGTTGTATCCCTGGCAGAAGTTGAAGACATTGTCCGTAATGCCCTCGATGGTATGCCAATTTCGCCGGATTTGGTTGCGGGTCTTTTCTATTCGCTCATTGACGGTAAGGGCGGATTGAACCTTGATTTCATCGAAAAGCTCACTACGCACCTGGCGCCGCTTGACGGTGTGGACGATTTGCTGCAGCTGATTTCCGACCTGTTGGAAGGCAAAGACGCCGCCACGCTGATTAAGGACGTGGAAGCACTACCGTTTACTCCGCTGAATCGTCACAACCGTTGGGCCCAAGCAGTTGTAGACCTGCTTACCGGCTCCGGCGGACGTCAAACCATTGATGACCTAACCGGCGGCATCATCTAAACACTCACCTATTCGGGTAATTTCAAACACTACATTTTGGGGGAATATTTCATGGCCAACAACGACAGCCTGCTTTCTCAGATCACTAACTCCATCCGCGACCTGCAGCAGGAAGGCGGCGTGGAAAAGGACACTGCTGATTCTCTCACCGGCATGTTCTCTAATTTCAATACCATCATCGACAAGATTTCCGAATCCATTCCGCAGCAGGTCTCCATGCTGGGGCGCACTGTCAAGGACGCCAAGACCCTTGCCGATGACCTTAAGCAGATTCTCGGCGGACCATTGGTCTTCCCTGGCACTGGCGTTCCTTCAGCTATCAAGGGCATCGAAGACGCACAGACTCGCCTGCATGACCTCGTGGCCGAACAGTTCGGCGATGCTGAAGCTCTCCCCGACAAGGCCGCAGAACATGTGAAGGAACTCGCAGACCACGCCGGCAAGGTCGGTTCCGCTGTGGATGATTTCGTTGGTTCTTCTTACGCTAAGAAGCTGTTCGACGGAATCACCCCGGGCGATGGCTTCCCAGAACTAGTAGGCAAGTTTGACGCTCTTCCCGAGACTGACCGCAAGAAGCTCACGGACTTGGTCACCGGCATTGGTTCCTCCGCCCAGCCAATCGGTGCTGCCCTCATCAACATTCTGCGCGCATTCAACGAGGACACCAAGGAGGAAAAGTAATGGAATACAAGTACACTGACCGCGATAACTACGGCGAATTCAACCCCACCCACCTCGTGGACCGCCTCGAGTCGGCCGGCGTTATTCCACACGAAATGGCAGACGCACTCACCCAGGCTTCTAGCGCACTGCTGAACCTGGGTGACGATACTCGCAGTGAAGTTGAAAAGGCTATTTCTACCCTGGTGGATGAAGCTGAAACCGGCCAGGAAGTCCTGGATACCCTCAAGGCGAATATCGATACCGCTATTCATGAGCCGGACCCGCTGAAGAAGGTTGCCGACTTTAAGTCCGCGGCTGATGAGCTCGTTGATGGGCTTGAGGGCCAGCTGAAGGATCTTGGTCTGGAGAAGGTCTCTGACCTTTCTGAGATTCGTTCTGTTGCCCGTGACTTTGCTGAGGCGTTGGATACGCTGAATGCTTCGGCACCGATTGCACAGGTGGTTAAGAAGCTGCCTGGTGGTGCACTGCCTGGCCATGTGTTGGAGGCTTTGGCTGAGCTGCGACAGGATGAGCTTGATGAGCTGGCGAAGCACTTTGACGCTGTCACCGGGCGTGGTGGCAAGCTCATTGGCGAGTTGGCTTCCTTGGGCGCTGATGAGGCTGTGCGCAAGGCTGTGAAGGCTGCTGAGGGATTGTCTCCTTTGCTGGCTGTGGCTTTGGCAGCGGGCTCTGTTGTTGCCCAGGGCGCTGAGGCGGTTAAGAGCATTGTTGATTTGGGCGTGGCGGTGAAGGCTGCGATTGGCAAGGGCTTGTTTACCGCGGGTAAGGGCCTTCTGGCTGCTCCGGTTATCGCGCAGTTTAAGGCAGCAAAGAAGCTTCCGTTTATTGTTGTTGCGCTGCAGATGTTTAATCACCATGAGGTACGTCAGGCGCTGCTGCACGTCTTTAACGAGGTGCTTATTAACTCGCTGACAGCGTTTAACACTAAGACCGTGGTCAAGGCTGTTCGCGCCGCGGTGGACTTCCTTGTCCTGTCTAGCCCGATTCGCGTTGCGGTACGTGGCAATAACCTGTTGAAGATTCTCAACGGGCTGAACATCGGCCGCATCCTCTTCAACGTGTTCTTGCTGTCGCGTATCCCGCAGCTGGGACATCTTCCGGTTCGTGGTTTGGGTCTGCGTGGTGTGGAGACTTTGGCCGCTGGGCTGTTTGCAAACTGGCGCGTTCTGAAGACCGTACTGACTCCGCTGGCGCTGAAGCCGGGCGTTCTTATCGGCGACGCGGTAGCATTAATTGTGGTCGCGTACCTAGCTGTAGGTGCGCTGACCGTGTAAGGAAATCCATGGAGACGAGGGGGGCGAGGGTTTATCCTTCGTCCCCTTTCTTCTTGGTTAACTCGGCGTAGCTAACAAACAGTAGTTCTTGGCGCTGGCGCTCGGTAGTAAGTTTGCGTGGAGCGCCAAAGGCTTTGTCTACTTCTCGGTCAAGTGCATCGTGAGCCTTAACCAACTCCGGGGACATTGCAAGGGGGTTGTAGTGCTCGGCCAGTGAGCGTTCTGGGTGCAGCGCGCGGGCATCGAGCACCTTCTTGCCCGCGTTAATAATGCGCTGCCGTGTCTTCTTGTCGAGTTCTGGCACAGGGAAAGTATTCCACGTCAGAGTATTTGCAAAGCGAATTCGAGACTCCAGTCTGCCTCCAATGGTCTTCTGCCATGTGATGAACATTGACGACGATGCTAGAGAAAATTGCAGTCCGTCAGGATCTTGAGCATGGAACACTAGATCAGATGCAATTACATTTGATGGATACCTTTGTACGGTGAAATAAGAACGGCGTTCGCTTACTACTTTCGGCAGGCAGAGGTAATCAGTACTTGGTTGCGACCGCTGGCCGAATAAGTGTGGAGTCTCAGCCATTTTCCGTGTACTTGCTGCTTTACTGTCGGCGCGGAAGGCTTTAACTGCTTCTAGGCGCTTTTTCAGTACTGGACTCTGGGCAATGTCTGACGGTGCTACATCTACCAGCCATAGACACCACCGGTCTAAGCCGTTCATGAGCTCTCTACTGCCCCGGAAAGGTCGAACATACTTCGCCGCTATTGGGTCACTCATAACCTCGTTGTATTCGTCGACCTCAACTAGCAGGTTGCCGCCATCTCGGGCCATATTTCCGAAGACTGCGGGAGTAACTACAAGCGAGATGGGCGCTTTGGATTTCTCCACGAGCACGTTAGGGCCGTCTACTAGATAGCCATTAATCCCCTGGCCTACTTCCACTGAGACTGGCTTGCCCTTTACATCGGGATAATCCCACAGACCTGGACGTGGTTGACTCTCCTTATCGAAGCCAACAATGACGCAGTGGACAGCAGCTTTACCGGGTGCCTCAGAGTCCCAAGCAAACGTGCGGTGGGCGAAACGAATACGCCACCCTGCTTTGAAGATAGGTCCAAACAGCCGTGGCACTTGATCGCCTTGAGTAATTGAATTGGTGGTGACAAACGCAAAACGACCTTCTCGGGACTCAAAGAAGTCCAAGCACTTCGCATGCCAGCCCGTGACGTAGTCCAAGCGTGATATATCCTTAGTGCCCCACAAGTCTCGGAGTTCTTGAGCTTGTTCAGCAGTTCTCGTCGCATGCCCCAAAAACGGTGGGTTGCCGAAGACATAGGTCTTGGTAGCAGAAACCGGAAGTATATCCGCCCAATCAAGCTGCAGGGCGTTGCCGTGGTAAATGTGAGCAGTAATCTTAATCGGCAACCGTTCAGGAGGTCTGCCTACCGCGTTCGCAAGTTCTTTATTTGCTTGGTGGTCAACCAAAAACATGGCGGTCTCGGCAATCTTGGCAGGCCACCAGTTGAGTTCGAAGCCGTAGAACTGGCCAATGGAGAGTTTTTGTTCCCACTCGATATTGAGAGACATTCCGGTTTCACCGCGGCGTTGGCGGATAGCGACAATGATGTCTGTTTCAATCCGGCGCAATTCCCGATACGCCAGAAGTAGGAAGTTGCCGGAACCACAGGCCGGGTCGCAAAAGACCAGCTCGGCCAAAGAGTCACGGAAGCGCTCTAATGCGGCCACCGACGTCGACGGAGAAGACACCAACTTGTCCGCCTCAGCTCGAAGCTCGTCTAGGAAAAGCGGGCCGATGGTCTTCATGATGTTGGCCTTAGACGTGTAGTGTTCGCCGTCGCTGCGGCGAGCCTCCTTCGACTTAACCAACTGGAACAAGGAGCCAAAGACAGAGACGTCGATAGTCGACCAATCGAAGTCACAGGCAGCAAGCAGAGCTTTACGCATCTGGTAGTCGAAGTACTCCGAGGCCAACGGCTCAGCAAACAAAGCACCGTTGACATACGGGAATTTCGCCAACGTTGCCGGCAAACGCTTAGGCCGCTTTTCCGGGGCGGTATTGAGAACGCTAAATAGCTCATTGAGCTGCGGGCCGAGAGACTCCGGGGTGGTTTCATTGCGCACAAAGTCGGCAAATAGGTGCGGGGTATCCCAGAGTCCTGCGTCGTCGCCGAAGAGCAGGAAGAGGATACGGGTGAGGTAGATAGAGGTGCGCATGACGCGCTCGTCTTCTTCCTCCGGCGTGGTGGGCGCGTCATCACCGACGGCTTCGTCTACATCGTCGCCGTTCATGGCGCGGAACAACTCAACCATTAACCGGGAGG
Organism: Corynebacterium nasorum; assembly: GCF_030229765.1. NCBI lineage: Bacteria > Bacillati > Actinomycetota > Actinomycetes > Mycobacteriales > Corynebacteriaceae > Corynebacterium > Corynebacterium nasorum. The sequence continues at coordinate 8,473 of NZ_JASPGY010000006.1, read as the reverse complement.
CTTCCAGGGAGGCCTTTTCTTCTTCCCGGTAGGCGGTGGTTTCGTAGTCGGCGAGGAAAGCAAGCTGGTCGACGTGCTCGTCAATCTCCTCTAGGGGAAACGTAATATCCCAGTCTGCGCTATCGCCGACATAGGTGCGGTTTAGGCGGGTCACCCGCAGGGTCTCGAAGTTGGAACAGATTACATAGGCCGGCATGTGCGAGTTCGCGATAGTACCGCCCAGCAAATAATCCAAAGCTTGGGCATAAGCGTCATCGAGCGAGACGCCGAGGGACTTGGCCTCGCCTATGACTTTGCCCGGCATGAACATGTCAATCTTGCCGGTGCGCCCGGTTGAGGCGCGTTTTGCACTGCGTTGGTACAGGTACAAATCGCGGGCGTTGACACCGAAGCAGTCGAGTAGGTCGCCCCAGAATTGTTGGTCGTGACTCGACTCGGTCGCGGGACGGTTTTCCGCCTTCCACTGCTCAATGTGGGCAAGCCACCGAAGTTTGAATTCGGTGAGGTTGTGGCGAATGGTGGTGCGGTCGAATGTGGTGGGGGCCATATCGGGATTATAGGTGCTTGGTTCGTAGGGCACGGTGATTGGCATAGGTGCTTAGCTGCTGTGTTTTATACTAGGGGTTGTATTGTGACGCTATTTTGGGGGTTTTATGCGTAATCGGGGGAATCTTGTCCATGGTGTGCCGAATATTTCGGCCGGTGGTGGTGCTTGGATTGGCCAGCCGGTGTCGAGTCCTTTTGCGGTGCCTTTATCGGCGAGTGAGCCATTGCGTCGGCTTCCGGGAGCCGGGATGACCCCTGCTGGTTATGTGTCTGCTGATGGGGTGTCGGTGGATACGTCGGTGGATGCTGAGGAGTCGAAGTCGTGGTCTGGTTTGTCGATGAGTACTGTCTCCTCGCCGGATGGGGTGAGCCTGTCGGTGTCGTTTATGGAGTTGGGGAATTCGGCGGTGATGCGGTTGACTCATCCCGATGGTGGCGTCAAAGAGTTGTTTGATTCTTCGCGTGTGAGGGTTGAGGAACGCCTTGATGGGGCGCTTCCTTATCGGTCGTTGAATTTTGATTTGTTGGCGGCTGATGGGCAGCGTGTGCGTTTGTTTGTTCCGCGTGCGGTGGTTACGTCGATTGATTCGCAGGCGTTTAACCGGGCCGAGTTGGCAGGCAGTGTGGTGACGTTGTCGTGCACACCGGATTCTAATGGTGTGTGCTTGTACCGCCTGATAGATAGGGGCCCGGAGGAACCTTCTTCACGTGGAAACGTAGGCCCGGATTTTGCGTTTGCTGGCAAGGTTCGCGAGTGGGTGGACTATATTACTGGCGATGGCAGGTTGACGAATCTTGGCGCGATTCGGGTGAATGTATCTACTGCTTTGGATATTATTTCTCGTATTTCTGAGCGGTCGTTGTTGGATGCGGTGGACCAGCTGATTAATCGTGTGGAGCACACGGTCGCCGATATGACTGATTCGGAGTTGCTGCGCATCATTGCGGATTGGGCTCCGCGGGACCTTATTAGTGGCGCCAACTTAGATAACTTTCGCGCTGCGTTTGACCATGCGATGTCATGGCTGCGGCGTCGTAGTAAGTCGGTGGCACATGCGTTGAAGAAGATTGCCACACTGTGGTCGAGTGTTGGTATCGGCGGTCTGATTACCGGCCTGGCCAACGGTGATGTGCAGCAGGCTATTGGTGATTTCCTGTCGACGGCTGGGGCGAATTGGCAGGATTGGCTTGACGCCATTATGCGTGGGGATGTTGACCATCTGATTGATAATGCGATTGCGTCGGTGAATTTCCCCGCGTTGGGTGATGCTTTGGCCGATCTGGTGGAGTCTGCTGGTTTCGCACAGTGGGCTGGGCCTATTCGTGCGTGGGCTGGGCGATTAGGACAGATGTCTGGCGATGTTGGAAAGATGGTTGGTGACGCACTGCGTGGCTTTTTGAACAGGCAGAACATCACCGACGTTAATGAGTTCATTCGTGATGCGATGCGCCGCTGGGATGAGATTTCTGGTGATTTCATTAAGCGAATGGCATCAGGAGAAATTCTGTCTGATATTGCTCGTGCGGGCAGTGACCTTTATCGTGCGGCGCAGCGTTTGTGGGAATCGGTCATCGATATTGTTCGGGATAATTGGGATGTTTTTAACCCGTCGAAGCTTGTCAAGGCATGGAATGCGTTTGTGGGTTCGTTGGACCCTGCCCAGTATGGTGATATTGCAAACCGGTTTTTAACGGACTGGAATAATCCTGCTGCTTTGGCTAACGATGTTGGTCTGCTGGCTAGCGCGGTAGCTAATGATATTGGTCAGGGTTGGATTGCTGCGCTGAATGCTTTGAATTTGGGGCAGATGATTCCGCAGCTTACTGGGGCGTGGGATGCGTTTCTTGATGGTGTGAATAAGGCTATCGCTGAGTTGTCGACGCAGGATTTGATTCTGGTGGGCGTGATGCTTGCTGTGCCGGTGATGGCTTTGTTGGCGGGGTTTGCGCTGACTGTGGTGTTGGCAGTGTTTGGTCAACCGTTCCTTGCAGTTCCGGTTGGTTTGGCAACGCTAGGTTTGTTGTTGGGCATGCTGGTCGTGGTTTTGGAGTTTTTCGGCTTCGGCTTAGGTGGTGTGCTTTTGCCGTGGGCGGCGGATTTGATTGTGATTGCCTTGTTGACTGGGCATCCGTTGGCGGCGTTGTTTATTTTTTGGTCTGTGGTCAATGGTGCGAAGTTCATCATTTTGGATTTCCCACTTGTTGTTATCGCTGGCGCAGTGCCGGTTACATTGAAGTCCATTGTTCTGTTTGTGGCTGCAGGATGGGCTTTAGCTCATCTCGCAGCATTAGCTGCAATCGTTCTGATGGTGGTGACGAAGGCTCGTATTTTACTGCGGGTCACGCAGCCTCTGCGTTTGACCGGTGTGGAGAAAGCGGTTGTTGCGGTCGCTATTGCCGTGACGACGTTCGTCATTGTGGCGTTGTTTGCTTCTACTGTTGTGGGGCTCATTATCTTTTTGATGATTCGTAGCTCTACTCTTTCTGGCCGGTCATTGTTGTTGAATTTGGTGCGCACGGTCATTATTGGTGGGGTTTTCGTCCCGTTTGTTGGGATTAGTATCGTCGTGTCGTTGCTGCGGTTGTTGCGGTTCAGGTTGGATACGGTTCCTCCGGTTGTTACTGCGGTTGCGGTGTCGTTGCCGATTGTTCAGGTTTTGGTATTTCGGTCTTTGGTGACGGCTCGCTTGGCGGGTAAGCAGCTTCGTGCGGCGGTTACTGTTATTCGACCATTAGTGCGTTTTGTGCTGGCTGCACTGTTTTTGATGTTTACCACGGTGAGGGCCTTGTTGCCGGTGGCCGGGTCTGGGGTAACGGCGTTTGTTACGGCGCTTGTTGCTATTCCGGCGTCGATTATTTTTTATGTGGCTTCTGTGGCGTGGGTGGCGTCGAATGTAGCGGCGTTTCCGTTGCTGAAGAAAGCTGTCGCGCCTGTCATTCTGGCGTTAGGGGCTGTGGTTGCTGTGTCGCTTTTGGCAATGGCTGTAGCGACGCTTTTGCTTCTTCCCGTTTTGGCGCCGCCGGTTGTTTCTGCTGTTGCTGCGGTAGCTGCAGCCTTGGCCACAGTGGGTGCTACTGTGGCGGCGTTTGTCGCCCATCAGCTGTCCTTGCTGGTCACGGGTCTGTTTGGTGCGGGCCAGTTGCTTTTACGCGCGATTACTGTCGGCGTGATGCTTATTGGCGTTGTGTTTATGGCTACTGGTGTTTTTGCTGCCGTCGGGCCATGGGTTGTCCGGCTAGTGTTTCAAGGTGTGCGGGTAGTGCGCTCTGTGGCTTCTGTAGGCTTTATTCCCCTTTTTGCATCGCCAACGCGGCTTTTATATCCAGTGCGTGCTGTAGGCACCACTGTGGTTAGCCTAATCTCTGCAGTAGTACTGATAGTGGCGTTGTTGACGCTTCCTGCACTGTTTTTGCCGTACAGAGGCCTGCTGTATCGCGTGTTGATTCCCCTGTCCATAAATGTTTTCTTGCTGAAGTGGAATTTTTACAGCATCAGCGTACAAGTTGTTGCCTGGGGGCTTTTGGTAATCTTTGCTAGCGTGTCCGCAGCAGCATGGGCCGCGTGGGCTGCGGCTGGCGGACCAGCGAATCCGGCAACGAATCAGATTTGGCTCGTCGCTGGCGGTGCAGGAAATTTGGGCATCGCCCAGTTAGTAATCATGCTCGTGGGCTATATAGTGGCTAAGCCTCAACGTGTACTTCGCCACCTACTGACTCCTATTGTCCTTCCGTGGACTTTCTTGGATGCTTTCGGCATTGACACTGTCACTACGTTGGGAGTCGCGCTAGCGCATGTCGTCGCTCGTACGCGGGGAATTATTGGGCGTATTCTCCGCCCTATTCTCCCGCTTGTGGTAGGTATTCTCGGGTCGAGTGTTATTGCTGCGGCGCGATGGATGGGGTGGAAGGTTCCTGTCATTGCGGCGCGGTTGCTTACCCCTGCCGCCGTTGTGTTGGGTATTCATCACCGTTTTCTTATAGTCGCGCTTGTTACTTTGACTTGGATTGGTCAGCGTTTGAAGAGGTGGCCTAAATTTGCGCTCAGCAGCATAGCCACCGTTATATCCGCTGTTATCGTTGCTTTAGTCACGGCCCGTAGTGTGCGCCGCCTACTGCTCGACGCCGCGGTCATCGCCGGGGCATTCCCGTGGATGAAGGCTCAAAAGCTCGAGCGGCTCGCATTGGGGTTGATGATTTCTGCTGTAGTTACTGTGTTCGTGGGCGTTCCATTGCTTCTTGTTTCGCGGAAGTTGGCGAAGCCGTGGAGGATATTAGCCAAGGTGTCACTGTTGACGATTGCGGTGACGTTTTCTGCGGCGGCTTTGACGATTGTGCCAGGTGTTGCCGGTGCCATTATTTTGTTCTTGTCGGTGGCGACGTTTCTGAGCATGGTCGCAACGCACCCTCGAGTACTTCTAGCCCCGTTGGCTGCACTGCTCACGGCGGTGTCTGGGCTTGTTCTGGCTGGCGCTTTCGCATTTATTGCGGCTGGTACTCCGGTGCGTGTTGGTAGGCGACTGTTTAGGCGTCTTCGTGTGGCTGGTCTTGTTGCAGCGGCGCCTATCCTTGTGTGGGCTGTGTTGATTTTATCGGCTTCTTTGCTCATTGTCGCGATTGCTAGTATCTCGCATACGATTCGGACCATAGACCTTATCTCGTCTATTGCGGTATTCACCGTGGTTGTGGGCCTCTTGGGCGTTGTTTTGGGCTCGCTGGCGCTGACACTGTTCAACCGTGTGACAGGAGTGGTGATTGCCGGCATCGTGACTGTCACTTTTATTGCTGTAGCCGGTCTCATTGTCACGTTGAGCCTTGTGCCGATTTACCTACGCGTAGTCAATACGATTGCATTTCCACTGGTGGGTATTCCGTTGGATATTTTCAACCTTCTGACCCGGAATTCGCCGGTGGGGCGTCTACTGCGACTGTGGATTATCGGTCAGTTAGCGGTTGTGGCTGCAGTATCTATTGGCCTCGTGGCTTTAGTGGTTGTCCTCAATGTTGCAGGGGCTGTTACTGGTTTCATGGCGTCAACTGGCCTTGCGGTAGCAATCGTGCTTGTGTACCTGTATTCCTTTATCCCAATTATCGGTTTGATTATTCTCACGATTGTTTCTGTTGCCGCAGGGATGGGCTGGCTGCTAGCCAACTTTGGTCCTTAAAAAATAGCACACTAGTGCTGCTAATATAGAGTGTATGGGTTTTCATGGCGCCTATTCAGGGGATATAGGGCCACGGGGACACCGTAAAATCATAAACACGTTCTAAACGGGGGAATTGTTTCATATGGCTGCAAGGAAGAACGCCAAGAAAAACACTATGCCAACCAACGATTGGTTTAACTACACCACCACTAACGGCGACGACATCACTCTGCCGCCAATTGACTCCATCATCACCGTCGGCGACCGCCGCCGCGCCAAGCGAGACGGCCTCGACGATGAAGACTTCTCCTGGATGATTCTCGAGCGCGCCGCCGACAAATCCGACGACGGCACCCTCGATGCCATCGACAACATGCGCATGGACGAATTCAACACCTTCATGCAGGACTGGAGCGAAGGCGGCGACAAAAGCTAGCCTTAGCGAAATCGTCTCCCTCATCGACGCTGTAGACTCCGACACCCGATTCGCTATGGCAGTCGAAAGGGAACTCATCGAAGCCGGTATACGCTGGCGGTGGATAAACGACGGCACAGACCGCGCCACGTGGAATGATGCCATCGCTCTGATTGCCACCGCTGGCCCAGACTCGGCGCTGGTGCGCAATGCACAAAAGAAGGATTGGGAATGGAACCTTACCAATCAACTCCTGGCGCATATTGCTGACCAGCAGGCGATGAGTGCTTGGGGAGGTAAGGGGCAAAAGCCTAAGCCTATTCCCCGCCCCGGAGTCGACGACAAGAAAACCGAAACTGCTGGAATACAGGCAGAGGGACTTACCAAGCAAGAAATGGATGAATGGCTGGGCGATGACTGGCCTGGCATTGACGGGGGTTAAGCATGGGTGCAAACTTCGATGTTGGTACCGGCTGGGTCAGTATCGTGCCGAAAATGGGAGATTTTTCCCAGGTACGCAAGCAGATTGATAAGGCTGTGGTCAGCCCTTCTGGCTCGTGGGGTGAGAAGATGGGTGGCAAAATCACCAGTGGTCTGAAGAAGACGATGAAAGCTGGTGCTGTAGCCACCACCGCCGCTGCTGGTGTCAGCGCGGGTAAAGCTTTTAGTGATGGGTTTAACCGCCTTGCTTCGACTGACAAGGCAGAAAAGGCCCTTGAGGGTTTGGGCTACAAGGGCAAAGACATCGACCAGATTATGGGCAATGTCAATAAGTCCATTGAGGGCACCTCCTTCCTCATGGGTGATACCGCCCAGGTTGCCTCCGTCATGCTCAGCTCTGGTATTAAACCTGGCCAAGACCTCCAAGATACTCTCAGCCGAGTCGCTGACTCTGCCGCCCACTCAGGCGTGTCCATGGGCGAGATGGGGTCAATCTGGTCGAAGGTCGCTGCCCGTGGCCACGTTGACGGTGAGGTTATGGCCCAGTTGATGGACCGAGGAATCGGGCTGCAACAAAAACTTGCCGACCAAATGGGAGTGACAAAAGAAGAAGTCACCGACATGATTAGCGAAGGTAAGGTCTCTTTCGAGGACTTTTCTGACGCCATGAACGACATGTTCGACGGAGCTGCCCAGAAGCAACGCGAAACATTCAAAGGCTCCTTCGACACTATGGCAGCGTTTGCGTCTCACGTGACTGCTGCATTCATTCAGCCCTTTTACGAAGGCATGATTCCCGTCTTCAATGCACTGTCGGATGGGTTCGAGAGAATCACTCCTCAGATTGGTGTTTTCGCTGGACAGCTCTCAGACAAGATTGCCCCGATTTTTGACCATTTGGCTGATGACGTTATTCCGAAAATGTTCGACGCGATTTCGAACATTGATTTTGATTCGGTGATGAATTCGTTCACGTCGATGGGGAATTTAGCAGTCCAAGCATGGCCTGCAGTTGAACAACTAGGCAGTTCAGTAGCCCAGCTTCTCAGCGCCATCGCACCTATTCTGCCTTCCATCGTCACTGCCATGGGCTCTATTGCTATCGGTAGTCTTCCTGCTATTGTCGACCTGTTAAATGCTCTCGCGCCGCTGATTTCTACCGTGGTTGTCCCGGCCGTTGAGATACTCACCGACCAGATGGCCAAGCACCCAGGATTGGCTGCTGCGGCTGCTGGTGGGTTTATGACGTGGGCTAAGGTCATTGCTCCGATTACTCGCGGGTTTAAGGCGTTTAAGGCAGGCGGCGACATTATCGCATCATTCGGGCCAAAGTTGGGCCCTGCGATTAAAGGGTTTATGGGATTCCGTAAGGCTTTGGGCGGAATCATGAAGTTCGGGCGCATCATCTTCACTGGGCTGCGTACTTTGCCTGCACTGTTGGCGGCTATTTTTGACACGAACCCAATTGGCCTTATTGTCACGGCTATTGCTGCTGTCGTTGCAGGTATTACACTCTTTTTGACAAAGACCGAGGTCGGGCATCAAATCTTGTCGAAGATTGGTGACGCGTTCCGCGGCTTCTGGGAGTGGATTCAGCCTGTATTTTCGTCTATTGGCGAGTGGTTTGCGAAAGCATGGGGCGTGATTCAACAGGTAGCTCCTTACATCATCACCGCACTTATCACGCCTATTGTTATTCAATTCAATATTCTCAAAGCACTTCTCACGGCTGGATTTAACGCCATTAAGCTGGGCTGGGAGCTACTCGTAACCGGCATCCAAGCCCTGTGGGAAAACGTACTCAAACCCGCATGGGACGCTGTCGCACAAGCCCTACAAACCTTGTGGGATGAAGTGTCCCAGGTTTTGTTCCGTTTGAGTAGATGGGAAATCTGGAATATGCCAAGAAAATTTGACCAGGATGCGA